>DJOQ01000013.1 GCA_002437245.1 Ruminococcaceae bacterium UBA6434
GGGTTTACTTTGTCACAGACAAAGAGAAAACAGCGGTAAAGGGTTATGCCTTTACCGCTGTTTTCTGCCTTATTTTAAATTTCGCTTAATAGTTTTCGGCTTTCATCTGGAAATAAGCCTGCGGATGCTTGCATACGGGGCAAACATCGGGAGCTTTTTGACCGATTACGATATGGCCGCAGTTTGAGCACTGCCATATAGCGTCGCCGTCTTTTGAAAATACCATTTCGTTTTTAACATTGAGAAGAAGTGTTCTGTAACGCTCCTCGTGCTCCTTTTCAATAGCCGCAACCATCAAAAAGAGGTCGGCTATATCGTCAAAGCCCTCTTCTCTTGCCTCTTTGGCAAAACCCGCATACATATCGGTCCACTCGTAATTTTCACCGTTGGCCGCGTCCTCGAGATTTTCCGCCGTCTCCGGTACAGAGCCGCCGTGCAGGAGCTTAAACCAAATTTTCGCGTGTTCTTTTTCGTTGTTTGCGGTTTCTTCAAAGATATTTGCTATCTGAACGAAACCGTCCTTTTTAGCCTTTGACGCATAATAAGTATACTTATTTCTCGCCTGTGATTCACCTGCGAATGCCGCCATAAGATTTTTTTCGGTTTTTGAACCTTTAAGTTCTGCCATAGCTTTTACCTCTTTCTATTTTAAAATTTATATATTTGCAATCGGAATTTTTTCCGAAAAGCAAGACAAAGTATGTTAGGCAAGCGATAATAATCCGAACTCGCCTAAAATGACGTATTTTCGTATGCGCTGCCCTCAAAAACATTTCGCTCCGCAAAGGCACGGTTTATTGTATTTAATACATTCTTTTTGTCAGCCGACCATAAGGGCGACACCAAAAGGCGCTTGGGTGCGTCGCCTGTAAGGCGGTGTATTACCGTTTGCGGCGGCAAAATCGGCAAAATTTCGCACAAAATATCGGTGTACTCGTTTAAAGTCAATGTTTTGAATTCATTATCGAGATACATTTTTTCAAGCTCCGTTCCCCGAAGCACGTGCAAAAGCTGCAATTTTATACCGTCGGAGTGAACCCCTGCTATATGGTGCGCCGTGTTTTTCATATCCTCAACCGTTTCGTGCGGCAGACCTATTATCATATGCGTTACAACATTTACGCCTATACTTTTAAGCTTATATACCGCCTCGTCATAAACATACAGCGGATAGCCCCTTCGTATAAGCTTTCCCGTAGCCTCGTTTGAGGTCTGAAGCCCAAGCTCGACAAAGACAGGCTTTACTTTGTTCAGCTCGTCCAAAAGGCCGATTACATCGGGTGGCAAACAATCGGGTCTTGTCCCTACGGAGAGCGCCGCTATACGCTCATCCTCTACGGCGTCGAAAAACAAATTTTTAAGGTATGGGAGCGGTGCGTAGGTGTTTGTGTAGCTTTGAAAATACGCTATAAATTTTTTTGCCTTTGTTTTATCGCTTACACGCGCAATCGCTTTTCCTATTTGCCCCTCGATATCGCCCGTATACTTTTCCGCGAAGTCACCGCTGCCGCCCTCGCTGCAAAATATACATCCGTTTTTTCCTTTTGTCCCGTCGCGGTTCGGACAGGTCATACCGCCGTCAAGGGCTAATTTATACACCTTTTCGCCGAAGGTATCCTTAAGATAATCGTTTAACGAACGGTAGCGTCTCATTTTTCTTCCTGCGGCAGGGTTTCGTAATAAATATCATCGGAAATCAGCGTATCGATATTTTCGAGAGACGAATTATACGCCGCGCGAAGCTTTGAAACAGCCGCCGGTACGCTGACGGAATAAATCGGCTCTGCGCCGTGCTCGTAAATGCACTTTGACGTCTCGTAAATATCGTCCGTCTTTTTAAGCCCGGCAAGGTAGACATCTATACCGTTTTTATGGCATTTGTCGCAAAATTCGGGAAGTCCGAAATCCCCGTCCGCACAAGAGGCGGTGCCCGTGTGATACGTAATGTTCAGAACCGCACAGACATTGTCGTGCTTTATATGAAGTTCCGAGTAGTCAAGCCCCGGATATGATTTTAAGAGCACCACTCTTCCGGGCAGCTCGAATTCTCCGTCCGTTATACCGGAAAGAGGCTTTGAAAGCTCCTCCTGAGACGGCAAGCGCGAATCATTTGAAAATATAATTTTACCGTCCTTGAATTCTGCCAAAACGGCATCGCCGAGCGAATGAAAATCGTCATGAAGGAAGTCGGCTTCGGTGAGCCTTGTGGCAAGGTGAATATATGTTTTGCCGTCGCTGTTTTCGTATGGGACAAAGAACCCCTTACCGCCGGCTTTAAGATATTCCACGGCGGCACGGAAATTTATAAATGCGTTGCTCTTTGGGTGCTTAAGAGGGTAATTCGCTCCGACAAAGCCCACGGGAATAGGGAGACTGCGGCACACCATTGCCGCAAGCGACGACGTATATGCGAGCGTATCGGTTCCGTGCAGAACGATTACGCCGTCATATTTTTCGGCATCAACCGCAAGCAGCCTGTTTATAAGCTTTTCGTAAAAAGGCTCGGTAACATTTTCGGAAAGAATATCCGAAACACTCTCGCAGTCAAATTCGGCTACATCCTGAAAAGACGACTCATAAAGCAGTACAAGCAGCGCCATTGCGTTTTTGTCGGGTGACATAACACCGTCTTTTGCCGCGGAGCCTATGGTTCCGCCTGTTGACAACACAAGTATTTTCATATTTTCACACCTTCATTGAGTTTCTGAATTTCTCTTTTATAATCGTCACGGTCCATAAAGGAATTTATGAGCTTCAGCATTGAGTTCGACGACAGATGCTCCGGCAAATCAAGCTGCTTTAAAAACCTTGCTCTTTTTTCGGCGCTGTATTTGCCGCCAGAAAGTCCGTCGAGATAGAGGTCGGTTTTAGTGACAGGCTGTGTATTTATCTGTTTTTCGACACCGACGTCAAATTCGACGCCCGCCTTTTTAAGAGCGTCGGTGATAACGCCGCTCTTTACGCCCTCAACACCCAGCTTTCCCTCTTTTGACGGCTCGCTCTTGCGCTTTTCCTTGCCGAATATATCGGGAATGTATACGTTTGTCACCTGCTCCTGCGGCACGATTCCGTTTAAAAAGGAACGTATGGTAAACCCTGCCGAATCGCTGTCCGTCAAAATAAGTATACCCCTTGTTTCGGCTATGCGGCGTATGAGCTTTTGCTTATCCTTATCCTTGAAGATACCGAATCCGTCGGTTTCTATTATCAGGGTATCAAGTATATTTGATACCTTTATCTTGTCATATTTGCCCTCAACTATGACGGCCTGTTTTATCTTTATCATTTACTGTTCACTCCGAAGCAGCTCTACAAGCAGCTTTTCGAGGATTATTTTTTCATCGGTTACTCTGACTTTGAGTTTTCTGTCTGCATTGTTCAGAGAATCGAGATTTTTACGCAGAGTCTTTACGCTTATATTGCGGCTGTCGTAAGAGGCGTTGCGAAGCCTGAATTCCCTGCCGCGATAATTATAGTATCCGGCGGCAAAATCCGCTTTTTCTCCCGATGACACGGCAACCTTGGCGCGGTACATATCGACGAATGCCATTATCATGGTGCCTAAAATCAATTCCGGCTTTTCCTTTTCGGCAAAGAGCTCATGCAAAATGGAAAACGCCCTTTTACCGTCGTTTTTCATTACAGCCCTTGACAGGTCAAACACATTTGCTTCAAGGGATTTTACACACACTTCGTCAATGTCCGATTTTGTTATCATGCCGCCGTTTTTGAAATTGCACAACTTGTCGGTCTCGTTTTGCAAAACCGTAAGGTCGTTTCCGCTTGTCTCTATGAGATATGCCGCCGTCTCGCGGTCTATATTGCAACCGCGTTTTGCGGCACCCGACATTATTATTTTTGCAAGCGACGTAACGTCGAGTCTGTCAAAACATATCGCCGCTCCGTATTTTTGGAACTGCGCAATGACGCTTTTATATTTTGAATTGCGCTTTGCATCCACATTTACGGTATCTTGTAAAAATATTATCACGGTGCTGTCGGGCAGCTCTTTGAGGAATGACTCAAACGCGCTTTTATCGGAGGAATATATCGAATCCAGAGGGTAATCCTTTGCGACAACGCAGGCGTATCCGCCGAAAGCCGGAAGAGTTTCCGAGGCGGCGCGCACTTCGTCAAATGTGCTGCCCTGCGAATAATCGAATCGCTTTAAGTTAAAGCCCTCCATACCCGCAGTAACACATTTTGAAGCTATAAGCTCGGAATAGTAGTGCTTTAAATAATCCTCTTCACCGTATATAAAATATGAGCGCTCGAATTTTTCTTCTTTAATCTGCGCTTTGAGCTGTTTTGCGTCAAGACTCGGCATTATGCCATCCTCCGGTATGTCATTTTTCCGTTATGGGACAGGGTAAAGAGTACCGTCCCGTTTTGTGAAGTCAATATAACCTTTTGCGACGGTAACTCCCCTATATCGGTTTTATCGGTCGAAACAAGTATTATATCGGATTTTTCGTATCCCGTAAGTCCGCGGCAAATTAAAAGCCCTGCGTCCGAGCCGTCTTTGACGTCGCCGAAGTATATTTCAGAGCGTGACTCGCCGAAAATAACATCGACACAGTTATCTCTTACGGTGATTTTTAACTTACCGTCAACTGTTTCGGCGGAATTTCCGTTCAGGGAAACATTCGAAGCAAAAGAAAATCTGTCTTTGATACGGTCGTTTGCCGTAATCGCCGACGCTGTCCGGTACGTCTCTGTTACACGTCTTACGCCGGAAAGGCTTTTTTCGCTGTCCTCCGGCAAAATGATATAATCTACATTTGAACTTCCCAATGTATTTATTATATCACAAACCGCCGAGCCTGAAAAGTAGTTACCGCCGCAACCTACAACATAAGTTTTATATTTGTACTTCATAACAACGGCAGAGCCGTCGCCCACCGACACGGCGGCAATACGCAGTTTATTGTTTTGCACCGTTGAAGCTACGGCTGCGGATAAAAATATCATACAGAAAAGTGTAATGGCAATGCGCTTTACAGCCGTTTTGTTTTTATATCCGAATAATAAAATAATTGCAAAAACAATAAGCGCCGCGGCAATCATTATTCTTGTGAAATTTGAGTCAATCGGCAATAACGCGTGGTGAAATCCCGATATTTTAACGGCTGTTTCCGTGAGATATTTTGCCGTAATTCCCGATAACAAGACAAGCGGTTTTCCTATAACATCAAGCTTTATGAGCATAAAAAGCGCTCCGAGTCCGCCGCTTGTCATACAAACGGAGCCGACCGTAACCATAAGCAGATTTGAAAGCACGGCGACGGTTGAGACGGACGGCAAGCTGACGGCAAAAACGGGCAATGTCACCGCCGTAACCGCTATGCTCACGGCTATGAGGGACGACACAGATTTATATATTTTTGTAAAGACGTTGGACTTTACATTTGTTATCGGTCTGTCGAGCGCCCTCGTCAGCGGTTTTAACAGGTACATCATACCGAGAGTGGCGGTAAGCGACAGCCACAGGCTTAAAGAAGTGCTCATATACGGGTTGAAGGCAAGCAAAATCACAAGAGACAGTCCTACGGAATTCAGCGAATCCGCCTCTCTTTTAAACAAATCCCCGGCATACGCAAGACCGAGCATAGCACCTGCCCTTACGACGGGCGGATTCATTCCCGTGAGTATTGCGAAGAAAATGATAAACGCGATTGACGACGCCGAAGAGATGCGACGCGACACACGCAGTTTTCGCATAATCATATACAAAAGCGAGGACCAAACGCTGAGGTGAAGTCCCGAAACAGCGAGCAAATGCGAAACACCTGCCGCGGAAAACGCCGACGTGACATTTCGCGGAATGTTCGTCTTGTCACCGTAACAAAGACCTGCCGCAAGTCCGCCGTATGTATTGGGCAAAAGAGTGAGTATTTCGCTCGTCAGTTTTTGCCGAAGCGCAAGTATCAGTGTGCCGATATTTTTCTTTTCTCCCCTTTTGACGCTTATATTTTCGGGATAATACGCGCCGAGAAACAGTGATTTGGATTTATAGTACCTGAGTATTTCGTCGCTGTCGCCGCCCAAGAGGAACGCTTTTGCCGATAGGCTGACTTCGTCCGTCACATCTATACAGAGCGGAGTTTTTGAAACCACACGAAAGGACAGAGAGCTCCTTTCGCCGTTTACCGTATCCGATTTCAGGACATAATAAAAGCTCCCGTCTTTTTCATAGGGTAAGTCCGAGAGAGTTCCGCTGATATTTACTTCTTTGCCGCTCAGCGGCTTCGCTCTGTCGAGGTAGTACGCGTTATTTGACATCAGGAGCAAAACGGCAACCGCCGCGCTGAGAGCCGCAACCGGTAAGGTTTTATCGCGCCTCACCTTTTTAATACACATAAAAACAACAAAAGCGATAAGCGCAGCCAAAAGCACTGCGCCTATCACTTTATCATTTGAACCGCTCAATACAAGAAGAGTAAAGAGCATTGTAAACCCCGTTACTGCAAGCGGCCGTCTCATAATCAGACGAGTCTCTCGCCGAGATTTTTACCGCTGAGGACGTGGAAATGAAGATGCATTACCGTTTGACCGGCACCCTCACCGCAATTGTTTATAATACGGTATGAAGAGAGCCCGAGTTCTTTGGTGAGCGATGATATGACTTCAAAAATGTGTGCCACAAGAGCGGAATTTTCGCTTGTTATCTTATCCGCTCCGCTGATATGCTCTTTCGGAACAACAAGAAAATGCGTATCCGATTGCGGATTTATGTCATAGAACGCATAGCATAAATCATCTTCATATATTTTTTTTGACGGAATTTCTCCTCTTATTATTTTACAAAAAAGACAATTTTCCATTTAAAACCCTCCGTTTGGGCAAGCAATAATAAATCCGAACCCGTTTTTAGGCTGCGGATTTTTCGCATAGCCATGTTAAGATACGCCGAAAATACGCCGTTTTAGGCGAGTTCGGATTATTTCTATCCTTTAAGCATATCGCCGACTATTTCCGACGCCTTTTTAAGAGCCTCGGGTATTTTTGAAACATCTTTGGCTCCTGCCATGGCGCTGTCGGGTTTTCCGCCGCCTGCGCCGCCTGCAACACGTGCCACTTCACGGACTATATTGCCCGCGTGAGCTCCGCACTCTATAGCCTTTTTGCCGACGCGGCAAGCGAACGACGCCGTACCTTTTTCGGCATTTTTGCCTGCGAACACGGCGATTATATCGTCTCCGTTTTCAAGCGCTTTATCGCAAAGCGAGCGAAGAGCATCGGCTCCGGCTTCGCCTATATCGGCTGTGACAAGGCGTACATCGCCTATCTGCTTTGCATCTTTCATAAGGTCGGCAGTTTTTGAAGCTGCAATCTCTGCCTCCAAAGACGCTATTTCGCGTTCCTTTTCTTTAAGCTCAGCAGAGAGAGCCGCGGCACGGGAAGCCAATTCATGATAATTTGTAAGCTTGAGGTTTTTGACGGTTTCGGCAATAAGCTCATTGTTTTTATCGATGTATTTCATAACGTTGGTGCCTGTAACAGCCTCTATTCTGCGGACACCCGACGCTACCGAAGACTCCGATACTATTTTGAAGAGCCCTATCGAGCCTGTGTTTTTAACGTGTGTGCCGCCGCAGAACTCAACCGAAAAGTCACCCACAGTAACAACTCTTACTATGTCGCCGTATTTTTCGCCGAACAACGCCATTGCGCCGAGCTTTTTCGCTTCGTCAATGGGCATTTCCTTTGTAACTACCGGCATAGCCGCCATAATTACGCTGTTCACTTTATTTTCAACGTCCTTGAGTTCTTCGGAAGTAAGAGCCGAGAAATGGGTAAAGTCAAATCTGACAGCCTCGCTGTTTACAAGCTGGCCTGCCTGCTCAACATGAGTGCCGAGGGTCCCGCGAAGCGCCGCCTGCAAAAGATGCGCCGCAGTATGGTTACGCATGGTGGCTTCACGCACCGAACGATCAACCTCGGCGTGAACCTTGTCGCCGCACGAGACGGTCTCGCCGTCCGAGATGTAGCCGTGATGAAGGATAACACCCTCATGTGTTTTGGTGGTGTTTTCAACGGTAAATTCAAATCCGTTGCCCCTAATGACGCCGACGTCGCCGACCTGACCGCCGCTTTCCGCATAAAACGGAGTTTCGGAAAGTACAAGCGTTATATTGTCGTCTTCGGTTGCAGCCTGCCTTTTTTCGCCGTCAACTACAACGGCGAGTATCTCGCTGTCGCCCGAAAGTGTTTCGTATCCCGTAAACGGAGTCTTTTCCATACCCTTGGTGGCATTGCCCGAGCTCTTCCAAGTCTCTGCGCCTGCGTCCTTGTGAGCCTCGCGCGCTTTTTTACGAGCCTCGGTCATAAGAGACAAGTACTCCTGCTCGTCAACGGTCATTCCCTTTTCCTCAAGAATATCCTTTGTGAGGTCGAGCGGGAAACCGTATGTGTCGGAAAGCTTAAAGGCGTCGGTGCCGCTCATAACCTTGCCGTCGGTGTTTTTAACCATTTCTTCGAGCATATTAAGCCCTGTATCAATAGTCTTTGCGAAGTTTTCCTCCTCCGCTTTAATAACATTTATGATAAAGTCGTGCTTTTCAAGAAGATTTGGGTAAGCCGTATCGTTCTCTTTAATAACCGTCTCGGCAACCTCATAGAGGAAGGGTCTGTCAATTCCGAGCAATCTGCCGTGGCGTGCTGCGCGGCGTAAAAGACGTCTTAAAACATAACCTCTGCCCTCGTTTGACGGCATAACACCGTCGGATATCATCATTGTGGTGCTTCTTACGTGGTCGGTTATAACACGCAGAGATATGTCCTTTTTCTCGTCGTCGTGATATTTGACGCCGGCGATTTTCATTATATGCTTCATTATATTCTGGACGGTATCCACCTCAAAGAGGTTGTCAACGTCCTGCGATATACAAGCGAGTCTTTCAAGACCCATACCGGTATCTATATTGGGATGTGCAAGACGGGAATAATTGTTGTTGCCGTCATTTTCAAACTGGGTGAACACAAGATTCCAAAATTCAATATAACGGTCGCACTCGCAGCCCACCTTGCAGTCGGGCTTGCCGCAGCCGTATTTTTCGCCGCGGTCATAATATATTTCGGAACACGGTCCGCAGGGACCCGCTCCGTGCTCCCAGAAGTTATCCTCTTTGCCGAAACGGACCATATGCGAGGGGTCAACGCCTATATCTTTAGTCCATATATCGTAAGCCTCGTCATCGTCCTCATAAACGCTTATATAGAGCTTTTCTGGGTCCATCTCCATTACCTTGGTGCAAAACTCCCACGCCCACGGAATTACCTCGTGCTTAAAATAATCGCCGAACGAGAAGTTGCCGAGCATTTCAAAATACGTTCCGTGACGCGCGGTTTTGCCGACATTTTCTATATCGGGCGTTCTTATGCACTTCTGGCAAGTTGTTACGCGCTTACGCGGAGGCGTTTCCTCACCCGTAAACCACTTTTTCATAGGAGCCATACCTGAGTTTATAAGCAAAAGGCTCTTGTCGTTCTGCGGTATGAGTGAAAAGCTCGGCAGACGCAAATGACCCTTGCTCTCAAAAAAGCTGAGATATTTTTCTCTTAATTCGTTAAGACCTGTCCATTCCATACTGTAAAAATCTCCTTAACGTGCCTCGTGCCGCAACCGTTTAAACAAAACGGTTTGAGCCTTGCGGGCACACTTATCAACATAATAAAAAATTATACATTCAATAGCCGTTCTTGTCAACCTCGGCAAAATACCGCAGGCAAAAAAATAAAGGCTTGTTTTACTGTCATTTTTAATTTATAATTTAATAATCAGATTATATTCCGTTTGGAGGTTTTCAGGTGTTAAGTGATATTGAAATAGCAAAGAATGCCGACATTATGCCGCTTTCCGGTATTGCCGAAAAGCTCGGTATCGACGAAGACGAGCTCGAATTTTACGGCAAATACAAAGCTAAACTTCCGCTGTCGCTTCTGGAAAAATATAAAAACAAAGATGACGGCAAGCTGATACTTGTAACCGCCATAAATCCGACGCCCGCAGGCGAGGGCAAAACCACCGTTACGGTAGGTCTCGGCGAAGCGATGAACCGCATAGGCAAAAAGGCGGTAATAGCATTGCGTGAGCCGTCTATGGGACCGGTTTTCGGCATTAAGGGCGGCGCCGCCGGCGGAGGATACGCACAGGTAATTCCGATGGAGGATATTAACCTCCACTTTACGGGTGACATGCACGCCATAACAGCCGCAAACAATCTTTTGTGCGCGATAATCGACAATCACATTCAGCAGGGAAACGAGCTTCGCATCGACCCGAGAAGGATTCTCTTTAAGCGTTGTCTCGATATGAACGACAGGGCGCTGAGGAATGTTGTGATAGGTCTCGGCGGCAAGGTAAACGGCGTTCCGCGCGAGGACGGTTTTATGATAACGGTGGCAAGCGAAATTATGGCTATACTCTGCCTCTCCTCCGGAATCAAAGACTTAAAAGAGCGCCTCGGCTCAATACTCACCGCGTATACATACGACGGCTCGCCGATATACGCAAAAGACTTAAACGCGGTGGGCTCAATGGCGGCTCTCTTGAAAGACGCAATAAAGCCGAATCTTGTACAGACTCTTGAAAACACTCCCGCTTTGATGCACGGCGGTCCGTTTGCCAATATAGCGCACGGCTGCAACTCGGTAACCGCCACACGTCTCGGGCTGAAGCTCGGCGACTACTGCATAACCGAGGCAGGCTTCGGCGCAGATCTCGGCGCTGAGAAATTTCTCGACATTAAATGCCGCTGTGCCGGTCTTAAACCGTCATGCGTTGTCATAGTAGCCACCATCAGAGCGCTGAAATACAACGGCGGCGTTCAGAAGGCGGAGCTTTCAAAGGAAAATACCGAAGCTCTTAAAAGCGGTATAGTAAACCTTGAAACCCACATTGAAAATATGCGAAAATACGGTCTGCCGGTTGTGGTTGCGATAAACCGTTTTGCAACGGACACCGACGCCGAAATAAAAATAATTGAAGATTTTTGCAGAGAAAAGGACGTGCCCGTATCGCTCACCGAGGTGTTCGCTCACGGCGGAGAGGGCGGCAAAGATCTCGCCGAAAAAGTTGTAAGCACCATTGAAACAAAAGAGGCGAATTTCAAGCCGCTCTATGACGTAAATCTTCCGATTAAGGAAAAATTGAATATTCTTGCAAAAGAGATTTATCGTGCGGACGGCGTTGCATTCACCTCCGGAGCGGATAAAGCGATTGCGGAAATTGAAAAGCTCGGAAAAGACAAGCTGCCCATTTGCGTTGCAAAAACACAGTACTCCTTATCCGATGACCCGAAAAAGCTCGGAAGACCCGAGGGCTTCACACTCACCGTGCGCGATGTTCGCCTGTCGGCAGGCGCCGGATTTATAGTGGCTCTCACGGGAGACATAATGACAATGCCCGGGCTTCCGAAAGAGCCTGCGGCATACAAAATAGATGTTGACGACGACGGGAATATATCGGGGCTTTTCTGATAGCGTTAAACCGACAAAAATTTATATTTATAAAGACAACGGGTGCAGTCGAATGACTGCACCCGTTACTTTATAAATTCAAAAAGTCTTTGCGATAGTTTACGCCGAAAGATTCGGCGAGAATTTGCATATCCTTATCTTTGATAGTATTTATTCTCGGAAGATGAGATGTTAACATATAGATTTGAGCGGCTTTTTCAACGGTTTCGATAAGGCCGAAGGTTTCATCCATTGTTTTGCCTGCACCGTAGATGCCGTGCATACCCCAAATTACAAGTCTGAATTCTTTCATCTTTTCTGCCGTTGCCTCTCCGATGTCATTCGTGCCGCAAAGCATCCACGGAAGAACGCCGACACCGTCGGGAAATACGACAATACACTCGGTGCACATTTCCCAAAGAGTATGCGTAAACAGTTTTTCATCAAGCGGATGGACATAGTTCATAGCAAGCGTATTGGTAGGATGAGAGTGCATAACCACTCTGTTTTCAGGGTCAACCTTAAGCCTTGCCATATGGCTCATAAGGTGGGCAGGAAGTTCGGAGGTAAATTTACCGCCGTCGCTGTAACCCCAAAGGAGTTCTGCCGTTGTACCGTCTTTTGCAATACGGATAATGCCGAGATTATTTTCAGGGTCTTTTTCAACATTTTTGAAATATTTGCCCGTGCCTGTAACTATAAAAATTTTGCCGATAAGGTCGGGTGCGTCAAATCCTGTCGGAATAGTCCTGATGACATTATCAAGGTCGAGATACTCGGCTGCTTCGCTTTCGTCGAGAAGCAAGCTGATGTTGCCGCCGTTCCTTTCGTCCCAACCGAGGCGATACATATTTGCCGTTGTGTCACACATTTCGCGAACAAAGCGTGAAGTTAAAATATCTTTCATTGTCTTTTCTCCAATACTTCTTTTTCATATTTTTTAACCTCGGCAAGATAATCGGCAGGAGTATTTGTTATTTTTAAATATTCTTCCCAAACATCGCCGAACGGCATTGTTTTAAGTTCTTCGTGCATAACCATAAGCGAAGTGAAATCGGCATTGTTTTGCATATCTTTCATCTTCTCATTCGGCTCTAAAAGTGCATAAAGCAATGCTTTTTCTACACTTCTGATACCTGTTACCCAAGCGGAAATACGATTGATGCTTGCGTCAAAATAGTCGGTTGCTATGAACACTCTGTCGAGTGCATTTGCTCTTACGATTTCCTTTGCGATTTCCCTTGTTTCATCATCAAAAATAACAACATGGTCGCTGTCCCAACGAACGCCGCGGGTTATATGCAAAGCAAGCTTTTCATTGAACAAAAGCATTGATGAAATTTTGTCGCTTACGACCTCGGTAGGATGATAGTGACCGTTATCCATAAGCGGAGTAATACCTTTATTTGCAACATAGTTCATACAAAATTCGGCAGAACCGACTGTGTAGCTTTCAAGTCCGATACCGAATACTTTTGATTCAAGCGTTACAAAAACTTTGCTTTTATCATACGGTACCGAAAGAATCTCATCAAGTGATTTTTTAAATCTTTCACGTGGTCCCAATCTGTCGGCAGGAATATCCTTGCAGCCGTCGGGTATCCAAATGTTCATAACGCAAGGCACACCTGTTTCGTTTGCAAAATACTCCGCTATTTTTAAGCACCTTTTACCGTGTTCAACCCAAAATGAACGAACACTCTCGTCCGGTGATGATAATGTAAGATTGTCTTTCACCATAGGGTGAGAAAAGAAAGTCGGATTAAAATCAATACCCATATTTCTTTTCTTTGCAAAGTCCGCCCATTTTGCAAAATGCTTTGGCTCAAGCTCGTTTCTGTCTGCAAAGCCGTCTCCAAAAATCGCATAGCTTGCGTGCAAATTAAGTTTCATTTTACCCGGTACAAGACTGATAACCTTATCGATATCCGCCATAAGTTCTTCGGGTGCTCTTGCCCTGCCTATGTAATTACCGGTAGTTTGAATTCCGCCCGAAAGTGCACCTTTTTGGTCAAAGCCGACAACATCATCGCCCTGCCAGCAGTGAAGTGAAATAGGAACGGTTTTTAATTTTTCAATAGCCCTGTCGGTATCAACACCGAGTAAGGCATATTTTTCTTTTGCTTCATTATAACTCATATATAAACTCCTAATTTAATCTCTCGGTCAGCACAGCTGACGGCTCCGTTTACAAGGGAGCCTTGCAAGGTTTAATATCAAATGAATTTTTAACCAAATCTCTTGCTGTTGCAAGGGATATTTTTTTATCAAGCATAATTTGCGAAATGATGTTGCCTGTTGCGGTTGCCTCAATAGGTCCCGCCGTTACACTTTTACCCGTATAATCACGGGTAAGAGCATTAAGGTATTTATCTTGGCAGCCACCGCCGACAATATGAATTGCATTAAACTTTTTGCCTGTCACATCTTCAATTTCATTAACTGCATCGGCGTATGATTTTGCAAGCGAATGATAGGCTGAATTTAGGATAAAGCCCAAATCATCACTGCCGATCAATTTGCCGATTGCGTCAGTCATATTGTCCGGCGCAACGAGTGTACTACTGTTTACATCAAAATATTTATAGCTGTTTGAGGCTGTTGCAAGCTCCATCATTTCGTCATAGGTCATAGACTTATTGAGATTTCGCCTGATATTTTGAAAAAGCCACATACCCATATAATTTTTGAGGAAGCGAAAACGAAAATCAATTCCGCCCTCATTTGTGAAATTGAGTTTTCTTGCATCTTCGCTCAAAATCGGCTCGCAAATTTCTGTCCCGATAAGCGACCAAGTACCTGAAGATATGTATAAATCGTTATCGGACATAGGGCAGGCACATATGGCACTTGCCGTATCGTGACTCGGTGCAAAAAGCACGATACAATTAAAGCCGACCGCTTTTTGAATATCGGAGGATAACTCACCTACAACGCTTGACGGAGTATTAACAGCCCCGAAAAGTTCACTCGGCAAGCCTAAGGCTGAAATAATGTCCTTGTCCCAAGCTTTGCTTTCAGCATTGACTAAGCCTGTTGTTGTGGCATTTGTGTATTCGTTTTTAATTTCACCCGTCAGTTTAAACGATAGGTATTCCGGCATCATCAAAAAGTATTTTGCCTTTTCAAGTTTTCCGCTTTTCTTGTCTGCAAAAAGTTGATAAATTGTATTGAAATTTTGCTTTTGAATACCTGTTTTCAAGTACAAACAGGTAGGTGAAATTATACTTTCAACTTCATTGATAACACCATTTGTTCTACTGTCTCGGTAGCAAAAGCAAGGCGGGATTTCGTTCTTGTTTTCATCAAGCAAAACATAGTCAACACCCCAAGTGTCTATTGCAATGCTCTTTGGTATTTTGCCGATTTGCTTACACTTTTTTATGCCTGTAAGCACTTCTGAAAACAAGCTTTCAATGTCCCAAATAAGTCCGTCTTTACTTTGGGTAAGGTTATTGTCAAAACGATAGATTTCTTCAAGTTCAAGCTTACCGTTCTCAATATGAGCAAGTATGTGTCTACCGCTTGAAGCCCCGACATCGACAGCAAGGTAATACGTTTTCAACTTTAATCTCCCTATCAATAAGCGATTGAATAGCTTTCTTCAACCGCAAGAGCAATTTGAACGTTCATATTTGAAATTGCAACTTTTACTCCGAGGTGAAGAACGTCGGTATTCTTAAATGTAATTTCCGTTACTCTTCCGGTGTTTTTATCGATTGTGCACTCTATTGCTCCGTTTATGCCGTTTACGTCAACCGTTTGGAATGTTACGGTAGGTATATTTATGTCGGAGAAGGTTGAGGCGGTTACGGTATTGAAAACACCTGCGTAGCCCTCGCCTTTTTGCGGACTTGTTATCGTGTCGTTCTGAAGCTCGATTGAAATCTTATATGCTCCGTTATCCTCGGTGCATGAGGCGTTTTTCACCATATCGGCAGTTAAATGCGAAGAGTAATCCTCTCCGCTTATGGGGAAGATTGTCTTAATATCGTCCGAGGAGCTCCACGTTTGCGGCTCGTCCGTTCCCTTGACGAATTGGTCCATCGCGGCTGAGCCGATACTCTGAATTGAGGATGGGAGTTCAAGATATTCGGGGAGGCTCTCCATATGCTTATAGTTACGTGTAAGGCTTGAAGCCTCGCTCTTTACTCGGTTTACTGAGTCGTTGTAAAGCTTAACGATTTCCTCCGTGCCCTTTGAAGCCTGCCCCTCGGCACCGGCATTCTTGTTTTCGCTGCCTTCTGCGGCAGGAGTGTCGGTATCGCCGCTCGAGGGAACGGAAGCATTGTCATTGCTCTGCTGCGTATTATTTCCCTGTTGACGGGTGCTTTGACCGTTTACTACATTGCCGCTTTGCGTACCGACTGCCGGTTCCGGAGAAGAGGCGTTGGAATGCGCTAATTTCACGACCGAAAAGGTCAAGAGAAAAGCAAGAAGATAAGCCAATGCTTTCACAAAGACATTGTCAAAAATTTCTGCTTTGGTTTTTACCTGTGTTTTGTTTGTTTTTGTGTTGTTGTTTTCCATTTAAATCTCCCTTTTTATTTTAAAGCAATATACCTTGCATTTTTCATAGTTAAAATAAATATTCACCTGCCGTCACCGTGTGTCTTTCGCCGTTTGGCAAAGCTATTTCAGCCGTGCAGTTTGCAGGAATCGTGATTTGATATGTGTATTTATCATTTTCCTTTTTCCAGCCTGATTCAACCTCGCCGAATACGCTTTTATATTTTGCATTTGCAAAGGTGAAGTGACCGCCGGGCATAGGCTTAATAACAAAATGATTTTCGCCGTCAACATTTATGCCGCACATTGCCCTGAAAAGCCATTCGCAAACGGCGCCTTTTGAATAGTGATTAAGCGACGCTATACCGCCTTGAGCCGCGGTGCCCTCCCAAGATTCCCAAATCGTTGTTGCTCCCATTTTTGTCATAAACAGCCAACCGGGCATCTTTTCGTTTTCAAGAAGTTTATAGGCATAATCAATGTTAATATCTGCGAGCACGTCAAGAATAAAAGGAGTAGACAAAAATCCTGTACCGATTCTCCAGCCGTAATTATCAAGTGCTTTGACAAGTCTTTTCTTAGCAAATTCGGTTGACTTTTCATCAAGCAAATGCATATAAAGCGGTCTTACAAGCTTTGCCTGTCTGTCGGTATCAAGGGTATAACCTTTTAGGGTTACAAGCTCCCTGTACGCACGCTTGCAACCGCTCGAATACTCCTCAAACAAAGGTAAATTTTTATCATCATTCATATATTTTGCAATTTCACACATAAGATAAAGAATATATGATGTATAAGCTGTAGATTCTTCGGGATTTGGCAAAACGGTATTCTTCCAATCGTTAGGGAAAACCTCTTTCGGCTCTGCCCATTCACCGTACGACTGGCCGAAGTTAACAAAGTACTTTTTGTTTTTGCCGGATAAGTGAATATTGTGTTTAAGCGGAGTCCATTTTCCGCAGCGTGAAATCATAAATCTTGCGTATTTTACCATACCGCCGTAATATTTTTTAATTAAGCAGTCATCGTTATAAATTTTCCAGAAGCGATAAGGAATAAGTACGCCTGCATCTGCCCAACCGACTGAGCCGTTCATCCATGACATATAAAAATCAACGCCGCCGTAAGGAACGATTTGCGGTAGCTTTCCGTCCTTCTGCTGCCAATCGAAGACATCACGAATATATTTTTCGCTGAATGTTGCATAGTCAAAAAGATAAGCTGCTGTATTGAAAAAGATTTGAGCGTCACCTGTCCAGCCGTGCCTTTCTCTTGTAGGGCAATCGGTAGGCAAATCGGTACTGTTAGATTTAGTTGACCATTTTGTTGCATATACAAATTTGTTCAAAAGTTCGTTGGAAGAGTCGAAAAAGCCTGCTTCCTCCATATCGGAATAAACTGCGATCGCCGTAAAATCATCGGCAGAAACATCAATATCCGTATCAATTTCCATATAAGAAAAACCGAAAATCGCAAAATTCGGCTTATATTCGTTTACACCGTCTTTGCAAATATATTCGATTTTTTGAAGCGGAGTAGTGATTTTTTTGTTGGAGCACTGAATGTTTTTAAGCGTTAATTCGCCTTTATTGTCGAGCATTTCGCCAAAACGAAGTGTAATTTTTTGCCCCTTTTTCGCCTTGATTTTGAAAGACACATAGCCTGCCAAATTCTGCTTAAAGTTAACCAGCTTTTTGCCGCTCGGTGCAGTTGTCATCGTCCCCTTAAAGGTTTCCATTTCGGCAATCGGAACATTGTTTGACGCAGTAGGCAACACATTATAACTTGTCTCTTTTGCCTTTGATGAATATGTAGGGATTTTGGTTGCGTTTACAATCTCTCCGTCCTTATTGTCTGCAAAACGTATCGGTCCGTCATTCGACCAAAGCCAACTGTCGTCTGTAATGACCCTGTCAACCTTTCCGTTCTTATAGGTAATTTCAAGCTGAGCAAGGATTTTTGTTTCACAACCGTATTGGTTTTTTAGTCCCCACGCACCGCATGAGCCGCGATACCAACCGTCTGCAAGGTCAATATTTATAACATTATCCTCTTTAATAAGCGAAGTCACATCATATGTTTGATACTGTACACGCTTTTTGTAATCCGTAATACCCGGAGCAAGCGGCATTGACACCTTTTCGCCGTTTATATATGCCGAATATATCCCGCAGGCGGTTGCATAAAGCCTTGCGGATTTTATATTTTCTTCAGCCGAAAACTCTTTTTTAAAGCAATCGACAGGAAAACGCTCGGGCTCCGGCTTGTTTGCGGCGGCAAGCATATTTACGCCTGAAAGAAAAAAGGATTTATCAATTTTAGCCTGCTTTTCATAGCCTTTTTTGTCCACCTGATAATTGCCTGTTATCCACTTTGCCGACCATTTTTTGATACCGTATTCAAAAAAGTTTTCTTCACTGAACTCTCCCTCGGCATTGTTTTCATCCCAAAGTTTGATTTTATAAGTTACTCTTTTGCCTTTTTCAAATTTAACAGGAATAACAGCTTGCATTGAACCGGAATTTACTTTCCCGCTGTTCCAATCTTCTGTAATGATTTGATAAGCGGTCTGCGTAATTCCGTCATCACAGTTCCACATAACTCGTGGGTTATCTATATCAATGCCTAAAGGATTTTTAAGGTATTCGGTTTTAATATTAATCGCTTTCATTTTTAATTACCTCTGTAAACTTTTGATTGAACACAGGCGTCCACCATTCAAGATAGCCTGCTTTTGTAGGATGAATTTTATCTGCCATATAAAGTTTTCTTTGTTCGTCCGTAATATCGTTAAAGTCGGCATCGCTCCACAAATCTATAATTTCAATATTCCATTTATCTTGTACTTGATAAAGGATATCAACCATTTTTTGATATTCTTCGCTTTCGTACTTCGGATTTGTGTAGAAAACAACAGGACAATTCCATTTATTCTCGGCAAACGCAATTATATATTCAACGGCACCCGCCACGGTTTTTGTATCGAAATTATCAATATTTTTTGATTCGATTACTTGGCCGAGTTCTTTTTTCTGCGTTGCGTCATTGGTGGAAAGTTGGCAGACAAAAATATCAACATTATCTTCGTTTGATTTCTTGAGCCTTGATATATAAGAGTTAATGCCGTTATCAACAAGAGTTGTGCCCGATACTGCCTCTTTAACCACATTACATTCATTTTCTTTGCCTATATAATCGGCAAATGATACACCGCCGGAAGCTGCACCGTATGTTACGGAAGAACCCAGAAAAACAATTTTCTTATCCTTAAGTGAACTTTCACCGATTATTTCTGCTTTATCAAGCGAATATTCTTCCGCATTTCCCGACAATGACGCTGTTTTATAATTATGCAGGCTGACAAACGGTCCCCAACTCCACTGATATCCGCAAAAAGCAAGCCAGAAGGCAATAAAAATAATTATTGATAAAATAATCGATATGATTTTGGTCTTTTTATTCTTCATTTTTCTCTTCTTTCCTTGCCTTGATTTCTGCCTGTTCCTTGTCGATATGCTTTTCAACATTGATAAACGCAAGAATTACGATAAGAATAATTGCAGTAATGCTCTCAAGTCCCACAAATGAAAATGTGATTGCATTTTTTGTAGCAGCGCTTTGAACTGCCGCTACGGTTGTACCGTCTACAAGCGTCGGTGCAACATAGCCGCTTTTTGAAAGAAGAAGGTTGAAAAGGCCTGTAACAACACCCACACTCGTAACAGCAATAATGTTATAAACCGACATTGCAATACCGTCGCATCTGAAGTTGTGTTTCCACTCCAAATGGTCAAGCACATCTGCAAAAAGAGCCATAAATACATATGAGCACGGTAGTCCGCCGAAATTTTTAATAAACTGACCGATGAGAACAACGACCATATTTGTAGGGCATATCCAACAAATTGCGCTGCCGATTGCATAAAGCACAAATCCTGCCATGGTTAAATTACGCTTGCCGAACTTCTTTGCAAGAGGCCAAACCGCAAACACACCTATGCCCATAGGAATACCTCCGATAACCGAAAGCATTGTTTGTGTTTTGCCGTCGTTATATGTACCGAGAACATAGTTGCAGAAATACACAAGGCCGAGATTTTTAAACTGCACGCCGACCGTGTAAATCAAGAAATAGAGTAAAATCAGCACCATGTATTTATCCGTAAAAATTGCTTTAACAAGGTTTTTATACGGTATTTTTTCTGCAGTATCTTCCGATTCGCTCTCAAAGGTGACTCGTTCTTTTGTAAAATAGTATTCTAACAGGGTAAGAGGTAAAGCAAGGCAGGAAAGTATACTCATAGTAACTATCCATTTTGATTTATCAACGCCGAGCTGCGGCATAATAAGCATCGGGAAAATAAGAGCTACAATAATACCGCTCATCATAATCGTTGAAATTTGGTTGAATACCGAAAGCGAGCCTCTTTGCTCAGTATTCCTTGTAGAAAGCGGAACCATAAGATTGTGGCTCATATTGTAAATTGTGTATGCAAACGAGTAGAACAAATTATATGAGAGTATTACCCAAATAACTTGAACCGTTTGATTGCTCTGCGGTACAACAAAAAGTAAAATGCCGCTTATTAAAAGCAACGGAGCCGAAAGCAAAAGCCATGGTCTTGCCTTGCCCTGTGCTGTTTTTGTATGGTCGATAATATATCCCATTATCACATTTGTAATTGCGTCAATAATTTTTGAAATAATAGGAAATACGGTTAAAAACGCACCGCCCCAAACAGTTGTAAGCTTAAGCACATCCGTGTAATAAACATTAAGATATGTTGCAAGAACTGCATTTAAAAGCAACGCGCCTGACGGACCCAGCAAATAGCCGAGCCATTTTTCACTTGCTTTTACGTCATCACTTTTAACCCTGCTGTTTAAAAGCGGGGAGTTCAATTTGTTTATCATAAATTTACCCCTTTCAAAAGAACAAAAACCATCTTGACATTTTCGTTCACTTTGACTACACTTTTATTATAGCAACACTATGTTGTCTTAACAATCATCAGTTTGTGTAATACTGGCTGTAAACCCGACATAAATATCATTAAGTGGTGGAATAATATGAACACGAAAAATAATCAACGCACAAGACTTTCAAAATTACTTTTTAAAAACGCACTTATGGACTTATTAAAAGAAAAAGGCTCCGTCACAAAAGTCTCGGTGAGAGAGCTTTGCGACAGAGCAGAGCTTAACCGTTCGACTTTTTACGCACATTATAACGAACCGAACGATTTGTTAAATGAAATTGAAACCGAATTACTCTATGCAACCGAAGAGCATTTGAAGAAAATCGGGAACGAAAATGACGAGGGAGCCCACAAATATATTCTTTCTTTTTTGCAATATATAAAGCAAAACGATAAGCAGTTTAGAACGCTTTTGATTGACTCCGCCGACCCTGAATTTCGTTCTCGCTTTATGCAGCAATCTATCATTCAGTTTATTGATAACCTTAGAATTGAGCTGCCTAAGGAACTTGAACAATACATTTTTTCATACATATTAAACGGAAGTACCGGAATTATCATTCAATGGATACGCTCCGACTATGCCGTAAATGAAAACGAAATCGTCAATCTTCTGTTTTCTATCAATCAAAGCGCACTTGTTAATCTTGATTTTGTATAACAAAAATCTCTGCCGTCTTCATTAAAGGGACAGACCATTTAATACAGCGGTGTAGGCATACTAAGAGAGCTTACACCCGAACAAACGTAAAATGCGTTTCACCCCACTCTGTCAAAATGCAAACAAAAAAACGGCATAGCAAACGCTACACCGTTAAAATCTAACTCTTATATTAAATTACAAAAGCCGCCAACGGGACACACCTTGCTTACGAAGGGCGTCCCCTCGCGAACCTTTTTATCGGCTAAATTATGCTTTAACTTCCTCTTTTTTGTCAGCGTCCGCATCATCTTCGCCGTTTTTCTTTTTTTCTTTAAGAAGAACAAATTTCTCCATCGGGAAGAGAACGATCATCTGAACAAATCCTGCCGCAAGGCTTGCAATTGTTCTTGCGAGAGTCTGTAACCAATCCCATGAAGATCTGCCGATAACACCGACGAGCCAGCCCTGGAGCCATGTTGAGAAGATTATAAGCGCAATCATAAGGAATATGTAGATTGCGAAGTTATACCAGGGGGCGTCTGATTTAAAGGTTGTTTTTTTGTTCTGATAGAAGCCGTAGATATTGGCTATAAGGTTTGAAAGGAAGAACGGAAGAAGATAGCCCCAAGTAACTACGCCGCCTATGACGGTTCCGTTTTCAACGACGCCGCCTACAACATATTTGCCTATCTGCTCAAGGCCCTTTGCGGTAGCTGCGTCAAAAATCGTGTTCGGTGCGAATATTCCCTGAAGAAAAGCGGGAAGAGTGGCGGTTACACTGTCGAAGATAAGCGGAAGGACATTTGCAAGCACCAACTGAATGATGGTAACAAGTCCGCTTACTACGAGGAACTTAATGAACTGCCAAAGAGCCTTCATAAAAGAACCCTTTTCCTCTGCGGCGCTGTCTATGCCGCCGAGGCTTATTTTTTTCTTGTCTGCCATAGTTTTAACTCCTTAATGAGATTTCGGGAGCGAAATCCAATCCGTCCCTTTTAATAATTAGCTCTTTTAGTATAGCAAATAATGTATAAATATGCAATACACAACTTAATAATTTATTCATAAATACAATAAAAGGCCCTTGTAAAACCAAGGACCTTTTAACGAAAAGTAATATAAAGCTCAATCAGAAAAACGCGGCAATTAAATTATTTTACGTCCGGAGTTATTTTAAGCGTCGCAATATCGGTAAGCGACATTTTATCGCTCGGAACTATAAATGTGCTCCTCATAAGAGCCTTTGCCGCATCGAGCGAGGTAAGGCATGAGGTGCCGCTCTCAACAGCTATCCTGCGAAGCTTAAAGCCGTCTCTGTCGGGGCGTCTGCCGTGCGTAGGCGTATTTATGATGAGCGAGACATCGCCCGAATGGAGCATATCCATAATATTGGGGCTCTCACCCGTGAGCTTGTTTACGGGCTTTGCGTCTATGCCTGCCTCGAGCAGAGCCTTACGCGTTCCGGGCGTAGCATAAAACTTAAACTGCGAATCCTTGAATTCTTTAAGCATCTCGCAGACTTCCGCTTTATCTTTATCTCTGACGGTAACTATAATCTTACCGTCTTTGGGAAGAGAAACTCCGCCGCCGTCAAACGCTTTTAAGAGTGCCTCGTTGTAATCCTTTGAAATACCGAGGACTTCACCCGTGGATTTCATTTCGGGTCCGAGAGAGGTATCGGCGCCGATTATCTTTTCAAATGAGAATACGGGAAGCTTAATTGCATAATATCCGCTCTTTCTGAAAAGTCCCGTGCCGTAGCCCATATCCGCAAGTTTTTCGCCGAGCATGGCTCTTGTCGCAAGCGCAATTGCCGGAATGCCCGTAACCTTGCTTATATAGGGAACGGTTCTTGAAGAACGCGGATTTACCTCTATAATGTATACCTCCTCTTTGAGCACGATGAACTGTATATTCATCATACCTATTACGTGGAGTGCGGAAGCGAGGCGTTTTGTGTAATCGACTATGGTCTTTTGCACCTTTTCGGAGAGTGTGACCGCAGGATAGACGGAAATTGAGTCGCCCGAATGGATACCCGCTCTGTCGATGTGCTCCATAATTCCCGGAATCAGTATGTTTTTGCCGTCGCATATAGCGTCAACCTCAACCTCCTGACCCATAAGATATTTATCGACAAGCACGGGGTGCTCGGACAAATCGGGAATGGTGCGGGTTATGATGCCCATAAATTCTTTTATATCATCGTCGCTTGCGGCAATCTGCATACCCTGACCGCCGAGTACATAACTCGGTCTTACCAATACGGGATAGCCGAGTGAATGCGCAGCCGCGAGAGCCTCGTTTACGGTAAATACCGTATGACCCTTGGGTCTTTGAATGTCACAGTATTCGAGTATCTCGTCAAAACGCTCTCTGTCCTCTGCGGCA
The DNA here is from genome assembly GCA_002437245.1 of Ruminococcaceae bacterium UBA6434. Classification (GTDB taxonomy): domain Bacteria; phylum Bacillota; class Clostridia; order Oscillospirales; family Acutalibacteraceae; genus Fimenecus. Next base: position 23,983 of record DJOQ01000013.1, read on the forward strand.
TCAACGTGGTCGGCGTCCGTACCGAGTATGGTAACTCCGAGGTCGTTGAGGGTTTTGGTGAGTTTTATGGCGGTCTGACCGCCGAACTGAACTATTGCCCCGTCGGGCTTTTCGGCCTCAACTATATTTGTGACGTATTCGGGCGTCAGCGGCTCGAAATAGAGCTTGTCCGAAACGTCAAAATCGGTTGATACGGTTTCGGGGTTATTGTTGACGATTATGGCTTCGCAGCCCGCCTTTTTAAGCGCCCAAATAGAATGTACCGAGCAGTAATCGAACTCAACGCCCTGACCTATTCTTATGGGACCCGAGCCGAGAACGATAATTTTCTTTTTCCTCGGAGTTGTGTCAACTTCGTTTTCCACACAGTAATCCGAATAGTAATACGGGGTTTCCGCCTTAAACTCCGCGGCACAGGTATCAACTATCGAGAATGACGGAGTTATATGCCACATTCTGCGGAGATTTTTGATTGACGCCTCGGAAACGCCCACGTCATTTGCTATAACGTCGTCGGTAAAGCCGAGACGCTTTGCCTCAAGCAGAGTGTCGCGGTCACAAGCACCGGTCATAAGAGTCTTTTCCATATTGACGATATTTTCTATTCTCGTCAGGAACCACATATCAATTTTGGTGATATCGTGTATCTTACCGAGGGAAATGCCGTTATAAATCGACGCCGCCACAACATAGAGACGCGTATTGTCTATATTTTTAAGAAGCTCGAGCAGCTCGTCACAGCTTTTTTCGGTGTATTCCGGCATCAAAAGGCTTGTTTTGTTCTCTTCAAGCGAATGAAGCGCCTTTTGCAGCGCACATTCAAACGAACGGGAAATTGCCATAACCTCGCCGGTTGCTTTCATCTGTGTACCGAGCGTACGCTTTGCGTTTACGAACTTGTCAAACGGCCACTTCGGAATTTTTACGACGCAGTAGTCAAGAGCCGGTTCAAACGAAGCATATGTTTTTTTGGTAATCGCGTTCGGTATTTCGTCAAGCCCGAGACCGAGCGCTATTTTTGCGGCAATGCGCGCTATGGGGTAGCCGGTTGCCTTTGACGCAAGCGCCGAGGAACGCGAAACACGCGGATTTACTTCAATTACCGCATAGCGGAACGAATCGGGATGAAGCGCAAACTGCACGTTACAGCCGCCCTCTATGCCGAGTTCGGTTATTATATTGAGAGCCGCGGAACGCAGCATCTGATAATCCTTATCCATAAGGGTCTGAGACGGTGCCACAACTATGGAGTCGCCCGTATGAACGCCGACAGGGTCGAGGTTTTCCATATTGCAGACTGTAATGCAGTTACCCTTTGAGTCGCGCATTACTTCATACTCTATCTCTTTCCAACCGGCAATGCACTTTTCTACGAGCACTTCGTTAACGCGCGACAGACGAAGTCCGTTTGAGCATATCTCGCGAAGTTCCTCTTCGTCATCCGCAATACCGCCGCCTGTACCGCCGAGAGTGTATGCGGGACGAACTATTACCGGGTAGCCTATTTTGGCGGAAAATTCCACCGCGGATTCAACATCGTGTACAACGAGCGACTCAATGCACGGCTCGCCGATTTTTTCCATGGTGTCTTTAAATTCCTGCCTGTCCTCCGCCTTTTTGATAGAGGACGCTTTAATGCCGATAAGGCGCACGCCGTTGACCTTTAAAACGCCTTTTTCGTCGAGCTCCATAGCAAGGTTAAGTCCTGTCTGACCGCCGAGCGTGGGAAGAATGGAATCCGGCTTTTCTTTTTCGATTATCTTGGTGAGCGTGGGGACATTCAGCGGCTCAATATATACTTTATCCGCTATGTCGCCGTCGGTCATTATGGTAGCGGGGTTTGAGTTTACAAGTACAACCTCTATTCCCTCTTCCTTTAGAGAGCGGCACGCCTGTGTGCCTGCGTAGTCAAATTCGGCAGCCTGACCTATTATAATAGGACCGGAGCCGATAACAAGTACTTTTTTTATCGTCTTATCAATCATCGTATCTGCCCTCCGCTGCCATCTTTAAAAATCTGTCGAATAAAAATGCCGTATCGCGCGGACCCGAGTTTGCCTCCGGGTGGAACTGCACGGTAAATACGGGCTTACCGTGGTAGACTATACCCTCTACGGTCTTATCGTTTACGTTTATGCAGTTGATTTCGGCATTATCCGGCAGACCCTTGCCGTTTACCATATATCCGTGGTTTTGCGACGAGAGATAGGTTCTGTCTTCATTGAGGAATTTAACGGGGTGATTTGCGCCCCTGTGACCGTACTTCATTCTTTCGGTCTCGCCGCCGTTTGCAAGCGCCATAAGCTGGTGACCGAGGCATATGGCAAAGGTCGGTATACCGTAGTCGTAAAGTTTCTTTATCTCTCTGATTATATCAACGCATTCCGACGGATCACCGGGGCCGTTTGAAAGCATAATGCCGTCCGGCGACGTCTTTATTATTTCATCTGCGGAGGTAAAAGACGGATAAACGGTTACAATGCAATTTCTCTTTACGAGATTGTTTATTATATTCCGCTTTGTTCCGAAATCCATAAGCGCTATTTCAGCACCGGTGTTTTTTTCGCCGTATACCTTGGTCTGCTTTGCGGTAACGCTGCCGACAAGGTCAATTTGGCGAAATGACTTAATGACATTCATAAGCCTTTCCTTATCGCTTATATCGGAAGCGAGCACGCCGCGCATAGTGCCGCTCTCGCGGAGCTTCTTTACGACGGCGCGCGTATCAACGCCCGATATGCACGGGATATTATATTCCTTTAAAAGATTTTCTATTGTGTCGGTGCATCTGAAATTTGACGGGTCGGAGCTGAGCTCATGAACTATAAAGGCGCTCGGCTGAAGCCTTTCACTCTCAAAATCCTCTCGGCTTATGCCGTAATTACCTATCATGGGATAAGTCATAACAATACCCTGCCCCGCATAAGACGGGTCAGTAAGGATTTCGACATACCCGGTCATAGAAGTGTTAAACACTATTTCGCAGGCAGTTTCTTTAAAATCGCCCCTCGCGGTTCCCTCGTAAACGGAACCGTCTTCAAGCATCAAATACGCTTTCAAACAATACACCGACCTTTCAAACAAACGCTTTTACTTAATTGAAAATTCTATCATATTTCGGTATCCATTTCAATATAAATATAAACTAATAATAAAAATAAACTGTAGGTTTGACAATGATGTG
>DJOQ01000025.1 GCA_002437245.1 Ruminococcaceae bacterium UBA6434
AGACGTACAAGCGTACTCCGAGTGAAATTTGACGCAGTATTCGGGAAAATCAGCCCGAATCTCAACTCATTTTTCGGTGATGTTTTTTCGCAAGACAAGGAAAATGAGCGCAGACGTACAAGCGTACTTCAAGCGAAATTTGACGCAGTATTGCGGAAAAACAGCCCGAAAAATCAGATTTCCATAATGTCGGCTTCCTTTTTCTTTGCCATATCATCTATTTCTTTAACGTATTTGTCGGTTATCTTCTGAACTTCGTCCTCGCCGTCGTGGAGCTCGTCTTCGGTTATGGCTTTATCTTTGTTGAGTTTCTTTAATTTCTCCATGGCGTCACGGCGAACGGAACGGACGGCAACCTTTGCCTCCTCGGCATATTTGCCTACCTCTTTGGCAAGGAGCTTTCTCTTTTCCTCGGTGAGAGGCGGAAAATTAAGGCGGATAACTTTGCCGTCGTTCATCGGATTAACTCCGAGGTCGGACGCCTGTATAGCCTTTTCAATGGTATTTATGGTGCTTACGTCCCACGGCTGAATAACAAGATTTCTGCCCTCGGAAACCGAGACGGCAGCCATCTGCTGAACAGGCGTAGGGCAACCGTAATAATCTACGACTACCTTATCGAGCAGCGAAACGGAAGCTTTTCCGGCGCGCATCGAAACATATTCGTTGTGAAGAGCTTTAACGCTCTTAGTCATTTTTTCATTGGCAAAATCATAAACCTCTTGCATGGTTTTTCCTCCTGAAAATATATTGTTATTTGACTAACGTGCCTATTTTTTCACCCGCTGCGGCGCGAATGATGTTTTCGGGGTCATTGAGATTGAAAACAAGTATCGGAATATTGTTGTCGCGGCAAAGCGAAGCCGCCGTGCTGTCCATTACCTTGAGTCCCTTTGCGAGTACCTCGGTGTGAGTGAGCTCGTCATATTTTACGGCGTCGGCAAAACGGTTGGGGTCCTTATCGTAAACGCCGTCAACATTTGTCGCCTTAAATATAACGTCGGCGTTTATCTCCGCAGCGCGAAGAGCCGCCGCAGTATCGGTTGAGAAGAACGGGTTACCTGTTCCGCAGCCGAATATTACAACTCTGCCCTTTTCGAGGTGGCGAACCGCTTTATTGCGGATATACGGCTCTGCCACACGCGGCATTTCTATGGCGGTCTGAACTCTGACGGGAACGTCGAGCTGCTCAAGAGTGTCGGCAAGAGCAAGCGCATTCATAACAGTTGCGAGCATACCTATATGGTCGGCTCTGGTTCTGTCCATATTACCGCTGGAGCGACCGCGCCAGAAGTTTCCTCCGCCTACGACGAGACCTATCTGAACGCCCATTTCGGAGCATTTTTTTACGTGTTTGCACACGTCGCTTACCGTGTCGAAATTGATACCGTGACCCTCTTTGCCGGCAAGAACTTCACCGCTGAGCTTTAACAGTATCCTTTTATATGCAGGCTGCATTTAAAATTCCTCCATTCATGCTTTAAGTCATACTTATAATTAAATATATTTTATCTTAAATTCGCTGTTATGTAAAGTGCTTTTTACGCTCACGCCGTTTTTTCCTCATATAAAAAACGAAGCCGTGAACTTTTAAATTCACAGCTTCGTTGCGGTCTTTGACAATACAGACGCCGACGCGGCTTTTTTAGGCGGATTTACCGTCGTTTCTGGCGCTACGATACGGGCAAAAGACTTTCAAAGTCAATATATTTTCCGTCCGTTTCGGCTTCGATATGAAAATGCGTTCCGTCCGCCGACTCGGCAGGTATCTCTGAGAGATTTCCGATTTTATCGTTGATTTTCACCTCGTCGCCCTCATTTACGGTACTGCCTTTGCCGAGTCCGCAATACCTCACGGTAAGCCCGTCAAAGTGGTCGATTTCTACCGTTGTTCCCCACAAAACGTCGTCATATACCTTTGTGACCTTGCCGTTATTGACAGCTCTTATCGGGTCGCCGATATTTCCGGCAAAGTCCGTGCCGTTGTGGGTTCGCCAGTCGCCCATGGTCTTTGACATAACGAGGGTGTCGCCCGAAAACGCTTTGACAACGTCGGTATCCATCGGTTTTACAAACTGCGGCGCCCGTGACGGCTTTGTCTCTTCCTCTTTTTCCGATGTTTCCGATTCGGTTTCCCACCGTGTATCGGGCACGCCCGTAACTATATCCGCCGCAGGGACGGTGTATACAGCGGTAATGCCTTGCTCCGATTGCTCCGACTTTGAGGTTGATTCATTATTATCGGTCTTTACACGGAATTTTGCCGACCAAAGCGAAACGCCCAGAGCCGAAACTATGCACAGCGCGGCAACGATGTAAAACGGACTTAATTTTTTCAGCAGTTTCTTTTTTGCACCTTTATCTTTTTGTGTCAAAAAAACACCTCCCGATGTTATTCTTGACACAAAGTACCGCACGTATACGGCAAAGAGGAAAAATCCGCCGAAATCACGCCATATAATATAGTATATAAAAATGCGCCGCAAGCGTACAGCTTACGGCGCCTCGAAAATTCAGATTTTTGTCAGAAGTACAGGCAAAAAATATTTTTCCGTAAAAAAGGAAAATCCCCGATTGCGGCATCGGGGATTCCCTATTGAGGGGTTGCTTGAGGAGGGGGTATAAAGTACTCAGTCGGACGGGTTGCGGCTCCCTTCCTGTCGAGTACAGTTATACTATAAAGGGTAAATGTGAATTAGAAATGAACAAATTATAAAAAAACAGTATAAATTTAAAAATTTTATTTTTTCTGTCTTTTAGCAAACAAATGTTTGCTTTTTCAGAGCATTTATGTTACAATGTAAAAAAATATAATCGAATGGGGGCAGTATGATGAAAACCATCAACGAAACTCAGAAGAAAATATACGAATATCTTATGGAGCGTTCGCAGTGCGGAGTTCCGCCTTCGGTCCGTGAAATCGGCGCTGCCGTGGGGCTTAAATCGACCTCCTCGGTTCAGGCAAACCTCGACGCGCTTGAAGAGGCAGGCTACATAGAGCGCGACCCGATGTTAAAAAGGTCGATACGTGTTACCGGCGACGCGGAAAACGTGACCAATGTTCCGCTTCTCGGCACGGTCACGGCAGGTATGCCGATACTCGCCGTTGAGCAGATTGAGGGCTATCTGCCGTACAGCGGCAGAGTCTCTCGCGACAAGCCGCTGTTTGCGCTGAAGGTTCGCGGCGAAAGTATGATTTGGGCGGGTATTCTCAGCGGCGACATAGTAATTGTCGAAAAAACTCCCGTTGCCGCAAACGGCGAAATCGTAGTTGCCATGATTGACGACGAAGCCACGGTCAAGAGATTTTACAAGGAAAACGGTCATTTCCGCCTTCAGCCGGAAAACGATGCCTTTAAGCCGATTATAGTGGATGAGGTTATAATTCTCGGCAAGGTCGTGGGTCTTATGAGGTATTACGACTGATAGAACGACCTTTAACGCCCCTCTGCCCGTTAAAATATGCTAAGCATTGCACCGATTTGCTTTTTAAGCGAGTCGGTGTTTTTTTTGCACGGCAAACCTTGAGAAAGTCCGTTAATCAGGACATTTCATTGCTCTTTGGTATGTTCTATTGACCGAAAAGCTCTTTTCTGCTAATATTGTATTTGCAGACGAACATTTGTTCGACAGCAGAAAGGGGCGATAAATTTGACATTATCCGAATTATCCGGGGAATACTTGAAAGAAGAGGAAAAACTTACGCGGCAAATCAAAAACTTTACTCCCGAGGTTCACCGGCTGAAGGGCGAGGACCTTTATCTTGCAAGGCGGCGGCTTATGTGTCTTTACGAAATGCGGAGCGACGTAAGAGCCACGGCAAAAAAGCTCGAAAACTATTATAATAAAGACGATATGTTACGGGCTTACCATAAACATTGACAATATTTTTTGTCGAACCGACGGCATATTGTAATTTTTCCTATTGATAAATTTATCACGAAACTGTATAATGTTCCCGTAACAAATTGAAAGGAGCTTCAAAATGATAAACTATTCACAGGAAGTTGAAAAAATGTGTTGCGTTGCCAAAGGGCCGAAACACGGTCCCGCACCTATTCCCGAAGAGGGCAAGTGGGTAAAGGCATACGACATCAAAGATATTTCCGGATTTTCACACGGCGTCGGCTGGTGTGCTCCGCAGCAGGGTGCGTGCAAGCTCAGCCTTAATGTAAAGGAAGGCATTGTTGTAGAAGCGCTCATTGAAACCATCGGTTGCTCGGGTATGACCCATTCGGCTGCTATGGCAGCAGAAATCCTCCCCGGCAAAACTCTTCTTGAGTGCCTTAACACCGACCTTGTTTGCGACGCTATCAACGTAGCTATGCGTGAGCTCTTCCTTCAGCTCGTTTACGGCAGAAGCCAGTCCGCTTTCTCGGAGGACGGTCTTACCGTAGGTTCGGGTCTTGAGGATCTCGGCAAGGGTCTTCGCTCTCAGGTAGGTACAATGTTCTCTACCGATAAAAAAGGCGTTCGTTATATGGAAATGGCAGAGGGCTATGTTACCCATATGGCTCTTGATAAAGACGATCAGGTTATCGGTTATGAATTCATAAAAGTCGGCAAAATGCTTGAGGACATCCGTCACGGTATGGACGCCAACGAGGCTCTTAAGAAGAATACCGGAAACTACGGCCGTTATGCAGAGGGCGTTAAATTCATCGACCCTCGTGAAGAATAATTGAAGGAGGGACTTACAAATGGCTAATGATGTAGTATTTGAGGGCAAAGAAAGAAGAATGCCCAAAATAGAAAAATGCCTTGCCGACAACGGCATAGAAAGCCTTGAGGCTGCAAGAGACCTTTGTCTCTCAAAAGGTATAGATGTTGAGTCGATAGTCAAGGGCGTTCAGCCTATTGCTTTTGACAACGCTGTTTGGGCTTACACTCTCGGTGTTGCTCTCGCTATTAAATCAGGCGTTAAAACCGCTTCCGAAGCTTCGGCGGTTATCGGCCAGGGACTTCAGGCATTCTGCGTACCGGGTTCGGTTGCAGAGCAGAGAAACGTCGGCCTCGGTCACGGAAACCTCGGTGCAAGACTTCTTCACGAAGACACCAAGTGCTTTGCATTCCTTGCAGGTCACGAGTCATTCGCAGCCGCCGAGGGCGCTATCGGTATAGCTAAGACCGCAAACAAGGTTCGCAAGACTCCTCTTCGCGTTATCCTTAACGGTCTCGGCAAAGACGCCGCTATGATTATTTCAAGAATCAACGGCTTCACCTATGTTAAGACCGATTACGATTTCTACACAGGCGAGCTTAAAATTGTCAGCGAGACAAAATATTCCGACGGCGAGAGAGCCGCTGTTAAGTGCTACGGCGCTAACGACGTTCTCGAGGGCGTTGCTATAATGAAGAAAGAGGGCGTTGATGTTTCCATCACCGGTAACTCAACAAACCCGACCCGTTTCCAGCACCTTGTTGCAGGCACTTATAAGAAATGGGCTAACGAAAACGGCGTTAAATACTTCTCGGTTGCTTCGGGCGGCGGCACAGGCCGTACTCTTCACCCGGATAACGTTGCGGCAGGTCCTGCTTCATACGGTCTTACCGACTCCATGGGCAGAATGCACGGCGACGCTCAGTTCGCAGGTTCTTCATCTGTTCCGGCTCACGTTGAAATGATGGGACTTATCGGCATGGGCAACAACCCGATGGTTGGCGCTACCGTTGCTTGCGCTGTTGCAGTTGAAGAGGCTGCTAAATAATAAACAAAAACCGAAAACAAAATTCGTTTTTTAAGGCTGTCGCTGTGCGACAGTCTTTTTTTATATAATTCTCATTGCAAAAGCAAAGCATATGTGATATTATAAACTTGACCGACAGTCAGTGCAATGCACTCACAGTAAGTGTCGGAATAAAATTTGCGGAAATATGCGGAGAAAATTAAATATGGAAAGAATTAGATTTGCAGCTGAAATTGATAACAACAGCGTGGAAAAGTTTTGGGAACTGCTCGTCGGCAATGACTTTTTTAAGACATTGCCCACATTTAAAAAACGCATCGACAAGGATAACGGTTTTGTTGTTGTGCTGAAGCATCACAAACTGTCCGTCGATTTCGACGATTTTGAGCCTTACCGTATCGTTTCGGGGAAAGCGCTCGAACGTCCGTTTCACATTGAATTCAGCGTCACATTAACTCAGCGCGCAACCACAAAATATGCTGTATTTTCAGCGGAACTCACGGGCTTTGCCGAAAAAGTACCTCTGTGCAGAAAAACTTTTGCCGAAAAGTTCGACGAATATGTGGAAAGACTGTTGTCTCAGCTTACCAAGTTTGAGAACAGTCACCCGATTTTCAGCTGAACAAAGGCACGTGAATATCCGTCGGCACACTGCTACGGGTATGCTGTGCCGCCGATATCTCATCGGTCGCTTTACACACTCAATATTATGTAAAAACCCCTGATATGCAATGCATATCAGGGGTAATTTTTTTGCCGTTTGGTGTTTCGGTTTTGCAAAGGCGCGTTTTAATTATACTTTTTGCGCGCAACATAAGTCGTGTGCAAAACTTCGTGCGCTTTGCTGCCGCCCGGCTCGCCGAGGAATTCATCATACAACTCTTTGACAGCCGAATTTTCGTGCGAACGCCTCTTTTGATTTCTTTCGTCGGACTCATAGAGCGCTCTTGCGCGGCGCTCTTTCAAATCGACAAAATTACGCACAACCGCGTGCTGTATAGGCTGTCCTCCGCCGTTTATACAGCCGCCGGGGCAGCCCATTATTTCTATAAACGTATAATCCGCCGAGCCGTCCTTTATCTTATCCATAAGATAGCCTGCGTTTTTCGTTCCGCTTGCAACCGCGACCTTTACGTTAAGACCGCCGACATCATACTGCGCCTCTTTAATATTTTTCATTCCGCGAACTTCGGTAAAATCGGGAGACGGAGCCTCTTCACCGGTTATAAGCTTGACTGCGGTGCGAAGAGCCGCCTCCATAACTCCGCCCGTAGCGCCGAAAATGGTTGCCGCTCCGGTACTCTCGCCGAACGGATTGTCAAACTCCTCATCGGGTAAATGCTTGAAATATATTCCCGCGCTCTCTATCATACGTGCGAGCTCTCTTGTGGTTATGGCAATGTCAACATCCGGATAACCGCTTGCCGCTTCGCCGTCGCGCTTCGTCTCAAACTTCTTTGCGGTGCACGGCATAACTCCCACAACAACCATCTTAGAAGGGTCTATATTGAGCTTTTTCGCATACCAAGTTTTCATAGTTGCACCGAACATCTGTTGCGGTGATTTGCACGTGGAAAGGTGCGGTATAAGCTCGGGGTAGTAGTGCTCGCAATACTTTATCCAGCCGGGCGAGCACGAGGTTATCATCGGCAGCACTCCGCCGTTTTTAACGCGCTCAACAAGCTCGTTTGCCTCTTCTATAATAGTGAGGTCGGCGGCAAAATCCGTATCAAATACCTTATCGAAGCCGAGTCTGCGAAGCGCCGCAACCATTTTGCCCTCGACGTTTGTGCCGATTTTCATACCAAAAGCCTCGCCGAGAGTTGCTCTGATTGACGGCGCGGTATTTACTATTACAAACTTATCGGGGTCGTTTACGGCGTCAAGGACTTTTGCCGTGTCGTCCTTTTCGACTATTGCGCCCGTGGGGCAGTTTACTATGCACTGGCCGCAGGAAATGCACGAGACGTCCGCAAGCTTTTTATCAAATGCGGAACCTATGTGGGTGTCAAATCCTCTCGCATTGGTGCCTATTACGCCTATGCCCTGCGCGTCGCAGGCGGCAACGCATCTGCGGCAGAGTATGCACTTATTGTTATCCCTTATCATATGGGCGGCAGACACGTCTTTTTCATAATGTACCGTTTCGCCCTTATATTCGTCCGCGTTATCAACGCCGTAATCCTTACATAGCTTTTGCAGTTCACACGTTCCGCTGCGCACGCAGGTAAGACAGCTTTTTTCGTGAACGGAAAGTATCAGTTCAAGAGTAGTCCTCCTTGAGCGGCGAACCTTATCGGTATTTGTGAATATCTCCATGCCCTCGGCTACGGGGAAAACACAGGCGGACACGAGATTTCGCGCACCCTTTACCTCGACCATACATATGCGGCAGGCGCCTATCTCGTTTATATCCTTTAAGTAGCAAAGCGTGGGGATTTCTATGCCGGCATATCTTGCCGCCTCAAGTATTGAAATTCCTTTCGGCACACTCAGGGGCATGCCGTTTATTTTAATATTTACGTTTTCCATATGGCACACTCCTTATCTTTTAACTATCGCGCCGAATTTACAGGTCTGCATACAGACGCCGCATTTGACGCAAAGCGATTTGTTGATTGTATGGGCTTCTTTGACGTTGCCGCTTATAGCGCCCACGGGGCATTTTCTCGCGCAGGCGGTACAGCCGCGGCATCTGTCCTCAAGTATTTCGTAAGACAACAGCGCCTTACAAGCGCCCGCCGGACATTTTTTGTCAACCACGTGTGCCTCATACTCGTCACGGAAAAATTTGAGTGTGGCAAGCACCGGATTCGGTGCCGTCTGACCGAGACCGCAAAGTGAATTTGCCTTGATGTAATGGCACAGATCCTCGAGCCTGTCGAGATCCCCGAGCGTTGCGTTGCCCGACGTTATCTTTTCGAGCATTTCGAGCAGACGCTTTGTGCCCACGCGGCACGGCGTGCATTTGCCGCAGGATTCGTCTACGGTAAAGTTGAGGAAGAATTTTGCGATATCTACCATACAGTCGTCCTCATCCATTACTATGAGTCCGCCCGAGCCCATCATACAACCTATCGCCGTCAGATTGTCGTAGTCAATGGGGGTATCCATAAGCGAAGCCGGTATACAGCCGCCCGAGGGGCCGCCCGTCTGAGCTGCCTTGAACTTTTTGCCGCCGGGTATGCCGCCGCCTATCTCCTCTACAATTTCGCGGAGGGTTGTGCCCATGGGTATTTCGACAAGTCCCGTATTTTTGATTTTGCCGCCGAGCGCAAACACCTTTGTTCCCTTTGAGCGCTCGGTTCCCATTGAGGCGAACCAATCCGCTCCGTTAAGTATTATCTGAGCGACATTCGCAAAGGTTTCAACGTTATTTTCCGTAGTCGGCTTTCCGAAAAGCCCCTTGACCGCAGGGTACGGTGGTCTCGGTCTCGGCTCGCCGCGGTTACCCTCTATGGACGTCATAAGTGCCGTCTCCTCGCCGCAGACAAATGCGCCCGCTCCGAGGCGTATATGAAGGTCAAAATCAAATCCGCTGTCGAATATATTTTTGCCGAGCAAGCCGTATTCCCTCGCCTGCCCTATCGCTATTTCAAGGCGCTTTACGGCAATCGGATATTCGGCTCTTACATATATGTAGCCCTCGCTCGCGCCCGTGGCATAACCGCATATCGCCATAGCTTCTATTATGCAGTGCGGGTCGCCCTCAAGCACAGAACGGTCCATAAACGCGCCGGGGTCGCCCTCGTCGGCATTGCAGACAACATATTTTTGCTCGGATTTCTGCGCCGCGGTAAAGCTCCACTTTTTGCCCGTGGGGAATCCGCCGCCGCCTCTGCCCCTGAGCCCGGACTCCGAAATAATGTCTATGACCTGCTCCGGAGTATATTCGGAAAGGCACTTTGCGAGAGCCGCGTAGCCGTCGTACGCTATATATTCGTCTATGTTTTCCGGGTCGATAACGCCGCAGTTGCGAAGCGCGACGCGGTGCTGTTTTTTGTAGAAATCCGTCTCCTTGAGCGACTTTATGTCGTCCATGGTGAACTCCTCAAACAGCAGTCTTTTAACTATTCTGCCCTTTAAGAGGTGTTCCTCCACAATTTCGGGAACGTCCTCGGGCTTTACAAGCGAATAGTAGCTGCCCTCGGGGTAAACCACCATTATCGGGCCGCGCGCACAAAGCCCGAAACAGCCCGTTCTGACGACCTTTACCTCATTTTCGAGGCCGTGTTTTTTGATTTCGGTTTCAAGCGCTTCAATTATAGCGGCGCTGTTTGAAGAGGTACAGCCGGTACCGCCGCAAACGAGCACATGTGAACGATACATCGTTTTACCTCCTTAATCTTCAACTGCTCCGACCGTAAATTCCGCAACGGGGTTCCCGTTTACGATATGGTCGTTTACAACTCTTACTGCTTTTTCGGGCGTCATTTTGACATATGTAACCTTTTCTTTTCCCGGCTCAATTACCTCAACTATCGGCTCGTACCTGCACATTCCTATGCAGCCGGTTTGCAGTACGGACACGCCCTTTACGTCTCTTTTTGCTATTTCGTCAACAAAGGCGTTCATTACGGGTCTTGCCCCGGCGGCTATACCGCAGGTTGCCATACCCACGACTACTCTTATTTTTGAGTCGCCGGTATCCTCACGTACCGTCATATTTTTTCGCGTTTTGTCCCTTATTGCCATCAATTCTTCTATACTTTTCATTTATTGTTTCCTCCGCTGAATTTTTCCGTATTTTCGGTCAGATATCCGCGTATCCATTCTCTGATTTCGGGCGACTCCATAGGCACATCGCCCAGGATTTCCCGAATTTTGCGCGACTCAAAGGTAAAAGAGTCGTCGTCGCCGTGTTCCTTAAAAACTATGTTCACTTTCGGATTTGACACGCATAAAAGCTCTACCGTGGACGCTATATCGCCGAGCGGCACAAAGTCCACGCTGTCGGTTTTAAACACGGCGGTTAAGGTTGTTCCCTCTCCGCAAACGGACGAAATTTCAAATGAGCCTCCGCTCATCTCCGCCGCCATTTTAAAAAGCGGAACTCCGAGCCCGACCTTGCGCGTGGTACGCGTCGTATAAAACGGGTCGGTGACGTTTTTAACCTGCTCCTTTGTCATGCCGCAGCCGTTGTCGGAAACTGTAACGGTAAGCGTATTTTCCCGTTCCGAAAAGGCGACGTCGATTTCAACCGTGTCGGCGCCTGCCTTTAATGAATTTTCGGCGACGTCGAGAATATTTAACGAAATCTCTCTCATCACGCACCGTATTTTGCGAGTATTCCGGGAACGTCCTCGGGGACGAGCTTACCGAACACCTCGTCGTTTACCGTCATAACCGGCGCCAAGCCGCACGCACCTATGCAGCGGCACGCCTCAAGCGAAAATCTGCCGTCGGGGGTACATTCGCCCGGACCTATACCGAGTATTTCGGTTATTTTATCAAGAATTTTTTGCGAGCCCTTTACATAGCACGCGGTTCCGAGGCAAACCGAAATATTGACTTCGCCCTTCGGCGACAGCGAAAACTGCGCGTAAAAGGTTGATACTCCGTAGACCTTTTCAAGCGGAACATCCATGCCCTCGGCTATCATAACCTGCACTTCATACGGGAGATAACCGTATATCTCCTGCGCCTGCTGCATAACGTACATCAAAAGGCTTTTGTCGTGCTTGTTTTCCTCAATTACCTTTTTGAGCTTTTCCTCCTGCTCCTTTGTACCCTTAAACGGTATGTTGCTTACTTTTTTAAGCATTCGGGTTTTTCCTCCTTGCATCCGTAAAGCGAAAAGCGCAACTTTTCACTTATAAAATAGACATTGATAACATTATAACAGACCCGTTTCCAAAAATCTATCATTTTTTACAAAAATATATCAGTATTTGAATACTGATTGCGCAAATTATACAACTTGTTATGCTGCCCTGACTTTTTTCGAAGCTCCGATACCATCAAAAATCCCACCCGACAAGAGGTGTTTTCGGCACGTGAACGGTATAATTATTCATTTTTATGTTATTTACGCACCGTTTTTTCACATTTTGCACCGTTTTTTGAATTTATCTGGTGAATTTCTTTTCACTTTTTTCAAAAAAGCCTTGTAAACATACATAATACTGTGATAAAATAAATTTTACATATTACAATACATTTAAATTTTGATAAAACAGGTGAAAAAAATGGATCTTCGCGCGCATCACAAGCCGACCTTTGACAACATCTCGGCTGAAAAGAGGAACAGAATCCTCGACGCCGCGACAAAAGAATTCGCCGTAAACGGCTTTGAAAACGGCAATATAGGCACCATTGCGAAAAAAGCGGGAGTCAGCGTCGGCTCGCTGTACAAGTACTTTGAAAACAAGCAGGACCTTTTTTTGACGGTCGTTCAGCACAGCATTTCGCAGATGGAAGAGCTTTTAAACGTGCTCGCGGTAAGCGACGAGGATGTACTCGTAAAGGTAGAAAAAATTATACGCACAATACAGTCGTCTTCGCGTGAAAGCTCGGTGCTTTTAAAGCTTTACAACGCAATGACCGCGGAAAACAATCCGCGTTTTGCCTCTCAATTCGCGTATGAGATGGAATCCATGACGGCGCGCATTTACCGCACCGCCATAGAAGAGGGCAAAAAGAACGGCGATGTGCGGAACGACATCGACTCCGCCTTTGCCGCGTTTATGCTTGATAACCTTTTTATGTCGCTTCAATTTTCATATTCGTGCGACTACTACAAGGAGAGGTTTAAAATATACGTCGGGAACGATATTGAGTCTCGCGATGAATTTGTCGTTGAGCAGAGCTTGAAATTTATAAAGTCTGCGTTTAAAAATAAATCATAACCATTTGGGAGGTTTTTGTTTATGGGAAATCCGGTATATGTAATTGCCTATGACGTGGGAACTACGGGCGTTAAAACCTGTCTGTTCTCCATCACGGACAAAATCAACCTGCTTGAGGCCGCAAGCGAGGGGTACAACCTCTATGTTTATCCCGACGGCGGAGCCGAGCAGGATCCCGACGAGTGGTGGGAGGCAATGCGTACCAGCACCCACACAGTAATGAAAAAAGCCAAAATCAAAAAGAGCGATATATCGGGTATCTCGTTCTGCTCGCAGATGCAGGCTCTTGTTCTTGTTGACAAAGATGGCAACGCCGTAAGACGCGCCATGAGCTATATGGATCAGCGTGCGAGAGAAGAGCTTAAAAAAGGCATTGCTTACGGTCCGCAGATAGCCGGCGCAAACATACCGAAGCTTTTAAAGGCTCTTAAAATCACGGGCGCCGTTGCGGCGTCGGTAAAAGACCCGGTATGGAAATACAAATGGGTTGAGGCTCACGAGCCCGACGTATTCAACAGGGCTTACAAATGGCTCGACGTTAAAGAATATCTCATAGGCCGTATGACCGGCGAATTTGTTATGACTCAGGACTCTGCCTTCGCCTCGATGCTCTATGATATACATAAAAAGTGCTGGAGCGAGAAAATGTGCAAAATCTACGGCATAAACCCGAAGCACCTCGCAAAGATAGTAAAATGTACCGACAAGGTCGGCGAGCTCTCAAAGAAAGCTGCCGACGAGCTTGAACTCGAGCCCGGCACCGCGGTATTCGGCGGCGGCGGCGACGCATCGCTTATAGGCGTTGGCGCAGGCTCGGTTGACCTCGGCGACACGCACGTTTATTCCGGCACATCGGGCTGGGTATCAACCGTCGTTGACAAGAGCGTTGTAGACACCTCCGCCATGATAGCCGCAATAGTCGGCGCACGCGACGGCTACTACAATTATTTTGCAGAGCTTGAGACTGCCGCAAAATGCGTTGAGTGGGTTAAAGACCATCTGGCTCTCGACGAAATCGACATATACCTTGACAAGAGCAAAAACTTAAAGCACGGCAAGGCAGATCAGGAAGTTATTTACACCAACCTTTATGACTATATGATGGCAGTTGTAAACACGGTACCCGCAGGCTCAAACGGCGTTGTATTTACTCCGTGGCTTCACGGCAACCGTTGCCCCTTTGAGGACCCGAATTCACGCGGTATGTTCTTTAACATCAGCCTTGAAACCGGCAAATCCGAAATGATAAGAGCCGTTGTAGAGGGCGTTTGCTTCCATATGCGTTGGCTTCTTGAGACAGAGGCAAAGAAAGTAAGCACCTCAAACACAATTCGTTTTGTAGGCGGCGGCGCTCTCAACGACGTCACCTGCCAGATACTCGCAGACTGCACGGGCAGAACCGTTGAGACCGTTGACAGCCCGCAGAACATCGGCGCTGTCGGCGCGGCGGTCACAATAGCCGTCGGCACCGGTCTTATTAAAAATATCGGCGAAGCGAAAAAGCTTATCCCCGCAGCTAAGGTATTTAAGCCGAATCCGGCACTCAAGCCCGTTTATGACAGAAACTACAAAGTTTACACAAACCTCTACAAAGCGAACAAAGAAAACTTCGCTATCCTCAACGGAGACGAGTAATAAACCGCATAGAGAAAGGGCACTCTTTCGAGTGCCCTTTTTGTTTGATTAAATTTAAGCTGCGATTACTGCTGCGGCATCTGACCGCCTGCACCCATAAGCTGCGACATAAGTCCGCCGCTCTTTTTCTTTTTAGGCTTATAAGGCGGCGGATTTTTGAGCTTTTCGCGGAGCTTTTTGCTGCTGCCGGAAGCCAAAAACTTATTTATGAGAATAACGGTCTGTTTCAAATCGTCGCACATATATGCGCTCGCGTTCTCAAGCATGACCGGGTCGTTATTCATCTCGCCGAGTATTGTTACGGCAACAAGGCTCTGTGTGTCGTTTGTGCCGTTTTCGTAGATGTCGTTAAGAATTCTGAAAAGCTTGGTCATATCCTGCTTTATGCCGAGGCGGATTGTATTCATAATGTATGAATTTGCGTGCTCGGTAAAGAAAGTATCGGGCAGGAACTCGCCGTACTCTTCAAAATTTTCTTTGTAATACGGTTTAAGATCGGGATACAGCGCAGAAAGACGGTTTGCAAGAGTGTTGCCGTCATAAGACGACGTACCGTTTTTAACGGCGGTTTTTGAAACCGGAACGGGTATTTTCTTTGCCTTGCCGCCGACGGTTCTGTTTTTGCCGTATTTCTGCAAAATTGTTTCGTTAAGCTCATTGCAAAGCGATTTAATCTCGCGCTCATCGGAATCTTTCGGGTCGAAATAATTTTCCGACGCGCTCTTATAATCCCCGTCGTCCTCAGAAAAGAGAAGGCTTAATTTAACGCCGTCTATCTGAAGTCTGATTTTGCCGCTCTCGCCCTTATAGTCGATAAACGTTTTGCCCGTTTCTTTATCGACGGTTATAGGGAGAGCATCTTTATCAATGTTTTCGGGACGGACCAGCGTAAAGCCCGCCTCGGTAACAGTAGCGTCCAGCCCTTTAATAAGAACGGAGACAGCCTCATTCAATTCCATCATTTTATATACCTGCCTAAAATTTATATAGTTAATTGTATCATAAGACAGACGCTTTGTCATCAAAAATTTTTAAGCGCCTATCATTGCGTTGAGCGCGTTCATATATTTTGAATTGGACGGCACCATGGTATAGTTGCAGAAAAGCACCGTATCTATGCCGTTATTCTCTACAAACGACGGTATATTCATGCCCTGTATGCTCTCCTGCCTCGGGTCAAGAACATAGACCTCGCTGAAGGTATCGAGCAAAAACGGTGCCAATGCATTGCCGTACGATTCCTTTATCAAAAGCACCTTTTTGCCGCTGCCGCAGGACGACACCATTTTTATAAGCGGCTTATCGCCCTGAATAAACGCAAGATATTTGCTTGACTCATCGGTGATATTGGTCGATATAACGCGCAGCGGCTTTCCGTCGGTCATATCGGCAGTAGAAAACGACTCGGCGCTCACATCGTAGCGCGGAAGAAAATACTCTACGTAATCGGGATTTTTCTTGAGGTTTTCGCTCTGGGTATAGCGGTACATACTCCCGACAAAGTCATCGAGCCTGCCGCTTTGGAAGCTGTCAAGCGGCGTGCAGGTAAGCCCCGCCGACTCGCAAAACGCCTTGTAGGCATAGTAGGCTCCGCGTGCCGTCCAATGGTGGTCGGTGCGGAAATATTCGTATTCATCGGTGTGGCGCGCTATCTCGCTGTATGCGTCAACTCCGGTAACTTCGGGACTGAGAGCCAAATAGGCTATGGAAATGCCCGTCTGCTGAGAATGGCTGCCGGTTCTGTATTCCTCCGGTCCGTAAAATTCCATACGCGTGGGCGCAAGCAACACATACACCTTTGACGACGGAATTTTCGCCGCAAGGTTGTTGGCAGTAGAAGCATATTCTTTGAGCTTTGTGCTCGACATGGAATACATCTCCATTGCGGCGTCGCCCGTGACTACTATGTACCCGTTGAGTGAATACTCGCCTATCGGCTGAACACCAACACCTACGGAAGAAGTGGTAGGCTCGGTTGCTTTCTCGGTCTCTTCAACCGAACCCGCCTGTGTGGATGCCTCGGTTTCGGTTGCCGCGGCAGAAGGCTCTTCTTTTTGTGCGGAGAGCTTCGGCGCCGCTATAACCGCGGTTATTATAACAGCCGCCGCAAGCACCGTTTCTATTGTACCGATTATTTTTTTGCGTTTAGTAAGCTCTTTCATTTAGCCTTGATTCATCCTCCGAAAAAATTAAATTTTTTCTCCCGTCTCGGCATTTACTATATTTTTAAATACGGCTATATGCGTGCTCGATATATATTTATCCACGTGCATACTGCCGAAGAACCATTTTGAAAACTTGCACGAATCGGACAGCTCTTCAAAATACGCATTAAGAGCGGTAACGCGCAGCATATCGTAGTCCTTGAGCTGCAAAAAGCCCTTAATTCGCATAGGCGGCTCGTGGGTTACGACTATATCCACGGCAAATCCGTGCTTTTCAAGGTTTTTGGCACCCTCTAAAAGTTCATCCTGCGTGGGGATTTCGTCACGCGACCAACCGTCGTTTTCCGAACGTATATCAATGTCGGGGCTTTCGCCGCCGCCCATGGTGAATACGCTTTTGCCGTCAATATTGTAAACCTGACCGCGCATAAGGTGGTAGAGATTATCGTAAATTTTATGTACCTTGCCGCCGTTCCACTCGCTGACGCCGTAGCCGTTTAAAAGTGAAAAGTTCTCGTGAGTACCGTCGATAAAGCAGATGTTGTATTTTCTCTTGCCGAGCTGCTTCAGTATTTTCTGTTCTTTTTTTGACCCGTCCCATATAAAACCGAAATCTCCGCAAACGATAAGCGTATCGCCCTCTTTAAGGGCGCGGAGCTTTGACGGGGCAAGTCTTTCGACCTCGCCGTGTGTATCGCCGGTAATATATATCAAGATTTTCACATCCTTAATACAATTGTAATTGAATTTCAGAGCGTATTTTGCTATACTACTTATAATAACTATGATACACTTTTTCCGATTTCTTTTCAAGGGGGATTTTGTAATTGAAACGTGTCGCATCAATAATGCTAACCGCCGTTATACTTATCTGTTCGCTCGTTTTACCGTCAAGTGCGTCGTATAATTCTTCGCTCGACACAAGTGCGGATATAGCGTTTCTTGTAAGTCTTGACGACGGAACGGTTATCTTTGATAAAAATGCCGACAAGAGGGCGGCACCCGCTTCGCTGACAAAAATAGTCACGGCGATATTGACCATAGAGAACTGTGCCGACCTTGACACCGTAATTACCATAAAGCAATCCTCCATGGACTCCCTCAAGGGAACGGACAGCTCCACGGCAGGGCTTAAAGCCGGCGAAGAAATTTCGGTTAAAAATCTTTTATACTGTATGCTCGTGAAAAGTGCCAACGAGGCGGCGGTTGTGCTCGCCGACTATATCGGCGGCGGAGACATTGACGCGTTTGTGGGTATGATGAACGACTTTGCCTCAAAGCTCGGCTGTGAGAACACTCACTTTATGAATCCGCACGGCCTTGACGCGGACGGGCACTACACCACGGCGAGGGACCTTGCCAAAATAACGGAGCACGCACTGACCCTACCGATATTCACGGAAATTGTAAATACCGTAACCTACACTCTTCCCGCGACAAACAAGAGCGGCGAGAGGAATCTTCTCTCCACAAACTGGATGATAAATCCCAATTTTAAGACATATTACTATCCTTATGCTCAGGGAATTAAAACAGGCACGACCTCAAAGGCTGGTCATTGCGTAATTTCCAAAGCGAGCAAGGACGGCTACAACTATCTCGGCATAATAATGAACGCCCCGAAGCAGGACGTCAACGGCGACGGGAACCCCGATAACTGCGCCTTCCTCGAATGCAAAAAGATGTTCAAGTGGGCATTTGACAACCTGAAGCTCACAAAGATTGCCGACCCGTCGCAGATAGCCACGGTGATAGACGTAAAGCTCTCGTGGAGCATGGATCACGTAAGGCTTGTCCCCGAAAAGGACGTTACGGCGCTCGTCCCCACCGGCACGGACTCCACAAGCGTTATGCTTGAGGTTATCCCGGAGGAGACGCCCTCATTTGTAAACGCACCCGTGAAAAAGGGCGAAGTTATAGGCAAGGCGCGCATAATGTACGCCGAGCAGGAAATAGCCACGGTAAACCTTGTAGCCGCAGAGGATATAAAGGTAAATCCTTTCAAATGGGTTTTGCACGGCATAAAGGTTGTGTTCACCTCGGTTGTTTTCCGCGTGATATTCATTTTGGCTGTAATCATTCTCGGAATATACATTTTCTCGGTGATACGCCGCAATCAAAATAAAAAACGCAGAAGAAAAACCAAAGTCATAAAGAACTTCAGAAATATAAAGTAAATATAAAAAGCTTTGTTTTAAGCGGGTCTTTAATTTGCCGTAACGCAAAATTAAGGCTCGCTTTTTTATGTCTTTTCAGGAGAGCGGGAGACATAAAAATTTCTCGAACCAACAAAAAGGAGCCGCAAACCGAAAGTTTACAGCTCCGTTTTTATTTTGTTTAGCTATCGCATCAGATAGATTTGAGAAGCTTCGGAAGTCTCGCGAGAGTTCCGCCGAGTCTCCAGAAAATCGTATTGAAGCCTACAAAGCTCGACTCGTCGTCGTTGAGCATTTTGAGAAGTCCTTCTGCCTGTTTCGGTGAGAATGCGCCCATACTCATTGAAATGAAGTTACGAACGGGTATCTGAGTTGCCATAGCTGCGAGCATCTTGCCGTCGCCGTTAGCGTCTGAGCCCATACCGGACATTATCTTTTCAATAAGTCTGCAAAGCTTGCCGCCCCACTTGGTGTGACGTGCGTCATTGAGGCAGCAGTAGAGGTCAATCTTTTTGCTCTTATCTATTTCGGGATTCGGAAGCTCGCCGTAAACAGCCGCAAAATCCTCACGCGTGATATTTGCAACATTGTTGTAGTAATTCGGAGCCGTCTTTCTGTAATCCGGAATAGGAGCGGAAACGGTGGATTCAACGGTCATGGAAGCCGTAAGCTTGATATCGCGGCTTGAAGCGCCTACGAGTATATCAAATTCACCGGTTTCAACCATCCAGTCGCCGAGCTCGACGTTGTAGAACGCGAACGCTCTCTTGGAAAGCTCAACGGAAACCTCTTTCTCCTCGCCTGCTTTAAGGAATACCTTTTTAAATCCGCGAAGCTCTTTCTTCGGGCGGAAAATCGTAGATTCCTTATCGGCAACATAAACCTCTGCAATTTCTGCACCGTCTACACTGCCTGTATTCTTTATCTTGAATGAAACCGTAACAGTATCGGTATCTTTAATATTGTCGCTCGAAAGCTTGAGGTCGCTGTACTCAAAGGTTGTGTATGAGAGACCGTAGCCGAACGGGAATTCAACGTCAATATCGGCAGAGTCGTAATATCTGTAACCGATGTAAACCGATTCTCTGTGCTCTGAGGTAACAGGTCCGCCGGGGAAGTTGCCGTAAGTCGGGTTATCCTCAAATGCGCGCGGATAAGTCTCGCTCGTCTTACCCGAGGGATTGACTTTACCCGTAAGGATATTTGCAACGGCAATGCCGCCTGCCTGACCGCCGAGTCCCGAATTGAGAAGACCCTTTACCTTTTTAAGCCACGGCATAAGAATTACAGAACCGCCTGCGATTACAACAACGGTGTTGGGGTTTGTCTCGGCAACCGCCGCAACGAGGTCGTTGTGCTCTGCCGGAATTTCAATGCCCTCTCTGTCGTAGCCCTCGCCCTCAAATTCTTCGGTAAGGCCTACAAATACAACCGCTACATCAGCCTTAGCCGCTGCCTCTTTAGCCTCGACCAAAAGCTCCTCGTTTGTCTTTCTGTCCTTATCCTTTTTGGTGGGAGCGCTCTTATAATATCCTTGAGCGTAAGAAACATCTACGCCGAGCTTCTGAAGTTCGTCAAAAGCGTTTGAAAGCTTTGTGGGATTGATTACGGAAGAGCCTGCGCCCTGGAAACGCGGTGCCTTTGCCATTTCGCCGATAACGGCAACCTTTTGACCCGCCTTTAAGGGAAGTATGCCGTCGTCGTTTTTGAGAAGCTGCATTGAGCCCTCGGCTATCTTCTGAGCAATGGCGTGATGGGCGTCTACATCGTATGTATACGTCTTTTCGAGAGCCGGCTTTGATTTAACTATGAGATCGACTACCTTGTCAACTCTCTCGTCAAGGATCTTTTCATCAAGAGTACCGTCTTTAACGGCGGCTATGATTCTGTTCGTGTTAAGGTCGCCCGAGCAAGGCATTTCAAGGTCGGTGCCTGCTTTAAGTCCGGGAATTCTGTCAACAGAAGCGCCCCAGTCCGTTACGATAAGACCCTCAAAGCCCCATTCTTTTCTGAGCACCTCTTCCTGAAGCCACTCGTTTTCGGAAGCGTAAACGCCGTTGATTCTGTTATAGGAATTCATAACCGTCCAGGGCTGAGCCTTTTTAACGGCTATTTCAAATGCGGTGAGATAAGTCTCGCGAAGAGTTCTCTCATCGACTACCTCGTTGACTACCATACGGAAAGCCTCCTGAGAGTTAGCCGCGAAATGCTTGAGAGAAGTGCCTACGCCCTTTGACTGAACGCCGTTTATAACGGCTGCGGCACATTCGCCTGCAAGGAGCGGATCCTCCGAAAAATACTCGAAGTTTCTGCCGCCTACGGGAGCGCGCTTGATGTTTGTGCCGGGGCCCAAAATGGTAGATACCTTTTCTTTAAGGCACTCTTCACCCATTGCCTCGCCTTCCTGTTTCAAAAGCTCCGGATCCCAGGAGCAGGATGACGTAGCCGCAGGCGGAAAGCAGGTTGACGGAACCGAGTTGCCGAGGCCTATACCGCCCGTTGAACTCTTTTTGTCCGGATTTGCCTTACGAAGGCCGTGAGGGCCGTCGGTAATCATTATCTTCGGAAGACCGAGCTCGGGAGCTTCCTCAAGATGCCAGTAGTCATAGCCGGAGACAAAAGCTGCCTTTTGCTCGAGGCTCATTTTTTCCACGATTTCCTTATGCTTCATGTTTTTCCTCCGTTTTTATATCGTGCCGCACCTGAAAGCGGTGCAACACTTACATTAATTAAAGCCAAAATTATTTTACACCCGTAAAGAGCGCAATAATATAAATATTCCGCTGTTTTTATAAGAATTCACGGATTATTTATAATAGTCGACAGCCGCCCTGCCCGATGTGACTTTTTTGACATACGAAGCCACCTTTTGATGTTCCGGGTGAACCTTGTAGGCGTTGAGGTCGTCCTCATTTTCGGTAACAACCGTAAGCATTGCGTCAAAATTACGGTCGCACACAACTTCGTTTTTTATGAAGGTGAGACTTTTGATTTCGGAAATTTTTTCTGGCAATGCCGTAAGACCCGCTCTCACGATTTCGATGTTTTCGTCACGTGTTTTGCCCTCTGCATCGCAGAATTTCCACATTACGTTGTGATAGAGCATTTTTTCACCTCCGAAGAGCCGTTACAAAGCCGTAACCGCACAGTTATTATATAATTTTAACATAGAAAAGCTTTTGGGGCAAGGGCATTTTGGTAAAAACATTGCTAAAGCGACGATTTTTTAAGTTATATGCGAGTTTTCGCTCTTCTTTTTGGCGACGGTACGAAAAAAAGATACGGCAAAGCATAAAAAACGGAGGTCCGCCGCAGCGAACCCCCGAAAACAACACCGTATTTATTTTTGATTGCTGCCGTATCCGTAGCCGTAACCATAGCCGTAGCCGTACTTTTTGTTGTAAGACGACATAAAGCGTTTCGGCATACCGCTCTCGGTGTCGTTGTAAATACACCCGAGAAGCTTGGTACCGGAATTTTCAAGGTTTTCAACGGCGCGCTTGATACGTCTTGAGGCAACCATATCGTTTCTGACGACAAGGATTATTCCGTCGGCATAGCTCGAAAGTATCGACGCATCCGCGACGACTCCGCAGGGAGCCGTATCAATGATGATATAGTCAAATTCCTTTTCCGCGGATTTGATTATATCGGACATGGCGTCGGTAGAGAGAAGTTCTGACGGGTCAAATACGGGCTTGCCGCTGACAAGCAGGAAAAGGTTGTATTTTTCGGAATACTTTATCGCCTCGGCGAGAGTCTTTTCACCGTTTATGACGCCGTATATACCGCCGTCCTCCGAAGCGTTGATTCCGAGGAGCTTTGCAACTGCGGGCTTACGCAGGTCGCCGTCCACCAAAAGCACCGATTTGCCGTTTTGCGCGAGTGCAAGTGCGATATTTACCGCGTTTGTTGTCTTACCCTCGTTCTCGGCGGTACTCGTTACAACAAAGGTCTTGTACTTTTCACGCTGAGCGGTGTGCTCTATCTTGGTTCTTATAATCTTAAAGGTTTCAATGAACGGGAAGCCGCTGCGCCTGTCGGAAATGAGCAAGGGCTGATACTCTTCGTTCTTTTTCTTCTTTTTGCGGTTTACGTGGCCGACCATACCGATAACATCAACGCCGAGCTTGTCTTTAACATCATCGGCGGTCTTAACGGTATCCTTGGCTATTACCGCGAGAACTATAGCAAATATTGATATTACAAGACCTGCGGCAAAGCCTACGAGAGTATAATTTCTCGCACTTGTATCGCGGTTGGGCGCGCTCGCGAGAAGCGGCGGGTCGATAACCGTTAAGGTGGTGCTCGGGAAAGCCGCGTTTATGGCGCTCTCGTAATTGTTTACATAGGCGTTTGCTATTCCGTAAGACACGTCCGCATTCGGCGTAGTTACGGTGAGATTTATAATAGCGGTGTCTTCAACGGCCTCAACCGAAACCCAGTTTTTGATGTCGGCTACGGAAATATCTTTAAAGCCGCTGTTGTCGGCAACCGTTTTTGAAAGCTCGGTCGTTGTGAAAACGTATTTAAAGCTCTCGGCAAGCGTTGCGGACGCGTTGAGGTCCGACTGAGTCTGACCGGAAACGGCGAGCGCCGAGGATTTGTTATTTGCGATAAAGGTTATCTTTGACGAATATGACGGCGTATAAGTGAGTTTTGCAACGGCAAAACCCAGTACCGCCAGCACGACCGCCGAGATAACGACTATTTTCCAATGCTGTAATATTTTTTTAAGGTATATAACGACGTTGTCGAGATTGTCGCTCTCCTCAGTATGAGTTCTACCCGAAGATGAATACGCCATCTTTTTTAACTCCTTTTACCCATAATTGACACTTGGATGTATTATACCAAATCCGACTTAATACTACAATACCAAAAAGTCAAATATTATAATTTTTTGAGTACAAATGCCTGTCTTTTATCTCTATAACGCTGTTTGCAACGTCAAAGGCCGCGGTCTTGTGAGAAATAATAACGCAGGTTCTGTCTTTTAAGGAACGCAGTCCCAAAAGCAGCTTTTTCTCAGTTTCGGCGTCAAGCGCGGACGTTGCTTCGTCAAGCAGCATAACCGGCGCGCCCGACAGCACAGCCCTCGCAACGGCAAGTCGCTGAATCTGCCCCTCCGACAGCCCCCTGCCGTTTTCCATCAGGACCGTATCGAGCCCGTCCGGCAGTTCGGTTATAAAGTCATAGGCGCAGCTTATTTTTGCCGCTTCGAGAACTTCTTCGTCCGTTGCGGCGGCGTTTACGAATTTTATGTTGTCGCGTATGGTGCCGCTCATCAGCATATTCCCCTGCGGGACATATGCAAACAGACGCCGCATATATTTATCGATATGATATTTTTTGCCACCCGAAACAACGCTTATACTGCCCTTTTGCGGTGTGAGCACGCCTGTCATCAGCTTAAAAAACGTGCTTTTGCCTATGCCCGATATTCCCGAAATCACCGTGAAATCGCCCTTGTTTATCCGCACGGAGCCGTCCTCTATTACATTTTCTCTGCCGTAGCCGAAGGTAACGCCGTCAAATTCGATGCACGAAAGCCCGTCATACACTTCTTTTACATCGAGCTTCGGCGAATTGTAAGAAACGCTCTCGGGGAGAGACTCCGTCTCAAGTATTCTGTCGGCGGAGGCGAGCATTGTATAGTATTTAGGCAGATACCCCGACAGGCTTGTAACCGGAGTTTGCACCTGACTTACAAGCTGGACTATCGCCGTGAGAGTTCCGAACGTTATCGCTCCGCGGCTCAGCCTTGCGGCGCTCCAAATCATAGCGAAAAGCCAGCCGAACGAAAACGCCATTGAAAAGCCTATGTTTGCGAAAATCGACCACCTGTTGCGCCTTATTTTGGCGTAATAGTTTTCGTCCTGATACCCTTTTGAACGGTCGGTTATCATATCGGCAACGTCAAAAATTTTAACGACAAGCAGGTTTTCGATTGCCTCCTGCATAAACGAACGGACGCCGCCGTCGCTCTTTTGTACCGCCTTGTGAAGCGACTTCATTTTACTGCGGAAAAATCGGGTGAATACAAAGAGTAAAACTCCGCCGGACAGCAGTATCAGCGAAAATATCCTGTCAAGCGAAAACAGGGTCGCAAAGGCGCAAACGAGCCTTGTTGCCATAGCCACGGCAGACGGCAGTATCGTAACAACTCCGTCCGCAACCACCGAGACGTCGCTTGTGAGCCTTGTCATAAGCTCGCCCGTATGAACCGACGTTATTTTTTCGTAATCCTTTTTAAGTATTGATGAAAACAGCTCCGTTTTAATGCTTATTTCGATTTTGCCCTGAACTCTGACTTCAAGAGCCTTGCAAACCACTTTCAGCGCGGTCTGCAAGAGTATAAGCCCGCCTAAAACCATGCCGTTTTTAACAAGGGCGGTTTTATCGGCATTTTGCGCCGCGTCTATTATGTACTTTGCATACAGCGCCGTCATAACTCCGCACACGGAAAACAGGGCGTTGCCTATTATCAGCAGCACCATACGAGGGCTCTCTTTTTTTGAATGAGAGCCTATCCATTTTGCGGCAGAGCTTTTTTTCACTTCCCGAGCTTCCCCCTTATTTTTACTATATATTTCCTTACGGGCAACAGAAATTTCCAAAATTTAACGTAGAGGCGGTATCTGCGGCTGTCCACGGAAAAGGTTTTGCCCTTGCGCGTTATAAACGCGACCTCGCCTATTATGTTTTTATCGGTTATGCCGTGCTCTTTTACCCATTGATTGTCGCCGCACATAACATATCCGTTTTCGTCCTCACCGACTTTTCTGTGCAGCACAAATTTGCCGTCGTTTCGGCGGTAAAACGGTATTGCGTCCTTTTTAAGCGGTAAATCGGCACTTTTAAGCGTAACCTTATCTCTGCCTGCCACAAGAAGCGGCAGCATACTTGTCCCGGTAATCGGCAAAACAACGGTTCCGCCGCAGGACAGCTTTTCTTCGATTACGGGGAGCAGCTCCTCTAATTTAACTCTTTTTTTACCGTCCAAAATATCATTCCTCTAAAAGTCCGTTTTTACGGAGCTTTTCAAGATAGCGGTCAATATCGCGCGACGCGGTCTCTTCGTCGATACTGTACTGCGCGAGAACATTTTTCAAAAGCTCCTCACGCGTGGTTTCTTTTTCGAGATTACGCCACAAAAATGCGCCTACGGGATTTAAGGTTATCATTCCGGTAAAATCCGCCTGAACGGTCCCGACGGGAACAACTATACTGCTGCCCGCTACCTCCCTTAACATAAAACCGTCTTTTATCTTCATTTTACAAGCACTGCCTTTCATAACTTAAACTCCCGAATTTTGTCTGTAATATTCCTCTATTCCGTCGTACGACGTGTGTGCCGCCGACGGATCCATATTGCATTTGAGCAAAAACACCGGAACGGTTTTCAAAAGCCTGTCGAGCAAAAATAACAGCTCGCCCATATACTGCGGAGTTTTCGGCCGCACCGTCTGCGACATAAACAGCGGCACGGCGCTCGCCGGACTTATTTTTTCGATGCTGTTACCGGCGCTTCGTTCTATAAACACAATCGCCCTTATCGAAGCTGCTTCATTTCTGCTCTCATCGTTTTTGCCGCTGAACGGAGTTCCGTAAGCCACGGCGCCGTTTTCCCTTATCATAACCGCCGGTTTATCGTCGTTTAATATATATGCGTCGGGAAATTCGCGGAGCCACAGGTGGGTGTGCGTTGATTTGCCCGTACCGCTGCGCGCGGAGAAAAGATACGCGTTGCCGCCGCGGCACACACACGAGGAATGGAGCATAAAGCCGCCGAAATCGAGGAGCTTCAGGTAAAACGCCTCGCCCGTCCATACATAACGGCACTCGTCGAGCGACAGCATGGGATAGCTTTGCCACCTGCGCGCAAAAAAGTCGTCGTCGAGTTCTATTTTTATATCCGTTTTACTCTCGTCGCTTTTAAGATACGGTCTGCTGCGCTCATAGAGCAATCCGTTACCCGCCTCAAATTCGACGGTGAGACCTGCTATCCCGAATTTTTCCAAAGCACACCATCCTCAATTTATATACTGCCGCAATTGTAACATTTTTTTGTCCTTTTGTATAGTCCGTTTTTACCGCATTATACCGCAAAAATAAAAGATAAGACTTTATCCGTGCACTCATTTAGATTTTACTTCGAAATTAAATTTTTTGCGTAAAACGCATCGAACCCCTCGGATAATGATAACGCATATCCGAGAGGTTCGCCTTTTTCAGTCTAATCTTTGGTTTTTTCGTCCTGTTCGCCGGGCGCGGAATACACGAGCGGCATTTTGACCGTCGCCTTAAAAAGATCGCCGTCTATCGAGAGCTCAAGCTTTCCGCCCTGAAGCGTGCACAAATCCTTCGCTATGGAAAGCCCCAAGCCGCTGCCCTCCATAGTACGCGACTCGTCGCCGCGCACAAAGCGCTGAGTCAGCTCGTCGGGGTCGATATTCAGCTTTTCGCGCGAGGTGTTTTTAATGGTTATTGTGCCGTATGAGCTGTCTTTGCCTATGTCTATATAGACGCGCGTTCCCGAAAGAGCGTATTTTTTTACGTTGCTCAGAAGATTGTCTATAATGCGCCACGTCTTTTGGCTGTCGGCGTAAATAATCGGCGGCTCGGAGGGCTCGGAAAGCACCGTTTCAAGGTGCCTTTCCTCAAACACGTCGGACATCTCGCCCACCGCCTGAACCGCAAGCTCATATAAGTTTACGTTCATTTTGTTAAACGTCACGGCGCCCGACGACGCCTTAGACGCCTCAACCAAATCCTCAATAAGTCTTTTGAGCCTTATTGATTTTTCATCGAGCACGTTTATATATTTTTGTGCCGAGACATCGTCGATATCGCATTTTTTGAGCAAATCCACATATGAGATTATTGATGTCAGCGGCGTTTTAAGGTCGTGCGATACATTGGTTATAAGCTCGGTTTTCATTCTCTCACCCTTTACCGCCTCGGTTATCGCCTTTTGCATTTCCTCTTGCGTGAGGCTGAGATTGAGCGCGAGCGTCTTTAAGGGCTCTGGCATATTTTCCGCGTTGATGTCTTCGGGCGGATCGCCGTCCTTGGTTTTTTCGGACGCCTCGATTATGCGGTCGAGCGACAAAACGTATTTCCACATAAGCGACACGGTCAGAATGTTATATAACATCAGTATTATTATAAGAATAACAAACCAAGCTCCGCTGCACATTGCCGCAACGCCCGTGAGCACGGTGTTGCCGACTATATAGCCTATAAGCATAAGCAGCACACGGCGCCTCAAACGCACCGGCTTTTCACGGAGTTTTTTAATCGGCGAGAGTATTTTGCCGATGAATTTAACAAGATACCAAAACAGCGTTGAACAAAACCAGTTCTTTTTCGCCTTGTAATACTTTGAAACAGAGCAGAGCCATTCAAGCAAAACAGCCCAAACCGCCACGGCGATAAGCGACATAATAACAAAAATCATAAGCGCTCCGCCGCCTGCATAGTTGCTCAGATTATGCCCGTAGTCAAGTGCCAGAACGTAAATTCCGTAAACTCCTGCCGCCGCAAGTCCCGCCGACAATGCAAAGTGTATTTCGGTGGGGATTTTATCAATCGGCGAAAATTTTATTTTTTCTGGTCCCGACGTCGCGCCTGCGGCATATATAAGGTAGACGGAGAACATACCGAGCATCAGCATTGAGGCGAGGCACACGAAAATATATCTGTATGTATCGGCGCTGCTCTTTTCCATACCCGCCTGCATATCGTAATAATCGTCGCCCTCCGACAGCGTTTCGGGGAGCATCAAAAAAACGTCGTAACCGTTGTTTGAAAAGCATGAGCCGAGAACATTTGACAGCGTGCGTTTATAGTAGTAATCCGACTTCAGATTAAAGTAGTATTTATCGCCCGTCTGCACGGTATAGAGCGTTTCACGGGTTATCTGCGGACTTGCCGCGACGAGTCCGCTGTCGGCGGTGTACACCATATACCACCTGCTGCCGTTCGTAAACGCCGAATAATCGCCCGATTTTTTAATTTCGTTTACACAGTCGGCGCTGATTTCGGATTCAAGGTTTGTGATTATTTCGCCTGTGTCGGGATTATATATATAGTATTTGAGATTTTTTATATTCTGAACGCTGCGACTCTCCATGGTGACCGTGGTTTCGTACTCTCGGCGTGCCGCGGACATCACCTGCGAGTACGCGTTTTTTACGAGCGACACCAGTTCTTCATCGGTAGTTGAGGTGGAAAAAGTAAAGCTGCCGGACTCTCCGCTCATAAGAGAATAGCTCTCTTTGCAGGAATTATAGAAGTCCTTGTCGTAATTCGGCGAAACTACGCTGTCGGCGTGCGAAGCCTCGGCAGAGGTGTTTCCGTAGACGTTTGTCGTATAGGCGTCGGCGCTTTCGGTGCTCGCGGAACCGTAACTTTTTTGAGAAGAATAGGACGAAGCGTTTGACCTGTTATAGTACATGGTCACGGCTTCGGACATACTTTCCTTTTTAAAGCGCTCCAATTCCGTGCGAGCCGCGCTCAGCTCTTCTTCGTAAGTGCTGTAATACGTGCTTTTGTACGTTTCCCACGTCATAAGTCCGCTGCCTGCATATATGGATTGCACATCCGAGCTCAGCTTTGACGCAAACATTGTTGTGTCGGTCATATCAAGACTTTTTGCAGGCTTTGTAAGGATTTCCGAGCCGTACCTGTACAGGTCGTTTATTGCCTCAATGGCGCAAATCGCCGAAGAAAAGGCAAACACCGCCGCCGCGAAAAACGCTACAAGCTTTATGCCGAACGAGGTTTTAAAGCTTTTCAATTTTGTATCCAATGCCCCACACCACCTTTAAATACTTGGGCTCTTTGGGATTTATCTCTATTTTTTCTCTTATTCTGCGTATATGTACGGTTACGGTTTTTTCCGTCTGAAATGACGGTTCCTTCCACACGGCCTCATAAATCTGATTTGTGGAGAGAACTCTGCCCATATTTTTCATAAGATATTCAAGTATGCCGTATTCCGTGGCGGTAAGCTTTATGTTTTCGCCGTCGAGAGTCACCTCTTTTGAATCGAGGTCGAGAGCAAGACCGCCCGTGACGATAAGGCTGTCTCTTTTTTCCATACTGCCGAGCGACACATATCGCCTTATCTGCGATTTTACACGCGCCATAAGCTCGAGCGGATTAAACGGCTTTGTTACATAGTCGTCCGCTCCGAACGACAGACCCGTTATCTTATCGGTATCCTCACTCTTGGCGGAGAGCAGTATTATGGGTATGTTTTTGCTCTCGCGCAGCTTCAGCGTTGCATTGAGTCCGTCGAGGTCGGGCATCATTATATCGAGAATTATGCATTGCAGGTCGTTTTCCTCTGCGATTTTCAGAGCCTGCCTGCCGTTTTCCGCCTTGAAAACCTTATACCCCTCAAGATTTAAATATATTTCAAGCGAATCGAGTATCGCTTTGTCGTCGTCGCATACAAGTACGTTATACATTAAAATTCCCCTCTTCCGTATTTTTCGCCTGTTAGGCTGCCTTTATTTTAACAGATTTGCGCGCAAAACGGAATACAAATATTTTGTGCCGCCGTTTTGAGAGCCGTTTTTTTGCACAGTATTTTTATACTGCGCCGAAATTACAAAACTGTATACAAAAAAATTACAATTCGATTAAATTTTAAAAGGCGCGTCAAAAAATATTTTATATTGTTAAATCCCTTTTCGTATGATATAATTTACAGTGTATAAATATTATTTCTCGCCCTGTGAGACGGGGCTTGTGGGAGGATATGTCTTGGCGGTATTAAAGGATGTCAAAAGGCTCGTTGTCAAAGTGGGAACTTCCACGCTTGTATACGACAACGGAAAAACAAATATAAGAAGAATACATAAACTTATCTCGGTGCTCTCGGATATTGAAAATTCGGGCATCAAGGTTACTCTTGTCTCCTCCGGCGCAATAGGCGTCGGCACGGGAAAGCTCGGGCTCTCGGAGCGCCCGAAGGACACCCCCGGCAGGCAGGCGGCGTCCACGGTGGGTCAATGCGAGCTTATGTATATGTATGACAAGATGTTCAGCGAATACGGCCACAAAATAGGTCAGCTCCTGTTTACAAAGAGCGACGTTGAGTCCCCCGAAAGGCGCCAAAATCTTATAAACACCTTTGACAAGCTCTTTTCATACGGCGCTATCCCAGTAGTCAACGAAAACGACGCAATAGGCGTTGAAGAAATAGTATACGGCGACAACGACTGCCTCTCGGCAATAGTCGCAAAGCTCATAGGCGCCGACGCGCTGATAATCCTCACCGACATCGACGGGCTTTATAACGGAAACCCCGCGGTTGACGAGGACGCCGAAATAATACCCACCGTAACCGAGATTACAGACGAGCTTATAGGCTTTGCAGGCGGTCACGGCTCAAAATTCGGCACCGGCGGAATGGTGACAAAGCTGCACGCGGCACAAATAGCCATGGACGCGGGAATAGATATGATAGTTATGAGCGGCTCCGCTCCCGAGGACATATACAAGGCCCTCGACGGCAAGCAAACAGGAACATTTTTTGTAGGTAAAAAGGACTGAGACAAAATGACTGATACCGAGCTTAAATGCCGAAACGCAAAAGAGGCGGAGAGAAAGCTCTCGATTGCCTCGACAAACGATAAAAACAAGGCGCTTTTACTTATAGCGGAAGAACTTAAAAACAATAAGGATTATATTCTCGGCGAAAACGAAAAAGATATGAAGGCCGCTGAGGAAAACGGTCTGCCGAAGGTCCTTTTAGACAGACTTCTTCTCTCTTCCGAGAGGATAGACGGTATGGCAAAGGGCGTTATCGAAGTAGCCGACCTGCCGGACCCCGTCGGCAAAACGCTCTCGGAAATTACAAGACCGAACGGTCTCAGGGTAAAAAAAGTGAGCGTACCGCTCGGAGTTATCGCCGTTATATTTGAGGCGCGCCCCAACGTAACGTCCGACGCGGCTTCGCTTTGCCTTAAAGCGGGCAACTGCTCGGTTCTTCGCGGCGGCAAAGAGGCGATACACTCGAACACCGCAATATTTAATGTAATGCGCGCCGCCCTCAAAAAATCGCCGTTACCGGAAGACTGCATACAGTTTATAACCGACATTTCTCACGAGAGCGCCAACGAGCTTATGACCATGAACAAATACGTAGACGTGCTGATTCCGCGCGGCAGCGCAAGGCTTATAGGTGCGGTAGTCAAAAACTCCACCGTTCCCGTTATAGAGACGGGCGTCGGCAACTGTCATATTTACGTCGATAAGGACGCCGACCTCGATATGGCGGCGGATATTATATTTAACGCCAAAACCTCGCGGCCGTCCGTGTGCAACGCCGCAGAAAGTCTTTTAATCCATAAAGACGTTGCCGAAAAGGCGCTGAAGCTCATTAAAAAGCGGCTTGACGAAAAAAATGTGGAGCTGCGCGGCGACAAGGCGTCAAAAGAGATACTTCCCGATATAAATGAGGCCACCGACGACGACTGGGGTCGCGAGTACCTCGACTACATAATGTCGGTAAAGATAGTCGATAATATCGACGAAGCCATAGAGCATATCTATAAATACGGAACAGGCCACAGCGAATGTATCGTCACGGAAAACGACGAGGCGGCAAACGAATTTATGTCGAGAGTGGACGCGGCGGCGGTCTACCGCAACGCAAGCACGCGCTTTACCGACGGCGGCGAATTCGGCTTCGGAGCGGAAATAGGCATATCGACGCAAAAGCTCCACGCGAGAGGTCCCCTCGGTCTGCCGCAGCTCACGTCGTTTAAATACGAGATATTCGGAAACGGTCAGATAAGATAAGTTAGGAGAGTCAGAATGGCTGAGACTGATGTGAATAAAAAGCGTAAAAACCGATGGGCGTTCCCACTGGGCCTTATAATAACGGTATTTGCCGTAATAGGTCTTGTCTGCGTAATTCTCGCCGGGGTAAACGCCGCGAAAAAAGCAATAATCAAAAGCAAAAACATAGAGGAATACAATACCATGCTGACGCCTGTCGTAATGAACGATCCCGACCCGTTTGACGATATTACAAAGGCAAACAAAAATCAGCTTATAGACATTTCCATTTGGTCTATTTTAAAAAGCAATCTCTCGCCCGACAAATACGAATACGGCGAAAACGGCATGATGATTCCCGAAGACGACGTAACCGCCGAATTTCACAGGCTCTTCGGTACCGATACCGAGCCCGTGCACACCACGGTAAACGGCTACGGCTACACATTTACCTATGATTCGGCAAAGCATATGTACTCTATCCCTCTTACGGGTCTTGTGCCGACATACACGCCCGACGTTGTAAAGGTTCAGAAAAAGAGCGGCTCCGTGGTTTTGACCGTCGGCTACCTTGCAGGCGATCAATGGGCGCAAAACAGCGAGGGCGATATGGTAGCTCCCGAACCCGACAAATATATGAAAATCACTTTAAGGGAAAAAGACGGCAGCTACTATATAAACTCCATTCAGGCGACCTCCTCGCCCGAAACGGCAACCACCGCCGTTCAGCCCGTCACCGAAAAAGCGACAACTCCGCCCGAAACCACCGTTTCTGCGGAAACTGTGGGTGAAACGGAGTCCTCTTCGGACGGCTCCGGCACTTCGGACAATGTACCCGAAAGCGATACGGTTTTAGGCGACACCGTTCCGGCGGCGTGACAGTTAATTTTTAACTAAAAGCTTTGTGTTAAGATTATTCGGGTCCCTAAAGGAAACCGACAGCGTTATAAAAAGGAGAAATTATGGTAAAAATATCACCGTCAATTCTCTCAAGCGATTACGGCAATCTTGAGAGTGAGCTTAAAAAAATGGAAGAATGCGGTGCGGATATGATTCACGTAGACGTTATGGATGGGCACTTTGTCCCGAACATCACGCTCGGCGCGCCCATAGTAAAGTGCATAAGGAAAGCGACAAAGCTCCCCTTTGACGTGCACCTTATGATAAGCGACCCTTATAAATATGTGCCCGACTTCGCAAAGGCAGGCTCCGACATAATCACGTTCCACACGGAGTCCGATTCCGATACCGAAAAGACGATAGACGAAATTCTGTCGCTCGGCAAAAAGGCCGGCCTTTCGGTAAAGCCCGGAACGCCCGTTGAAGAGATTTATCCGTATCTCGACAAGCTCTCGCTTGTACTTATAATGACGGTTGAGCCCGGCTTCGGCGGTCAGAGCTTTATGGAGGATATGATGCCCAAGGTAACAGCGGTAAAAAATGAAATTTGCCGCCGCGGGCTCAAGGATATCGACATCGAGGTTGACGGCGGAATAAATAAAGACACAATATCCGTCGCCGCAAAGGCAGGCGCCAACGCATTTGTTTCGGGAAGCGCGCTCTTCGGCAGCGACGATATTAAAAAGACAATAGCCGAATTTAAGAAGTCAGCGACGATATAAAATCGCGGCTTATAAGCTTTTTATGCTCGAGAAAGTACTCGCTTGTTCCCGTCGGCGCTTTCATTGTGTCTCCGAATTCGCTGAGTACAAAAAATATATCCCTTGAATAGACCGCATACGGCAAAACACATACGGCATAATTTTTATCATCGGCAAAAAGGCTCGCCTGTCTTATCTTTTCGCGGTGAGGCAAAAGCCCCTTTGCAAGCTTAAAAATATCGTCCGTCTGCGGCATAACACAGATATATCCCGAAAACGGCTTTTTGTTTTTTCCGCCCTTAAAACAGAGTATGATAATGCACCCTTCGTCCGTCTCCATAACGTCCACGCTCATTTTGTCGAACGAGGTTATATCGCGGCGAAGCTCCTTTTGCGCTTTCAGCATTACGTCGTTTATAAGGCGTCGGGTTTTCGGATTTTTACAGTCCATCTCTTCGGGGCAAAGCTCATATCGCGACAGCTCGTTTGACGAGATTTCGACTATTACTCTGTCCCCGCGGCTTTTTTGTATATTCATAGTAAAGCCACCCCCAAATAAAATTATCTCTTTATATCATATTGTCGGA
Source organism: Ruminococcaceae bacterium UBA6434 (assembly GCA_002437245.1). Taxonomy (GTDB): domain Bacteria; phylum Bacillota; class Clostridia; order Oscillospirales; family Acutalibacteraceae; genus Fimenecus. Next base: position 34,480 of record DJOQ01000025.1, read on the forward strand.
ACGCTTGTTTCGCAATGAATAAAATATGGAAAACAGGTGAATTTTTTGGAACAAAGCAAAACATCTGCCGGCATTTCAGCCGAGAGCGCCGCAAAAGCGCGCAGTGAAATTTCAACAACACGCAGATACTTTGCCGATATGCTTATCCTTATGGCCGTTCCGGCTGTGATGGCTTGGTATTACTACGGCGGCAGAGCCGTGCGCCTTATGGTGTTTTCGGTGTTGACAGCCGTGTTCTGCGAAGTCGCAGGCTCGTTTATTTTTAAAATTCGCTCTTCTGTTTCCGACCTCTCGGCTGTGGCTGCGGGTCTTATGACAGCCCTTTGTCTGCCTGCGTCCGCTCCGTATTATCTGCCTTGCATAGCCTCGGCATTCGCCGTTATTGCCGCAAAGCTTCCGTTCGGCAACGCGCGCTCTCATATGTTTACGCCGGCGGCGGCAGGTATAGCCTTTGTCACAATATGTATGCCGGACAAGGTATTTTCTTATCCGGCAATACTCTCGTCCGGCACGACCGCCGTTTCCGGAGGGCAGGGATTTTTCCCCGGAACCTCAATTTCGTATATGCTCTCGCAAAAAAACTCGGTCGGTACGGGTCTTTTGAATTATGTGGACGTGCTTGTCGGCTCGGTTTCGGGTCCTATGGGCACAACCTGCTCGGTGGCACTTTTCGGAGCGCTGATATTCCTCGCCGTAAGGCGGCCGAAAAACTTCACCGTCTCCGCCTCTTTTCTTGCGGTCTGCTTTGTATATGCGCTCTTATTTCCGCGCGTGCTGACGGGTCGTTTCGTCTCGGCGTTTATGGAAATTTGCGGCGGAACGCTTTTGTTTTCATCGGTGTTCTTTTTGACCGACGACAAGCTTCTGCCCAGGAGCTTTTACGCAAGAGTATGCTACGGTGCGGCGGCAGGGCTTATGTGTATGATAATGCGCTCCGTGGGTAAATTTGAGGACAGTACGGTTTTTGCCGTACTGCTTGCAAACGGACTTGTAACAGCATTTGACAAGCTTCCGCTCACAAAGCGTGAAAGACGGCTCGTCTCGGCCGAAAACGCCAAGGTGCGCGCCGCTCTCGCGGACAGACTTGAAGAGAAAGCTCTCGAAAACGAGAAAGGCGGTGCCGAAAATGCCTGATAAAAAGAAAAAAAGCGTTTCCGTTATCAGAAACAGCGCGATAATCAAAAATCCCGTGCTGTTTGAAGCCATAGGCATTGCACCCGTTGTTGCCATGGCGGTATCGCTCAAATCCGCAATAATTCTCTCGTTTGTATCATTTGTCGAGCTTTTGCTTATAGAATGTCTCGCCTGCCTGCTCATGAAAAAGTTCAAGGGCAGCGTGCGCAAAATGATATACGCGATATTGGGTCTGCTCATAAATATACCGCTGTTTTTGCTGTTTAAATATCTCGCCCCCAACGAAACGGCGAGCGCAGGCATATTTTTGCCGTTGCTTGCGGTAAATTCGCTTATCGCGCTGCACTGCGAACGGTTCGCGGTTAAACACAATTTTAAAGCCACGGCTCTCGACGCGATTTCGGCGGGCTTCAGCTATGCCGCGGTAATACTCATAGTGGGCGTTATCCGTGAAATACTCGGCAGCGGCACGGTTTACAGCGTAAAGCTGAACATTCCGGTAAAGCTGCCGGGACTTTTGATGCCGTTCGGCGGATTTTTACTGCTCGGATTTATGGCGGCGGCATTAAAGGCGATAATAAACAGAAAATTTCCCGAAACACACCCCGAGGCTTCGTTTGACCTCTCGGAGGTTAAGCAGTCGCACGTTATAAAACTGCGCGAATTTCTTGACACGGATCTCGACTTTTTCGATGTGGGCGAAGAGACACAGCCCGACGAAAAAGCGCCGTCAAAACCGCGTACCGATAAGAAAAACAAAACACCAAAGCGAAAAAGCACCGCCAAAATTTCCAAAAAGACGTCCGTTGCTTCATCGGAGAATGAAAAGGGCGTCGGCAAAAAGGATGCAGGCAGAAACGGCAGCGTCAATACCGAAAGGCAAAAAGATAAAAACTTTGACTACACCTCTGAATTTGACGAAATGCTCACGGAGCTTGAAAAATACAAGCAGTACACCTCTTTTGACGGCGACGATTCCGGTTCATCGGACAGCGCGGACAAAAGCACCGGCAAAGAGAGCGGCGAAAAGGCAGAAGAACCGAAGGGCGGTGAGGACGAATGAGCGCCATAGCAAATCTTTTTTCGGCGGCGATGTACGCATTTGTATTTCAGAATCTGATATTTACGGGCGGTTACGGCGCCTCGGAGGCCGTGAGAATGTCGGCAAAGCCGAAACAGCTTTTTCCGCTTACGGCATTTATCACATTCTTTTCGACATTCGGCAGTATTTTTTGCGTGCTGCTTGAGCAGATACCGTTTATATCATCTCTCAGCGAAATACAACATTCGCTTATCTTTTTACTTGTGATATGCGTATTATACGTTTTTATGCTCGTTCTGCTGAAGGCGGTTTTCAGAGCAAAAAAGCGGACGGTAAGGCGACTGGGCGTAGCGGCGTTCAACACTCTTGTGCTTGCCGTTCCGTTTATAAATTACCGCGCGACCTTCGGCATAGCCGAGGCAATAGGCGTCGGTATAGGCTCGGGTCTTGCCTTTATAGTTGCGGTGCTTATGATAAATTTCGGACTGCGCCGCTTGGTTGAAAACAAGAACATTCCGGAGTGCTTTAAGGGCACGCCGGCAGTATTTATATATGTTTCGATTTTGGCGCTCGCCTTTTCGGGCGTCTCGGGCAAAGGATTATCATTGTAAAGGACCGTAAAAAATGGCGTTTGACAACAGAGATATAAAGCCCCGTAAAAAGAGCTATTATCCGTTTTCAAAAAATTATCCGGGCAGGCGCTCGGGTACATCATATGCGATAGGCGAAAGCCGCACCCGAAAGAAAAAAGAGAAACGCGAAAAAATCGCCTTTGCGGTTTTTCTCGTCATATTCTTTATGCTCGTATTTGTTATCGCCGCGGTTTCAATCAACCTGTCGAAAAAGCCGTATGAGCACGAGCTCACGGGAGTCCCCGCCGAGTACGACGGAAAGCTGCGCGCGCTGCATATGCCCGACGACGTTCTTGACGGCGGCATAGCCTTTGACCTTTTTAAAACGGAGCTCACAGAAACAAAGGCAAACGCCGTGGTTGTTGATTTCAAAACAAAGGACGGTTATCTCAATTACGTCTCTTCCGTCGGCACGGCAAACGATATAGGCGCGTCGTCAAAGGCTTATCAGAACGCGATTGCGACAATCGACAGGCTTAAAAGCGCAGGTTATAAAATAATCGCAAGAATTTATTGCTATGAGGACAGCGTTGCGGCGTCGCATCTCGGCGCGGCTGCCGCCGTGACAAATTCGGACGGTACGCTGTGGCTCGACAACAGCGCTCAGCATGACGGCGAGCCGTGGCTTAACCCATATTCCCCCGTTGCGGAGAAATACCTTTTGAGCATTGTGACCGAGGTTTCGTCGCTCGGCGTTGACGCCGTTATACTCGATTCCGTGGAATTTCCCGAGAGTATTTATCTCGACAAGGCGGTATTCTCGGGCGAAGAAAAGAGCATAGAAAGCCGCAACGCGGTTTTACATTCGTTTATAGAAAAGGTTAAAAACGAGCTCGGCGACAAGCCGCTCTGCGTTATGCTGAGCGCCGCGGACGCACTCGGCGGAAATTCCGCGCGCTATGACGGTTCGCTTTTTGACAGTGCCGCCGATTTTGTGGCTGTGGATTTCAGAAAATCGTCGCAGAGGGACGGTTTTTCGTACGGCGACAAAACATATTCCGCCGAAACCACCGACGAAAAGACATTTGTTTCGGACTGCATACCGCTGTTAAACTCAAAGCTCGACGAAAACTATCAGACCGGCGGATTCATACCCGTCATTGACGACAGCTCGATTATTTCGGAGCTTGACGACAAAAGCATAAACAACTACGTTTTATTCGGCGCAGAGTAATGTTTTTAATATACTTGACAAAAGTTCATTTTTCTGTTATTATCGCAAATAATATGATATTCCTTAGAAGGGGAGTAGCTTTTACCCGGTGGTCAACATCATGTCGCCTTACGGCTTCTGGTCACCGAGCCTTATTAAGGTAGCAAGACCTTCGGCAGAGCCAGAATCTGTCGAAGGTCTTTTTTCTTAAAAAACGGCTGCTCACCGAAAAAAACAGGGAGGAAAAATATGAAATACTATCTCGAAAGCTCTTCCGATGTTTTCGGCGACGTAAAAAGCACCGAAAACGGTCTCACTTCCGAGCAGGCGCGCAGTCGCTCTGCCGAAACCGGCAAAAACAAGCTTGCCGAGGGCAAGAAAACGCCGCTGATTTTGCGTTTTCTCTCGCAGTTTGCCGACCCTATGATAATTATACTCATCGCCGCGGCGGTAATTTCGGCGATAACCTCCGTATTGCAAAAAGAATTCCCCTCGGATGTTATCATCATAATGTTTGTCGTTATAGTAAACGCCATACTCGGCGTCTACCAAGAGAGCAAAGCCGAAAAGGCAATAGAGGCTCTTCAAAAGATGGCTGCCGCAACAACAAAGGTTTTGCGTGACGGAAAGGTATGCGAAATACCGAGCGAAGACCTCACCGTAGGCGACGTTGTACTGCTTGAAGCGGGCGACGCTGTTCCGGCGGACGGCAGAATTTTTGAGAGTGCAAGCCTTAAAATCGAGGAATCGGCGCTTACGGGCGAATCCGTCCCCGTAAACAAATTCATAAAAGCCATAGGTCTTGAGGGGCAAAAGGACGTACCGCTCGGCGACCGCAAAAATATGATGTATATGGGTTCAACCGTTGTTTACGGCAGAGGCAAAGCCGTTATAACAAACATAGGTATGGACACCGAAATGGGCAAAATAGCAGGTGCGCTCTCAAGCGCAAAGGAAGAGCAGACGCCGCTTCAGAAAAAGCTCGGTCAGCTCTCAAAAATTCTCAGCTTTATAGTCCTCGGCATATGCGTATTTATGTTCGCTTTTGACATAGTCAGAGCCCTTATAAGCGACACTACATTAAACCTTGACTTCCTGCTCTCTTCGTTTATGCTCGCGGTTTCACTCGCCGTTGCGGCAATCCCCGAGGGACTTGCGGCGGTAGTTACGGTTGTGCTTTCGATAGGCGTTACAAATATGTCAAAGAAAAACGCAATTATCCGTAAGCTCACCGCGGTTGAAACTCTCGGCTGCGCACAGATAATCTGCTCCGATAAAACCGGTACTCTCACCCAAAATAAAATGACCGTAGTGGAGCACTACTGCGAAAACGAAAAGATGCTCGCGGAGGGCATGGCGCTTTGTACAGACGTAAATCTTGACGATGACGGAAATCTCGTGGGCGAGCCCACCGAGATGGCTCTTGTGGCATATGCTACGTCGCTTGGTATGAATAAAAACGATCTTTTAAAGAGCGCACCGAGAGTCGGCGAAGCTCCGTTTGATTCCAATCGCAAAATGATGTCCACAATCCACAAGACAGCAGACGGAATTTTGCAGTTTACCAAAGGCGCTCCCGACGAAATATTAAAGCACTGCACAAAGATATTCAAAGACGGCGAGGTTCGCCCCATAACAGACGGCGACAGAGAAGCCGTACTCAAAAAGAACAAGGAATTCGCCGACAGAGCGCTTCGCGTGCTCGCCTGCGGATACAAGCAGCTCTCTTGTGTTCCCGAAGATCAATCGCCCGAAAAGATCGAAAACGACCTTATATTCTGCGGGCTTGTCGGTATGATAGACCCAGTAAGACCCGAAGTTAAGGCGGCAATAGAAGAATGTCGCGGAGCCGGCATAAGACCCATAATGATAACCGGCGACCACAAGGACACCGCCGTGGCTATAGCCTTGGAACTCGGCATAATCAAAGACAAGAGCGAAGCTATAACGGGTGCTGAGCTTGATGAGATTTCCGATGAGGACTTCAAAGAAAAGGTCACACAGTACTCAGTATATGCCAGAGTTCAGCCCGAGCATAAGGTAAGAATAGTCAACGCCTGGAAGAGCCGCGGTATGATAACCGCAATGACGGGCGACGGTGTAAACGACGCACCCTCCATTAAGAGTGCCGACATAGGCGTGGGAATGGGCATTACCGGTACCGACGTAACAAAGAACGTTGCCGATATGGTTCTTGCCGACGATAATTTCGCAACCATAGTATCTGCCGTGGAAGAGGGCAGACGCATCTACGACAACATCAGAAAATCCATTCAGTTCCTGCTCTCGTCAAACCTCAGCGAGGTAATGGCGATATTTACCGCAAACCTGCTCGGATTTACAATACTCAAGCCCGTACACCTGCTTTGGATAAACCTTGTTACGGACTGCTTCCCTGCACTTGCACTCAGTATGGAAAAAGGCGAAAAGGACCTCATGAAACGTCCGCCGCGTAAATCCACAGACGGTATCTTTGCCGGCGGCGTAGGTTTCGATGTAGTGTATCAAGGACTTTTTGTAACTCTTCTCACTCTTGCCGCATACTTTATAGGTCACTTTATGGAAGCCGGCAGATGGGAGATAACCGAGAGTGCCGACGGTATGACCATGGCATTCCTCACTATGTCGATGTGCGAGATATTCCACTCGTTTAATATGCGTTCGCAACACGGTTCGACGGTATCGATGCTTTTGCACGGCAGCTTCAACAAATACATTTTCGGGTCAACGGTCATCTCACTAATAACGACTGCACTCGTTATAGAAGTCCCGTTCCTTGCAAATGCTTTTGATTTCACCACCATTGACATTCGCGAATTCTTCACAGCTCTCGGTCTTGCATTCCTTATAATTCCTCTCGTTGAGCTTGTTAAGGCAATAGAGCGTGCCGTTATAAAAAGCAAAGCTAAAAAGCAAGCCGTAAAATAATTTTGTGATGCGGCAAAATTCATAACTTTAACAGCGTGGCGGCAAAATTTACCGCTGCGCTGTTTTCTTATCCCCCATAATGCTTAATACTGGATTTTTACCGCGATTTATGTTACCATATAATCAAAGATAGGGGCGACAGGCGCCAATGTTTAAAAAGGAGCGGAAAATATGAATCTTATATTCTTAGGAGCCGCGCACGAAGTCACGGGGAGCTGTACGCTTCTCACCGCCTGCGGCAAAAATATTTTGATAGACTGCGGTATGGAACAGGGTCCGGACACCTACAAAAACCGCGATATTCCGATATCTCCTGCCGATATAGACTGCATTTTTCTGACCCACGCGCACATTGACCATTCCGGCAAACTTCCGTACCTTACGGCAAACGGATACAAAGGTCCGATTTACGCTACCGCGTCAACAACAAAGCTGTGTAAGATTATGCTTGAGGATTCGGCGCACATACAGCAGTTTGAGGCTCAGTGGCGCAACCGAAGAGCAAAACGCTCGGGCGATAAAGGATATGTTCCGCTCTACACGGTAGAGGACGCTCAAAAATGCTGTTCGCAGTTTTTAAGATGCGAATACGGCGTGGATTACCATATTTTTGACGGCATATCCATAAGCTTTACCGACGCGGGTCACCTTTTGGGCTCGTCGAGCATTACAATAAACGTCACCGAAAACGGTGAAACCGAAAAAATCGTATTTTCCGGCGACATAGGCAACACCGACCAGCCGATAATACGCGATCCGCAATATCTGACCGACGCCACTTACGTTATAACCGAAAGCACATACGGCGATCGCAGCCACGGCGAAAGGCTCGACTATATTTCGCAGCTTGTGCCCATACTCGACCGCACCTTTGCGCGCGGCGGCAATGTCGTTATACCGTCGTTCGCCGTCGGCAGAACCCAAGAGCTTTTATACTTCATAAGGCAGATAAAAGAAGAGCGTATGCTCAAAAACTATAACGACTTCCCCGTATATGTGGACAGCCCCCTTGCAGTTGAAGCAACCAACGTATTTTGCGACAGCTACTCCGACTTCGATGATGAGGCGGCGTCGCTTATCGAAAACGGGATAAATCCGATAGCATTCCCAAATCTTTACGTCTCCGTTACAAGCGAGGAGTCAAAGGCGATAAACTCCGACCCCGCTCCGAAGGTCATAATTTCGGCAAGCGGAATGTGCGAGGCAGGCAGAATCCGCCACCATTTAAAGCATAATCTGTGGCGCCCCGAATGTACGATTCTCTTTGTCGGTTACCAAGCCGCCGGCACGCTCGGCAGAGCCATAACCGACGGTGCGACGGACGTAAAGCTCTTTGACGAAAAAATCCACATAAGCGCAGAAATAGCGCAGCTTCACGGCATAAGCGGCCACGCCGACAACGAGGGCTTATTAAAATGGATAAAGAGCTTTAAAGCTCCCCCGAAGCACGTATTTGTAAATCACGGCGAGGACGCGGTATGCGAAATATACGCCGCACGTCTGCGCGACGAGCTGGGACTTTCCGCGAGCGCTCCGTACAACGGCGAGGAATACAGCCTCACCGAAAACAAGATACTAACACAGGGCAACCGTGAAAAAATAGTTAAAAATACAGCTTCGCAAAACTCCTCTTGCCGCGTAAGTACGGTTTACGAGAGACTGCTTTCCGCACAAAAGCGTCTTGAAACGGTAATAGCGCACAACGAGGGCGGCGCAAACAAGGACCTCGCAAAATTTGCGGATCAGATAATCGCGCTTTGCGACAAGTGGGACAGATAAATGACCGAAATTACACTCTGCAACGACGAACATATTGAATATTTGAGCAAGGAGCTGGGGCTTGTTGTGTCAAAAGAGCACACTTTCGGCACGGACGCACTGCTGCTTGCCGATTTTGCATCACCCAAGCGATGTGACATATGCTGTGATTTCGGCACGGGCTGCGGCATAATTCCCATGCTCTGGTGCAGGGACGGCTGCGGAAAAGAAATATCCGCGGTTGAAATTCAGGAAAAGGCGTGCGATCAGCTTACGCGCTCCGTCAGGGCAAACAAATTGCAGGACAAGCTCTTTGTATACAATGCGGATTTAAAAGAGACTCCGCTGATATTGCCGTGCGGAAAATTCGACGTCATAACGATGAATCCCCCGTACAAGGCGGAAAACGCCGGCATAAAAAGCCGAAAGGAAAACGAAAAAATAGCCCGTCATGAAACTCTGTGCAATCTGCGCGACATAGCCAAAGCCGCGTCAAAGCTTCTTAAATTCGGCGGCAGACTTTGCGTATGTATTCGCCCCGAGCGCCTTTTTGAAACCATGGAAGCAATGAAAGAATATAAAATCGAGCCGAAAGCTCTGCGCCTTGTTGCGGCGTCACCGGAAAAAGCGCCGTGGCTTTGCCTTATTGAGGGAAAGCTCGGCGGAAAAACGGGTATGACGGTCAAAAACAATCTTTTTGTGTACAAGGACAAGGACGTTTTATCGGACGAAATGATGAGAATTTTAGGCAAATACAGGGAGGATATGTGATGACGGGAACACTTTATGTAGTCGGCACGCCGATAGGCAACCTGTCGGATTTTTCTCCGCGCGCCGCAGAGTGCCTCAGAAATTGCGATTTTATAGCGGCGGAGGACACAAGGGTCACCCTGAAGCTTTTAAACCGATTTGACATAAAAAAACCGCTCATAAGCTATTTTGAACACAACCGCCGCGAACGCGGCGAAATAATACTCGCAAGAATCCTCGGCGGCGAAAACTGCGCCCTTGTGACGGATGCAGGTATGCCGGCAATTTCCGACCCCGGTCAGGACCTTGTGGACATCTGCCTTGCGGCAGGTGTAAAAGTGGAATCCGTGCCCGGCCCCACCGCCTTTGCGACAGCCGTGGCTCTGTCGGGGCTGCCTTCCGGCAGATTTACATTTGAGGGATTTTTAAGCGTGAACAAGCCCGGCAGAACGGAGCACCTTGAAAGCATTAAGGACGAAAAACGCACCATGGTATTTTACGAGGCGCCGCACAAGCTTTTGCGAACGCTTAAGGACCTTTACGCCTGCCTCGGCGACCGCCGTATAGCCATAATAAAAGAGCTCACCAAAATTCACGAATCCGTAGACCGCACCACGCTCAAAGAGGCGTGCGAAAAGTACGAAAACACACCTATCAAGGGTGAATTCGTATTGGTTATAGAGGGAGCGCCGCAAATTGCCGAGGAGGAATTCACGGCAGAGTCGGCGGCGGCAAAGGCGCGGGAATTTATAAAAGACGGAATGTCAAAAAACGAGGCGGCAAAAAGTGCGGCAAAGCTCAGCGGGATTAAAAAGAGCGACATATATAAAATCCTGACGGAGGAAAAATAATGGAATATTGGTACTTGTGGCTGCTGCTGATTGTCTTATGCGTCATTACGGTGTTTGTATTTATCAAAGCCTCGGCAGCGGCAAAAAAGCACAACGATGAGCGTGACGCCCTGCTCAGAGAATACGACAGAATGAAAGCGCTTAAAGAGGAGTTTTCGTCCTTAACGCGTGAAAAAGCCGAAAGCACAAGCCCCGAAACCTTACTTGAGGGCGTTTCGGCGGTTTTGCAGGCAAAAACGGAAAAAGCCGAAGACCCTGAAAAGGTATTCGGCGAATTTACAGAGGCGCAAAAGTACATTTACACCCTTTATTATTTTTTGGAGGATGCCAAAAGCGACTCTCTCTCTTTCTTTTTTAAAAACAACGGCGAGCCGCTGACATCTCTCGCTCCGAAGGCGCTCTGTGCCGTCGGCGAAAAAGAGCTTTCTTCGGTTGCCGAAAAAGAATTTTCGATGTTTGACGAAAACAACGAGGAAGTCTCTGTGGACAAAGCCGAAATCACAAAGCTCGACGGCGAATTCAAAGAGAAGCTTCAAAAGCAGAGCGTTTTAAACAATATAAAATCATATATTATAAAAAACGCGGACGCAATGTCTTAAAAGAAGAGCAAAATCAGCGACTCTTTTCCGCCGCTAATTCGGCGGCTCTTTTGCGTATCAGCTTTTCGGAATGCTCCACAACGGTTTTTACGCATTTCGGTTCGGCTATATTTTTTTGCGATTCGGGATTTTGCTCCGAAGTGAGCTCCCGTATTATCTCCATCATAAGTGCGCTGCCGAAAACCGAACTTGTTTCGCAATTGAGCGATATCCACTTTTTCGGAATATATCCGCCGTTTGCGGCACACACCGCCATACGGTATATGGAAAGCGCAAAATAATCTTTCAGCTTTTCCGGCGAACCGCATTTTACCATACTGTCATTCAACATAACGGACGCGCGAAAAAGCGTGCTTGTGCGGTACTCGCCGTCCTGCACGGTATCGGTCATATCAAATTCTTCGCTTAAAGAACGTCTTGTATCGACCTGACCCAAAAGGTAATCACAGCTCACATCAAAAAAATTAGACGCACGGCAGACAAAGTCGAGACTGCACTCCCTTATCCCCTTTTCATAATGCGACATGAGCGACTGCGACACGCCGAGCATTTTAGCGGCGTCCTTTTGGCTCATACCGCGCTCTCTGCGAAGTTTTGTCAGCCTTGCGGCAAATACGGAATTCATAAAACGTCCCCCCACATAATACAAATTGTATTATAATTATATATCAAATTAGACTATTTGTACAGTAGCATTCCGCTAAAGGAGTAAACAGGATGAAAGCTTACAAAATTCACTTAATCCGCCATGCCATGACGGAGGAAAACCTTGACGGCAAATATATAGGTCAAACCGACGTACCGGCGTCCGAATACGGGCTAAGGCAAATTAAAGACCTTATGGACGAATACGGCGGCTACCCCGAGGTTGACGCGGTGGTCTCAAGCCCCCTAAAGCGCTGCATACAGACGGCAAAGCTCATATACCCCAAAAAAGAGCCCATGATTTTAAACGGACTTATAGAATATGATTTCGGTGAATTTGAGGGCAGAACCGCCGACGAGATGAAGGACGACGACGCCTTTAAGGACTGGCTCTCGGGTGAGCACCCGGAAATTCCCGTGCCATTCGGCGAAAGTCAGGCGGCTTTTAATGAGAGAGTTTGCTCCTGCTTTGCGGGACTTATCGACGGAATTATAAAGTCGGGCATATCGTCTACCGCAGTTATAACCCACGGCGGCGTTATTATGTCGCTTATGACCGCATTTGCCATACCGTCGCTGCCCATGCACGAGTGGATGGCGCCGAACGGCACGGGCTACACCCTTAGGATTGACCCGTCCGTGTGGAGCCGCGGTCAAAAGCTTGAGGCGTTTTCCGAATGCCCCGCCGTAACCCTTTCCGATGACCAGGAACGTGAATTATGGGACTTTTACCCCGAGGAAAAGGACGAGGAATACGATATAACCGACGATATATACGGCGACAACCCGGACGAAGACGAGGATTTCTGGAAGGGAATTTAACCCCTTGCCTGCTGTGCAAATTATAATAATCACCGTAAAAAACTAACGGGCAGCTTTTCGGCTGCCCGTTAATCGGAGAGATTCTGTACGGATTCTTTTTTAAGAGGAGAAACATAAAAGATCAAAGACGTCCGCAAGGGGAGGCTCACTTATCTCCCCCGTCTTTGTGTTTTTATTATACTATTGTGCTTTTGAAAAATCAGCAAAAGTGCAAAAATGTCGAAAAATGGGTACATAAATGTCGAAATTTGTCGAGCAGCAGTCGGCAAACGGCGGCGGCAAATCGGATTTTGCCGATAAAGCAAGAAAATTTTTTTCGGTTGCCCGTATTTCCCCATATTTTCCGTATAAAAAACAGCGCTGTAATTTGCTTTACGGCGCTGTTTCTGTTTACTTTAACGATTTAATTTTCATCCTCCGACGGATGCCAATCAAATGTATAATTCATATTGTCGGTGCAATTGAAGGTTATGGTTTTGTCTCCGAGATACGAAAGGCTGCCCTCGCCTTTTACATACGACGTTACCGACATATTCTTGTAAAATTCGACCTTTGCCACCTCATCGGTTACGGCGTCAAATGTGGCTATTATTACGGGCGAATTGTACGCGATTTCATAGTCTGACACGGTAAAATAGCTCTCGCCCTTTTTAAGCTCTGCCAAAATCGCGTTTTTATCATGCGGAGAAAATGCGTGTGAAACAGCCGTAGGGTCATTTTTGAGCGTTATTATAATTGTACGGCTGTAAGAGACGGGCACATTGTTGTCGTCGGTATCCTTTTCATAGGTGGGCGTAAGCGAAGTAATTACCGACTGAACATCGTCCATGGTAAGGTAAGACGTGCGGCTGTCGCCCAAGAGATATACTTTATCGGTGAGATCCGTGCCCTTTTCCCACTTTTCCCCGACCGTTTTGGGGAAATAATCGTCTTTAAGCCCTTTCTGGACAAAATCCTTGTAAAGCTTTAAGGCGTTTTTAAGAGTTTTTGAATCCTCATCCGATATCTTTATGGTATCGTCGTCTATCCAGAAATCCTCTTTCGGAACGGTTTGCGGCCTCTCTGCCTTAACGCGGTCAAAATTCTCGTTGAAATAATTGAGCGCAGCCTCGGAATTATCATAGAGCAGAGCCTTTTCGCTGTCGGAAAGAAGATTCATTATGCCGTCGAATATATCGCGGTCTTTTTCGTAGTAACGCGAGCGAATGTCGTTATAATTGAGCTGCACCGTACTGTCATCGTTGATTTCGTCGGTGTCTTCAAACAAAGCAGTCAGCTTACTAATATTATCCGGCGAAAAAACAGGCTTCAACTGTGCGTATGTAAATGTAAATTCCGCGTCGTGCAAATCCGTTCTGACATACGCCTTTTCCGGCTCGCCGCCGCCGTTGCCTATACTGCACGATGAAAACATCGCCGCAACAAACACAAGCGCCAAAGCAGCGGATATTATTTTTACGGTTTTTCCCATAGGATACGCCCCTTACAATAATATATGTATTTATTGTAACAGATTTTTCGGTATTTAACAACAGAAAAAACAAAAAATGCGGAACGCTGCTCTGCGCGCTCCGCATTTTTTTAATTATTTAAAATCAATACTCGTCTTTAAGGCCCTCGCTGTCATATAGAAAAGCGGTTTCAAGCAAAATGTTTATGCCCGCCTCAATGGTTTTGGGGTCGAGATTATCGGCTGTGTCTTCTCTTGTGTGATAATATCTCGCCGGAGTGGGGTCCATGGCAGCCAAAGCGATTGCTTTCATACCGCCCTGCTGAATAGCGGCGGCGTCCGAAGCGCCGAACGAAACGCAGCGATAAGGAAGATTGTAGCCTGCAATGTCACTTGCGTGTTTAAGCATTGCGGCAGCCTGCTTATCAAGCTTTACGGTGCCCGTCATATCCTTGTTGTATACGCCCATATCGTCGAAGTCGCGAAGTGTGTCGGTTCCTACGAATACGGTCTCGACATCGTCCTCGCCGAAGTGCTTTTTGACGTATTCCTTGGCACCGCGGAGACCTGCTTCCTCACATGCCATTGAAACGCATACAACCTCGGTGTTTTCAAATCTTATATCGTTTGCCGCCATATAGCGCATAACCGACATTGAAGCAAATACGCCCGTGAGATTATCGTTAGCTCCCGGAACGCAGAGCTTCCAGTTTACAAACTTACTGCACATAAGTATGGGAATAAGGCAAATAAACAAAATGACTATTGCGGCAACCTTTACGCCGTTCGGTACATCAAAGAACGAAACAATCGAGGCTGCAAGCGTAAGGGCAATTGCGCCGAATGCAAGACCTATCATGGTAGTGAGCATTTTACCGCCGCCGAGATGAGTGAAATACCACTCGTAAGCCGAGTCTATATGTCCGCTGAAAACAATGCGGCGCTTTGTCTCGCCTGCCGCCTTTCTTGTGCAAACGACGTTGTATGTCTCTCTTTTCGGGAAAAACGGGTCGAGAAACTTCTTATACAGCAAAAATTCAAAAAACGTAAATATGATTGCAACAGCGGTAAGCGCAACGGAAACTGCGGAAAATGCCGTAGACGCACTCGGCAATACGTCAAAGTAACTCAAAAGAGTTAAAACTATCGAGATCGTCATAAGAATTACATCAAGCGGGACCCAGCCCATAAACGCCTTGGGGTGGAGCTCAAATTTTTCTTTAACCACCGAGTCGGCTACCTTTGCCATAGAGTCTGCAACATAGTCCTGAGCCTTGCGCTCATTTTCCTCGCCTGACGGGCGCGGACCTATCTCCTTGCAAACCTTTTTGACCTCGCGAACGGTATAATTCGTCATTTCCCTGAGCCTTGAGGGATAATTCGGATTGCTTTCGCTTGCTTTCATTGTATCAACTCCCAAAAAAATTTCCTTTTCACTTAATTTACAGTTGTCAATTATCTTTATTTTAACATACTTTTTCTCAGAAGTCGAGAGAAAAATGAATTTTACCTTATCGCCCTCAAAAAAAGCTTCCCGAAGATTTTCGGAAAGCCTTAAAATTTTTATTTTAGCTTGTCGAGCGGAAGCTCGTATGCCGGAATGAATTCCTCTAAAAATATATGCGCTTCCTTGCAGTCGCTCTCGTCAAGCGCTTTTCTTATTGTCTTTTCGGCTTCCGCAAATTCACAGTTGCCTGCCTTGCGCTCTTCTATGCACTTGATGTAAGCGCTCAGCTTATCTGCCGCCTTTATGAGACTCCAAAGCTCCCTGTCGCTGTCGTCCTTAAAAAACAGCGGTGTAAAATCTTCTTTCAAGTCGTCCGGCAGCATATTCAAAAGCCTTTGGCACGCCTCTTTTTCCACCATACCGAAAACGGAGCGCATTTCGCTGCTGTAATACTTCACGGGAGTCGGCATATCGCCCGTTATAATCTCCGGCGTGTCGTGATAAAGTCCCAAAAGCGCGGCGCGCTCGGCATTGTAATTTTTGCCGAGTCTCTTGTTGCCTATTACGGCGAGTGCGTGAGCTATTGCGGCAACCTCGCCCGAATGCTGACTTAAATTTTCATAAGTCGTGTTACGCATAAGCGCCCAGCGGTTTATATATTTAAGCCTTGAAGTAAACGCAAAAAATTTGCCTTTCATAAATATCTCCTTTTACAGAAAAAATCAGGCTACCCCAAAAATGAGATAGCCTGCATAAAAGCTTAATTATCAATAATTGAGGCTTCCGGTGTGATACCAGAGGATATAGAATACTCTGTCGTCGCGCTTATATGAATCGTAATTTGTATAAGCGTTGCCCTTATAGAATCCGGCTTTTATAAGACCGTCCTCAAAAGCATTTGCCATTTTTCTTGTGCGCATTTTGATTTTGAGGCTCATAACAACTTCTTGGGGGTTTACGGTGCCGAGTTTAAAGCCGGTAAGCCACCAATGACCGCCGTCGGTCCATGCGTCGCGATAGAAAAATCTGTTGCCCGAAGCATATGCGCTTGCAGAAGTGTAGAGGTCATAATACATATTGAGCAAGTGATCGTTGTCGGCGCAGTTGTAAAGCTTATCGTTTGTCTTGGGGTTCTTTGTGTAAACGCCGACTTCACCGCCGCCGAAAGTACCGTACTGACCCTTCCAAAGCTGAATACGCCAGTCAAGACCGTCGTAATAAAAATCTATTGTTGTGGTAAGATATCTCATATTGCCGAATATAGCGGCATACTTATCGTACTGGCTTATGAAATTGGCGTCTCTCTGCCAAGAATCCATCAGCGAATAGAAAACGCCCTGATCGGCATCATAGCCGAAGCCCATATTGTTTACAAAAGCCGCTATGGTATCGGGGTCGGCATTTGCGAGAGCGCCGAGTATGGTGGAGCCCATAGAGCCTATCGCGCCGGCGCTGTTATTGCTGCTGCTCGCAGCCGTGGTGCTGTTAAAGTTCGGTGTTGTAACCGACGGAACGCTCAGCGAAGACGAAGCTTTTGTTGTTGCAGTACCTGCCGCCGCGGTAGTTTCGCCGCCGGTGGTCTCAGTGCCGGTTGTGGTCTCGCCGTTTTCGGCTGTGGTCACGGGACCTGCTATAACCTGATTGCTTCTTGTGATTTCTTCGTCGTCACTCTTTTTGGATTTACAGGACGAAAAAACGCAAGCTATCATAATAAGCGCAATGACTGCGGAAGTTATTCTTACAACTATATTCTTCATCATATCACCATCCGTTAGATTATTATTCATCAGTATTATGGCATACATGATTTGTAAAGTCAACAGATAACGCAAATTAAATTTGCTTATCGCGCCTTTTTATAGTATAATTTAACAATAAAATTTTAGGTGGTACAAAATATGAGCGAAATAAAAGACGTCGGGCTTTATGAATCCGGCGAGAGAAAAATACAATGGGTAAAGGCAAATATGCCGCTTTTGCGCGCACTCGAAGAGGAGTTTTCGGCGGAAAAGCCGCTTAAAGGACTTAAAGTTGCGCTGTCGGTTCACCTTGAAGCCAAAACGGCGTATCTCTGCCGCGTTTTGGCGTCGGGCGGCGCGGAGATGTACATTACGGGCAGCAATCCGCTGTCCACTCAGGACGATGTTGCCGCGGCACTCGTAAAGGGCGGACTCAACGTATTTGCAAAGCACGGTGCGTCGGCGGAAGAATATCACGCGCATATCGAAAAGGTCCTTGAATGCGGTCCCAACGTAATAATCGACGACGGCGGCGATCTCGTCAACACCATTCACAACGAATACCCGAACCTCACAAGCGGCGTTATCGGCGGCTGCGAAGAGACAACCACGGGAATTATCCGCCTGAAGGCTATGGAAAACGACGGCAAGCTCCGTTTCCCGATGATTGCCGTAAACAATGCCAAGTGCAAATATCTGTTTGACAACCGTTACGGCACGGGTCAGTCCGTATGGAACGGCATAAACAGAACAACTAATCTGATAGTCGCAGGCAAAACCGCCGTTGTGGCAGGCTACGGCTGGTGCGGCAAGGGCGTTGCCATGCGTGCCAAGGCACTCGGCGCAAAGGTAATAGTTACCGAGATTGACAAAATAAAGGCTATGGAAGCGGTAATGGACGGCTTCTCTGTAATGCCTATGGTCGAAGCGGCAAAGTACGGCGACTTCTTTATAACCGTAACCGGCTGCGACAACGTCATTACGGAAAAAGCCTTTCTCAATATGAAGGACGGCGCAATAGTCTGCAATGCGGGGCACTTCAATGTGGAAATCAACGTTGACGACCTTGAAAGGCTTGCCGTCGAAAAAGAATTAAAACGCGACAATATAATGGGCTACAAAATGCCGACGGGCGCATGGGTAAATCTGCTTGCCGAGGGAAGGCTCGTAAATCTTGCCGCAGGCGACGGGCATCCTGCCGAGATAATGGATATGAGCTTTGCCCTGCAGGCGCTCTCTGCGCGCTATGCGGTTGAAAACCGCAAAAAGCTTAAAATCGGCGTGAATTACGTTCCCGAAGAAATCGACCGCCGCGTTGCGGAAATGAAGCTCGCGTCATGGGGCATAACAATTGACACTCTAACACCGGAGCAGGAAAAATATATCAACAGTTGGAACGTGTGATGTGAAACACGCGGTTGTGAAAAGCCGAACCGCAAAAAGTCAAGACGAAATTATGTGCCGTAATCGTTTTTGTTCAACAAAATGTTTTTTGCCGCAGACTTTTTTCATTTTCTTAAAATGCAGGGACTGTGAATTTCGGTTTTTACAGTCCCTTTCGATTGACAAAATCACGTTATTCTGCTACAATTTTATGCGTTAATATTTGCGCCAATAGCTCAGCTGGATAGAGCGTCCGCCTCCTAAGAATCAGTTAC
>DJOQ01000019.1 GCA_002437245.1 Ruminococcaceae bacterium UBA6434
CTTAGCCGGAGGTCCTGACTTTCTTCTTGCGTTAAATGTAATTAAAATTAATGCTGATGCCGTAAGCGTTTGATTCGACAGACATTATATTGTGTGTGGCTTTGTCTCTCGTAACGCGAAAATCGGCGCCGCCGAAGGTCCCCTCGTTAATTATCTTGCCGCCGAACACATAACCGTCGTATTCATCGCTTTTTAGAGCATCAAAAGCATTTTTTATAAAGCAAAGTGCCGATGAGTCGGGCAAAGTCAGGGTGACCGGCTCCATTTCGGGACAGGCGATTTTTGCCGTGTTGTCTTTAAGCGACACGGTAATACCCGCAATATCCGACGGCTCCGAATAGGTGAGCGTAAAACCGCTTTCCGAAGAAAGAGTGAGCGTCCCCGAAAAAGTAAAATCAACTTGCTTTGCCGTTATTTCGGCAGAAAAAGCTTCGGGCGGCGGAAACGTATACTTTTTACCTCTGCTTTTTTCGTTATCCTTTCCCGAACATCCGCACAGCAGCAAAGCGAGTGCAAAAAGAAGTGAAAGGATTTTTTTCATCAAAGCGCCCCTTTAATCAGTTCTCAAGAGACCTCAGTATCTTCGGCAGCTCCTCCGACATTCTTGTGGGCGTGGTGCCCATCATGGAATACTTGTTTTTTACAATATCTCCCGCCATTCCGTGCACGAATACGCCGCAGACCGCCGCAGAAAAAGGCTTTATTTTCTGGCAGATAAACGACAGTATAATGCCCGACAGCATATCGCCTGAGCCGGCGGTTGCCATACCGGGGTTGCCGGTAAGATTTACATAGAAATCCATTCCGTTTGCGGTCACTATTGTACGCGAACCCTTGAGTACAACCACCGCGCCGGTTTTTTCAAATATGGCTTTGCAGGCGGCTTTTCTGTCTTTTTCGACTTCGCTTACCGTACAGCCGAGAATTCTCGCCGCTTCGCCCGGGTGCGGAGTTATAACTACCGGAGACAAACAGCTCTTTATAACATTTATATTGTCTTTCAGGGCGTTTATGCCGTCTGCGTCTATTATTACGGGAACTGTGGAATTTTTCAGCACGGTTTCCGCTATGGCGGCGGTGTCGTGGTCGCAGCCCATTCCGCAGCCTATTAAAACGGCGTCGCATTTGCCGAGCTCGTCCTCTATCTTTTTAATGTTTTGTGATGAAATTCTGCCGTTGTTGTTTGTCATAAGAGGCAACAGTATTTTTTCGGGACACGACGAGGTTACCGCAGGATAAGCTTTATCGGGGAAGGCGAGCTTTATAAGCCCTGCACCGCTGTTTACTGCTGCCGCGGACGCTATAACCGCAGCGCCCGGCATATCGTAGCTGCCGGCAATAATAAGACCTTTCCCGAAGTCGCCCTTGTTGGCGTTTTCTTTTCTGCGCGGAAATTTAGAACGTATTTCGTCGGGATTTAATGTGTATGCGCCCGTATATTCGCTGAATATCTCCTCAGGTACGCCTATCGGCACTACCATTACATTGCCGGCGTATTCCGCGGCAGGAAAAGTGACAAGTGAATTTTTAAGTGCCATAACCGCTATTGTCATTTGAGCCTTAACGGCGGCGCCGCTTACATTCCCCGAATCGGCTTCGGTGCCGCTCGGTATGTCGATACTCACGGTGTACGCGCCGCTTTCCGATATAATTTCGAAAATATGCGCGTACTTTTCGTTTGCCGCTCCCTTAAAGCCCGTGCCGAAAATTGCGTCAACCGCAATATCGGCGCCGCCTATCAGCTCTTCGCAAAGCTCGGCGTCGTCATCGTAAAAGTAAATGCCTATATCCGTACCGCGAATTCTCGAAAGCATTTCGCCCGCATCGCCGACAGACGGCTCGCGCGACGCGAGGACAACATTTACATTGTATTCGTTTTCGGCGAGCTTTCGCGCTATTACAAAGCCGTCGCCGCCGTTTTTGCCCTTGCCGCAGATTATCGTAACATTTCTTTTTGCGGTCTTGTCAAATTTCTTGCGTATCGCTTTGGCGCAGGCGCTGCCGGCGTTTTCCATAAGTCTTAAATACGATATGCCGCTTTGATCTGCCTTATATTCAATCTCTCTGATTTCGTTTGACGGCAGTATTTTCATCATAATATATCTTCACCTTTCGTAACGCAGACTACAAATGCGGCGGCGTATTCGCCGTCGTGCGTGAGTGACAGCGAAAATTCGGCGTGCATTTTGTCGGATATGGATTTTGCTCTTCCCGACAGCGCAAAGTACGGCGCACCGCTATCTCTGTGCAAAACCTCCGCTTCGCACAGCTCAAAACCGCGTATTCCTGTTCCCAGAGCCTTGCCGAAAGCCTCCTTTGCCGCAAATGCCGCGGCGAGACTCTCGGGTTTTGTGCCTCTTTTTTCAAACTCCGCACGTTCGTTTTCACCGAAAACCTTTTCGTAAAAACCGGGTGTCTCCAATGCTTTTTCAATCCTTGATATTTTTACAAGATCGGTTCCGCAGCTTACCATAACGCTCCTCCGAATTCGGTTTTTATCAATTGTATCATATTTTGCGCGGCAGGTAAATAAATGTTGAAAAAAGTCTTTGGTATGATATAATAAATAGGCATTGTGAGTTTAATACATACGGAGTGAAAATTATGGAAATCAAAATTTACGATAATGCCGAAGAGATAGGAAAAGAAGTCGGTTCGGAATTTGTAAAAGCTATCAACGCAAAGCCCGACATTGTTCTGGGACTTGCCACGGGTGCGTCACCGATACCGACTTATAAATATATTTGCGAGCAGTACAAAAACGGACTTGTAAGCCTCGAAAATGTCAAGACCTTTAACCTTGACGAGTATGTGGCTCTGCCCAAAAACGACAAAAACAGCTATTACACCTTTATGCACGTCCGATTTTTTGACCATACCGACATAAAGGAAGAAAACGTACATTTCTTAAACGGAAATGCCGACAGCGTTGAGGATGAATGCCTCGCGTACGATAAAATGATAAAGGATGCAGGCGGCATAGATATTCAGCTTCTCGGCGTCGGCAGAAACGGTCACATCGGCTTTAACGAGCCGTCAAATCATTTCACCAAAGGTTCTTTTAAGGTAAAGCTTACGGAGAGCACGATTGAGGCAAACTCAAAATATTTTGACGAAAATCCCATGCCGCACTATGCGCTGACAATGGGCGTCGGCTCTATTATGAGCGCCGAGAAAATTATACTTATAGCTACAGGCAAGGCAAAGGCGGACGCTGTAAAGGCTCTCGTTGACGGCGAAGTTTCACCCGCTTGCCCGGCGTCTATTCTTCAGTTCCACCGCGACACCGAAATTTATCTTGATAAGGACGCCGCAAGCCTCCTTTAAAATTAAAAAAGCTTTTTCAATAACAGAGACTGTAAAAAATCCCCGTTTTTTACAGCCTCTTTTTTTGTCGTCTTAAAACACTTTGCGACGTCCATAATGTGACAAATTCCGAAGACGGGTCATCGTATAATTGTGTAACGGAGCATATGAGATTTCGCCGTGCTGTTTCCGCCGCATAAAACCCCACCCGACCGAAACGGAGTGATAAAAACGAAAGTCTATGTCGATGTCCTCGTTGTGCTGAATATATTTATAAATTACTTTTTGCTTTCGGCGTCTTCTCTGATAGTAAGGGTAAAACCGAAAAGGGCTCGCCTCGCAGCCGGTGCGTTTATAGGCGGTGCGTATTCGCTCGTGATTTTTTTGCCGGATATTCCGAATGTCCTGTCCGTCGTTATGAACCTCGGTATGTCGTGTATTTTGGTTCTCGTCTCCTTTGCACCGAAAAAATTTACGGTGTTTATAAAAGAATTTGCCGCCTTTTTTGCCGTGAATTTTATTTTTGCCGGACTTATGCTTGCCGTTTGGCTCGCTTTTAAACCGAGCGGTATGGTGTATAACAATGCCGCAGTCTATTTTGATATAGATGTAAAGCTTCTCGTTTTGTCCACGGTTGTCTGCTATGCGGTGTTGACGCTTTTTTCAAAGCTTTTAAAGCGAAATTCGCCCGACGACAAAATTTTTGACGTAAGGCTCTGCAATAAGGGAAACGCGTTTTTGACAAAGGCGCTTTTCGATACGGGAAATTCTCTCTCTGACGGGTTCTCGGATACCCCCGTCATTATAGCCGAACGCTCTGTTGTGAAAAAACTTGTGCCCGAGGGGATTTTTGCATTCATCGACGGAGACGCCGCTCTGCCGATAAATTGCGACGACGGAAGCATCAGGTTAATTCCGGCAGGAACGGTAGGGGGCGAGAGCGTGCTCAGAGCCGTGCTTATAGATTCGATTACGGTAATCGGGAAAAAAGAAACAAAAGAAGTAAAAAATGTCATTTTGGCGGAGAGTAAAACGCCGTTTTCATCAGGTGATTATTCGGTTCTTTTGGGGCCGAAAATTTTTGACATAAGAGAGGGTAAACGAAAAAATGAACGTGTTCAAAAAACTGCTGATAAAGCTAAAAAGGCTTTTCCTTTTAAATGACGTACATTACATAAACGGTCCGGAAACCTTGCCGCCGCCGCTTTCAAAAAAAGAGGAGGAAAAGCTTTTGTCCGATATTATCGGCGGCAGCGGACGCGAAGTAAAAAATGCCAGACAGACTCTTATAACGCACAATCTGCGGCTTGTGGTCTACATTGCGAAAAAATTTGAAAATTCGGGAGTGCCCGTTGAAGATTTGATTTCAATAGGTACAATAGGACTCATAAAATCCGTAAACACATTCAGACCCGAAAAAAACATAAAGCTTGCCACGTACTCTTCGCGCTGCATTGAAAACGAAATACTGATGTATCTTCGCAAGACAAACGCGCATAAGTGCGATATTTCCATTGACGAGCCGCTTAACGTGGATTGGGACGGCAACGAGCTGCTTTTGTCGGATGTTCTCGGCAGCGAGCCCGACGAAGTAAACCGAAATATCGAATACGACGACGAGAAAAAATTGCTTTTAAAAACAGTTGACGCCTTGCCGGACCGTGAAAAGCTGATTATGAATATGCGGTTCGGTCTCGGCAAATATAATGAACACACTCAAAAGGAAGTGGCGGATATCCTGGGCATTTCCCAAAGCTATATTTCAAGACTTGAAAAACGTATAATAGAGCGATTGAGGGCTGAAATAGAAAAAGTTTCATAAAAAATACGCCTTTGCCGCAAAAATACGATACGTTGATGATATTTATCAAAAAATACTGTTAATTTAGCGAATTTTGTGATACAATACTAAAGTTAAAATATGTTTGTGGTGATATCTTTTGGTCTTTTCAAGTCTGACTTTTTTGTATCTGTTTTTGCCGCTGTGCTTTATATGTTATTACATAGCGCAAAAAACTTCTTCGCGCAACGTCATTTTGCTTGTCTTTTCACTTGTCTTTTATGCGTGGGGCGAGCCTAAATATATATTTTTGATGATTGCCACCGCCTTTGTCGATTATGCGTTCGGGCTTCTTATCGACCGTTTTCGCGGCAGATGGCAGGCAAAGCTTTTTCTATCTCTTGCGGCGGTTATAACTCTGTCGTCACTCGCGCTGTTTAAATATTCTTCGTTTTTCAACGAAAACATAAATTCGATTTTCTCGCTGAATTTGCCGAATCTCAATCTTGCGCTGCCGATAGGAATTTCATTTTATACCTTTCAGGCGCTTACATATGTTATCGATGTATACCGCGGCAGCGTCAAGGTGCAGCCGTCGTTTTACAAATTGCTTTTGTATGTGTCGATGTTCCCGCAGCTGATAGCCGGTCCCATTGTGCGCTACAGCGACGTTGAGGAGCAAATAGAAGAGCGTACCGTCACGCTTAAAAATATTTCCGCAGGCGTTATGCGCTTTTCGGTGGGACTTTTAAAAAAAGCGATTATAGCCAACTTTGCGGGTCAGCTTACCGACAAGCTTATAGGCGGCGATTTAACCGGACTTTCAAGCGCAGGCGCGTGGATAGGCATAATCTCTTACACATTGCAGATTTACTTTGATTTTTCGGGCTATTCCGATATGGCAATAGGCCTTGGGCATATGTTCGGCTTCTCATTCCCCGAGAACTTCAATTACCCGTATTACGCCGTGTCGATTTCGGATTTTTGGCGGCGCTGGCATATGACGCTGTCGTCTTTTTTCAGGGATTATCTTTATATTCCCCTCGGCGGCAACCGAAAAAATTGGGCGCTCAATATGCTCATAGTTTGGCTCCTTACAGGACTTTGGCACGGTGCAAGCTGGAATTTCGTCCTTTGGGGACTTTACTACTTTGTATTCCTGATGCTTGAAAAAATGTATATAGGAAAGTATCTTGAAAAATTGCCGCGAGCAGTTGGGCATATCTATTCGCTTGTTGTTATAATCGTCGGGTGGGTGTTCTTCTATTTCGACGACTTGTCCAAGATAAAATACTTTTTCAAAGCGGCGTTCGGTGCCGCGAACGGATTTATTACCCTCACGGAAAAGACCGTAATTGTAAACTATGCGGTGCTCCTTATAATAGGCGCCGTGTGCGCTATGCCGATTTTACCGCATATTAAAAATCTTATCGGTGCCCTCTCCAAGACGCACGGCGGAAAAGTTGCCGTAGATGTTTTGTCGGTGCTGTTTGTGATTTTCTCGCTTGTAATTTCAACCGCGTCGCTTGTCGGGAACAGCTACAATCCGTTCCTCTATTTCAGATTTTAACGAAAGGAAGACCTTTTTGCATATAAAAAGCTATTGCGCCGCTCATAAACGCGGCTTATTCAGTCCGCAGTCAAACACGGGCAAGGCGGTTTTAAGTCTCGTTTTTGCGCTGATTTTAACCGTTGTAGGTCTTATATCGGTATTCGATACCGACAAAACCGTATCCGAAAGCGAAAACAGAAACCTCGCAACAAAGCCCGAGTTTTCGTTCACGGCGCTTTTTGATAAGAGCTATACTTCGGATTTTGACACTTATTATGCCGATACATTTCCTTTCAGAGATAAATTTCTCGCTCTTAACAGAAAAATATCGGATATACTCACAGGGACCAAAGGCTCCGGCGACATCGTTCTTGTCAGCAAGCAGGAAAAAGACGATTTTGCCGGCCAGGATATAGATTAGTGAAGTCTCACTAAGCGAATAAAAACAAGGGGTGGATTTTTTATGAAGTACGATGTTGCCGTTATAGGCGGCGGCGTTGTCGGCGCTCTTATTTCGAGGGAGCTCTCGAAATATGACGTAAAGACAGCAGTGCTCGAAAGGTTTAACGATGTTGCCATGGGAACTACCAAGGCAAACAGCGCAATTGTCCATGGCGGATTTGACGCTGTGTCGGGTACTATGAAAGCAAAGCTGAATGTTGAGGGTACGGCTATTATGCCGCAGCTCTGCAAAGAGCTTAATGTTCCGTACAGGAATAACGGCTCTTTGGTAGTCGCGTTTTCGGAAAAGGAGATGGAGCATGTTCATCTTCTGTATGAGCGCGGAATAAAGAACGGTGTTCCGGAGCTTGAGATAATCGATTCAAAGAAGCTCCATGAGCTTGAGCCCAATATCAGCGACGAAGCGGTCGGCGCACTTTATTCAAAATCCGCGGGTATAGTTTGCCCGTACGAGCTGACCATTGCGGCGGCGGATAATGCCTGCGAAAACGGAGTGGAATTTATAAGAAATTGTCTTGTAAAAGCTATCAGCTTTAACGGCTTCGAATTTGTCCTTGATACCACAAAGGGTGACATTACCGCAACGTATGTAATAAATGCCGCAGGTACTCACAGCGATGAGGTCGCACGTATGATAGGCGACGATTCCATAAAGATTGTTGCCCGTAAAGGCGAATATTACCTTCTCGATAAATCTTTCGGCCATCTTGTAGACCGCACGGTATTCCAGTGCCCCAACGAAATGGGCAAGGGCGTATTGGTAACTCCTACGGTTGATGGTAACCTTCTTATCGGCCCGTCGGCAACGGACGAGGACAATAAGGACGATGTGGATACAACTCCCGAGGGACTTGAATTCATACTCTCCAAGGCTCTGAAATCCGTACCGAGCGTAAATGTCAGAGGCGCCATAACCTCTTTTGCCGGCGTGAGAGCACACCCGGTAACCGATGACTTTATTATAGGTTATTCCGATAAGAACGACCGCTTTATCAATGTTGCCGGCATAGAGTCTCCCGGACTTTCCGCCGCGCCTGCCATTGCAAAATATGTCGCAAATCTTTTTGTTGAAAAAGCTTCTCCCAAAAAGAAGGCAGACTTTAACGGCAGTCGTCCGGCACCCGTTCGTTTCCGCAATATGTCAAAAGAAGAGCGCGAAAAGCTCATCGCCAAGGATAAGCGCTACGGAAGAATCATCTGCCGCTGCGAAACGGTTACCGAGGGTGAAATACTTGACGCCATACACTCTCCCGTAGGGGCGAGAGACGTTGACGGAGTAAAACGCCGCACAAGAGCCGGTATGGGCAGATGCCAGGGCGGCTTCTGCGGCTCCAAAGTAGTCGAGATACTTTCAAGAGAACTCGGCGTTCCGATGAACGAGATAACAAAATTCGGCGGCGAGTCAAAGATAATCTTTGACAGGACGAAATGAGGTGGAAAGAATGGAAACTTGTTATGATTTGGTAGTTGTCGGCGGCGGTCCTGCCGGAATGGCGGCAGCACTTGAGGCGCACGACAAGGGCGTTGAAAAAATCCTTATTTTGGAGCGCGCCGACACTCTCGGCGGTATACTTGAGCAATGTATACATACGGGCTTCGGTCTGCATTACTTCGGCGAGGAACTCTCGGGCCCCGAATACGCCGGCAGATTTATAAAGCAGATTAAGGAAACCGATATAGACGTTAAGGTAGACACCATGGTTCTTGATATTTCCGATGATAACGTGGTGACTGCGGTAAATAATAAGGACGGACTTCTCACAATAAAGGCAAAAGCGGTAGTGCTTGCAATGGGCTGCCGTGAAAGACCGAGAGGCGCGCTTTCCATAGCAGGCTGCCGTGCATCGGGCATTATGACCGCCGGAACCGCGCAGAAATACGTAAATATTGACGGATATATGCCCGGCAAAACAGTCGTTATCTTGGGTTCGGGCGATATAGGTCTTATTATGGCAAGACGTATGACATTAGAGGGCGCAAAGGTTAAGGCCGTATGTGAGCTTATGCCGTATTCGGGCGGACTTACGAGAAATATCGTTCAATGTCTTGAGGACTTCGGTATTCCGCTTCGCCTTTCCTGTACGGTTGTCAGCACCCACGGCAAAGATCGTCTTGAGGGTGTAACCGTTGCCAATGTAGACGAGCATTTGAAGCCCATTCCCGGCACCGAGGAGTACATTCCCTGCGACACTCTTATGCTGTCGGTAGGACTTATTCCCGAAAACGAGCTTTCCAAGAATGCCGGCATCGAGCTTGACCGTATAACCAACGGACCGATAGTCGATGAGTACCGTGAAACAAAGCACAAGGGCGTGTTTGCGTGCGGCAACGTTTTGCAGGTGCACGATCTTGTTGACTACGTAACAGAAGAGAGTCAGCTCGCAGGCGCAGGCGCCGCAAAATATATACGCGGTGAAAAGAACTGCGACGAATTTGTCAATACAAAGGGTGAAAACGGCGTAAGATATATAGTTCCGCAGAGAATTTCACACGATACCGACAAGGATGTAAAGCTCTATTTCCGCGTGGGCAGAGTGCTTAAAAACGTAACCCTTACCATTACCTGTAACGGCGATGTTATCTATACCAAGAAGAAAAAGAAGATGTGCCCCGGCGAAATGGAATATGTTCCGATAAAGGCGGATATTATCCATTCTCTGCCTGCCGACAGCACCATGGTAGTTTCCGTAAAGGAGGATGCGTAATATGTCTAAAAGAGAACTTGTATGTGTTTCATGCCCCATCGGCTGTTCTATAACGGTTGAATTGTCGGACAGCGGAGAAGTTCTTTCCGTTACGGGAAACACGTGTAAACGCGGCGACGCTTACGCGAGAGCAGAGTGCACGCACCCCGAAAGAATGGTAACCTCCACCGTAAAGGTCGAGGGAGGCAGACTTCCCGTAGTGCCTGTTAAGACAAGCTCGCCCATACCCAAGGAAAAAATATTTGACTGTATGACCGAAATAAACAAGGTCACACTTAAAGCTCCCGTCTCTATCGGAGATGTTGTAATCGAGAATGTTCTCGGTACAGGGGTAAATATAGTCGCCACAAACAACGACTGAATAAGATAAATAAAAACCGCTTTTCGTTTGGCTGATAAATACTCAGCCTTCGGCGAGAAGCGGTTTTTGTTGTTTATATAATTGTCTGTTATTCCTGCGGATAGTCGTACAGCGACTTAAACGTGTATCCCTGCTCTCTTGCCGCGTCAATAATTCTGCCGAGAGCCGCCGAGTTATCGGGCGATACCGCGTGCAGAAGTATTACGGCTCCGGGGTGCAGCCTTGACATAACGGTGTTAAATGCAAAATCTTCACCCTTTTGTTTGCTTAAATCCCAGTCGGAGTAAGCAACCGACCAAAAAACGCTTGTGTATCCGAGCGAACCTACCGCGTCGAGTGCGCTGTCCGAGTATTCTCCCATCGGGAAGCGGAAAAACGGTGCGCTGTATCCGAAATAAGTTCTTAAATAATCGTCCATACCCTTAATTTCGTTTGCCATTTGGAGCCTTGTTAAGGTCGGGAACGACGGGTGAGTGACCGAGTGATTTCCCACAATGTGACCTTCGTTTATCATTCGCGCTATGATTTCGGGATTTTCCTTTACCTGCGGAAGCGTGCAGAAAAATGCGGCGGGAACCTGCTTTTCCTTTAATGTGTCAAGAATTTTTGCCGTGTATCCGTTTTCGTAGCCGCAGTCAAATGTAAGGTATAATACCTTGTCGGTCGATTTGGTGTCGAGACAAAACGCTTTGTAGCCGTTTGTCTCAAAGTATTTTTGATTGTTTACGGATATTTCGTTGGGCTTACCGTCTTTCGCTATGCCGTAGCCGTAGCCGTGCTTTTCGGTAGAGAGTCCGCGCGTGTTTTCGGGATCCGTAACGTTAAAGCTCGCGAGAGCGAGCGGCTCTCTGCCTGTATATGTCTCACCGTCTTTAAGCGCGGCGTCGCCCGATAAAACGGGCTTCGGGTCGGGCGTGGTCGTGTCATCGGTCGCGGAAACGGCGGTTTCGCTCTGCTCGGTATCGGTCTTATTGTCCTTTTTTCCGCACCCGAAAAATGCTGCTCCGAACACAATCAGCAATACTGAAAAAATACAGAGAATTTTTTTCATTTTTTGTTCCTCCTATGTAGCAAAGCGGTAAAAACCGCCCTGCACGAGTCCTCGCGTATATGATTATCTTATCATATCCTGCATATTGTCAACAATGGTATTTATGGTATTTGCGGCCTTTTTTGCGGCTTTCTTCATCTTGCGTTTTCTCGAAGAGGATTTAACCGCGGTTGACATAACCGCCGCGGCAGTTCCCACCGCGAGACTCACGCCTACTGTTTTCATTGCCGAATTCATGTTGTTATTCATTATTTTTTCCTCCGTTTTAAAAGTTGTATTAGTATCTTGTGCAAAACGGACGGTAAAAATACTGTTTAGTTCTTTATATTTTTGAAAAATATGGTAAAATTGTTTTTGAAGTTTTTTTGAAACGGTGATAAAATGATATTGAATGTGGTTATGGTCGAACCCGAAATTCCGCAAAACACAGGAAACGTGGCGCGTACCTGCGCCCTTACCGGAGCCAGGCTGCACCTTGTCGGTCCTATGGGATTTAAGATAGACGACAGAAAGTTAAAACGCGCAGGGCTCGATTATTGGCATCTTTTGGATATAACACATTATGAGAGTCTCGAAGAGTTCTTTCGTAAAAATCCGGACAACGGAAATTTTTACTATTTTACAACAAAGGCGAAGCATCGTCACACCGACGTAGAATATCCCGATAATGTGTATTTGTTTTTCGGCAAAGAGACAAAAGGTCTGCCGGAAAATCTTTTACATGATAATCCGCAGACCTGTGTGAGAATACCTATGCTCAATAATCCCGACGCTCGCAGCCTTAATCTCTCTAATTCCGTGGCAATAGGTGTGTATGAGGTTTTGCGCCAATGGAATTATCCCAAACTTCTGTGCGAGGGTAAGCTTCGCGACTATGAGTGGGACGAGTGATATTTAATATTTCGGGTGTTCCTGATGTTTGCGGTAAGCGTCCATAATGTCTTTAAAGACTTCTCCGTTTGTGGGCGGCGTCCATGTTACGGCGTTTGTTCCGGCGGCTATTGTGGCTTTGATGGTTTCATCGGTGGGTCCGCCGGTTGCCATAATCGGTATGTTCGGGTATTTCTCGCGGATTTTTAAGATAAGCTCCGGCGTATTTGACGCTGCCGATACGTTAAAAATTTCGGCTCCGGCTTCTATTCTTCCGGCAATATCGTCATCCTCCGAAGCTACGGTGACAATAACGGGTATGTCGAGAGCTTCTTTAAGCTCCTTTATGGTTTCGTTAGGGGTAGGGGCGTTTACAACCACACCGAATGCACCCTGATATTCGGCGTGTCTGCCGAGACCGAGAACTCTTTCGCCCTTTGTAAGACCGCCGCCTATTCCGACAAATACGGGAGTGTCCGCCGCCATCATTACCGCCTGTGTGATGACGGGCTGAGGCGTAAACGGATAAACGGCGATAACCGCGTCTGCGTTGGAATTCCTTATTATGCTGACGTCGGTTGAAAACAGAACCGATTTTATTCGTTTGCCGCATATTTTAATGCCGTTGCAGGCATAAATGGCTTCGGGTACGCTGAGCCTGAAATCTCTTAAAAAACCTTTTACTTCTGTCATTGATTTTTTCCTCGTTTCGTAATATATTATAAAAAGAAAAGTTTTAACGGAGTTGATAAATATGTTTAAAGAAATAAACGTGCGTGATCTTGACCGTTCGCCGATACAAATGATAAGCGATGACTGGGCTCTTTTGACCGCCGGCAAAGAGGGCGATTGGAATACTATGACCGTTTCGTGGGGCGGCGTAGGCGAGCTTTGGGGCAAGGATGTAGTGTTTGTGTTTGTCCGTCCGCAGAGATACACCCTCGAATTTATGGAAAAATACGATGAGTTCACGCTCTCGTTCTTCGACGGCGAATATAAAAAGGAACTCGGTATATGCGGCGCAAAATCGGGCAGGGATATCGATAAGGCTGCCGAGACGGGACTTGTTCCCGAGTATGTAGATAATGCCGTCACATTTAAGCAGGCTAAAAAAGTGCTTGTCTGCAAAAAGACAGCGTTTAAGGATATGACTCCCGACGGATTTTTGGACAGCTCAATTGAAAAATGGTATCCTAATAAAGATTACCACAGAATTTACGTCGGCACAATCGAAAAAACGCTTATTTCGGAATAATTTAAAAAATATTAAAAATTTTTAAACTTTTTTGAAAAAAACACTTGCAATTTGAGAAACCTTGTGATATACTAACTCTCGCACTTGAGAGATGAGTTCAAAAACAAAGTTTCTCAAAGTCGGTGTTTATTACGATGAGGGTCCACCCGTTTCCATTCCGAACACGGTAGTTAAGCTCATTCGTGCCGAAAATACTTGGCTGGAAGCGGCCCGGGAAAATAGGTCGATGCCGACATTTTTATGAAAGTAGTTCCCCAATAGGGGGGCTATTTCTTTTTGCCTTTTATTCGTCAAATCTGTCTCTGAGCTTTTTTAACGCACGTTTTTCTATCCTCGAAACATATGAGCGGGAAATTCCCATTTCGGCGGCTATCTCGCGCTGCGTCAGCGGTTTTGACATACCGAGGCCGTATCTTTTGACTATTATCTCTCTGTCACGTGCGTCGTCCATATCGTCTATATATTCGCGCAGTTTTTCTATTTTGACCTTTTTATCTATATCGTCCGCAATCGTGTCGTCGGTATAGACGATGTCAGACAGCGTCAGGGGATTTCCCTCCGAATCGGTATCGATGGGTTCGCTCATGGAAATATCCTGCGCCGATTTTTTTTGATTGCGGAAGTGCATAAGTATTTCGTTTTCTATACAGCGTGAGGCGTACGTGGCAAGGCGCGTGCCTTTGGTGTAGTCAAAGGTGTTTATGCCCTTTATAAGTCCTATTGTGCCGATTGAAATAAGATCCTCTTGGTCTGAGTAATTTGAATAGTATTTTTTTATAATGTGCGCCACGAGCCGCAGATTGTGCTCTATAAGGCGGTCTTTGGCGTCTTTATCGCCCGAAGCCATCTGTTCAAGAGCCTTTTTTTCTTCTTTTGCTGACAGCGGCTTCGGAAATGACCCCGCATTTTCTATATGGAGAATCAAATAAAGCATTTTTGTGCTTATGGCGGATAGAAGTTCCAAAAACATTAAAATCGACCTCTCTTTCATATTATGAATATGAATATGAAAAGCCGTATTTGCAAGTCCCGAAAAAATGCTTGCGAATTACAGTAAAAACGGTGAAAAACCGTACAGATAATTCCCCTTTTGACTTTTACCGAAACTTTTTATATAATTTGAGTAGACAGAGGTTTCCTCAAAAGGGGAGCCGTAATGAAAGAAAGCGAGGCTCGTTTATGAAAAACTTAAAAGTCGGAATAATTTTGATGGTTCTGGGCAACATATTAAATTTGGCATATACGGCATTTTCGGGTAATGAAACGAGCAGCTTCGGCGATTTCAGCAGCGGCTTGCTTTTGGGATTGTCAATAGGCTGCAATCTTGTCAGCATAATTTTGATAGTCTCCTATATGGCAAAAAACAAAGAGAAAAACAAAAAGTGATAGGGTCGTTGTTACAATTTATTGCAAATAAATCATAATTGCGGGAGTAACACGGTACGGTGTTATTTGTATGTTAACTGTGGGGGTTAATATGGATAAAAAGAAATCAATTAAAAATCTCGTCGTCGTTTTAATTGCAGTGGTGTTATTGGGGCTTCTTTGGGCTTTTGTCAAAAACCAAGTGACAACAACACCGATATATATTGTTGTTGATACCTTTGCTCTGATTATACCGAGCATAATTTTGATACCCGGAATAATTTGCTATATCGCTTACTTTTTTGTCAATGACGCAAAAATAAAATCCGTGCTTAAGATAAGCTCATTATGTATAGCGGCTTTCTGCGTGGTTTTCTCCGTGTCGTTTTTTGCCGCGGTATTTGTAAATTCGGGCAGCGAAAAGACGAGCAGCTATAAAGAAGCCGCCGAGAGTAAATACAGCTTGGGTAATTTTGTCGATTTGGCTGATTACGAGGCTGAGCGTTCGGATGATGAACTGTATTCAAACGGCTTTTTAAGCGGTTATTATACTGTTGATAATTATTCTAAAAGCGACGGCAGCTATAACTATTATACAGCTACCGTATATGAGTATACCGGCGGAACGGCGGCATCGCGAAAGCTTATTAAGAAAAGGCTTGAAAAAGAACTGTTAAGGGAGACCTCGGTCGGCGGAAAAAGCATTAAATATACAGACGGAACCAATGGCGATTACCGATATAAATACTGTAATTACACAGACAAATTTGAAATGCGGTCTTCGTCATATTTCAGTATCGTAGCGGAAAGCAGCGATAAGGTAACGGTATATATATTAAAGTCGAAATATAGAAATCATTTCGGCGAGCCGTTTGACGCGGAAAAAATTATCAGCTCAATTTGCAGCTGAAATAAAGCTTCTTAACTGCAAAATCCCTGCTATCAAAATGATAGCAGGGATTTTTTGTGCTTGAAACAAAAGTCTTACATATTAAATGCATACCGATTTTTCCCGGTATGGATTTTCCGGCGGTAATTAAGAAATTTATTCCTTGCGCCAATCATATGTTTCGCCGCTTGACATATCAAGCGTTTTTCCGTTGATTGAAACGATTGTATTATCAACCCAATCTATTTTAGCCTCGGATTCGTGATATGCATTATAAATTATTTCTTTTTGATTTCCGTTTATCATATAGACTCTGACGGAATAATCTACGGTTGCACCGGGCTCCGTTCTGTATGCCTCCAAATTATATTTGCCGTCCGGTGACTCCGATGAACATAAAAATGTTTCTTGAACGTTTTTTTGAGAGTTTGCTATCGTCAAAACAGGAATAATGTAGTTGCGAATAAGCATGGCAAGTGAAAATACCAAGGCAATACCCAATATTATGGATATAATTGTTATAACGGTCTTTTTCATAGTTAAAGCTCCTTTAATGACCTTCGTTACAAAGATCAATACAGGATTCACCCTGTAAAATATTAACAAAGTAAGATTACACAACAATATTAACTGAAATTACCATGCTTGTAAATTTGTTTTTTGGACAGTTTTGTCGAATAAATCGGTATTTGGCAAATTTGCGGCGACAAGCAGAAAAAAGTGTTACGTATCAGCACAAGTGTAGTTAATAAATATCTAAAACTCGATAAACTGCGAAACTTCGGGAGAGTATCCGACGATTGCTTTAATCGCTGTAATTGTGAAAATTGCTTATCCGTCGCAATCGTACATATCACACGTAATGCTGTTATCCTATCTTTTTAGCTATGGCGGCGGTTACGGCGCAAACCTCTTTTGCTCCGGCGAACTTCAGCATTTTGGCACACTCCGAAAGCGTGGAGCCGGTGGTCTTTATGTCATCTGCAAGAAGTATTGTTTTGCCGTCAAGATATGAAAATTCTTCCGCTGTCGCAAATATGCCGAATACATTGCCGCGCCGTTTGTTTCCCGGAAGCGTATGTTGGCGCGGAACGTCATAGAGCTTTACGAGCATCTCCCGACACGGCAAACAAAGCTCCTCGCCGAGCACTTTTGCCAAAAGCTCGCTCTGGTTAAATTCCCTGTCATGTTTTTCGGATTTTGAAAACGGCACAAAGGTTATTATGTCAAATTCTTTTTCGCCGTATTGCTCTTTTACGGTTTTTGCCATATCCTGCGCGAGAGTGCGTGCGACAAAATCCTTTCCCTCAAATTTCAGGCGGTGTATGGCGGCTTTGGCAGCGCCCTCATAGTAAAACGGAGCGGCGACGGCGGAGTATTCGCTTTTTGCCTGCCTACAGGAGCAGTCCTCTTTGCTGTGACCGCAAAAATGGCAGTACGGGGGCAAAATACGCGGCAGGGAGCTTTCGCAATTTTCACAGATGTCTTTTTCCGGGACTATCAATTCTCCGCAGTATTTGCACCTTTTTGGGAAAAAGACGGAAAGAAGCCTATCCGCAAATTTAAGCAAAACATTCACCTCCGCAAACTCAGGCTTTTTTTATGTCAAACCAAAATACAACTCCGTCATCCGTGTTTTCGGCACCGTATTTTTCACCGTGCAGCTTTTGTATTGCGCCGACTATCGAAAGACCGAGTCCGAAACGCCCCTCTGCGCGCGAATGTGACTTGTCGGCGCGGTAAAAGCTTATCCATATTTTATCCATATCATCGCTGTCTATATGGCTTCCGCTGTTGTATACGCAAATTCGTATACTGCCTTTGTCGGTGCTTTGCCCTTTATAGACTCTTATAATGTTGTCGCCCGAAACGTGCGAGCAGGCGTTCGATATATAGTTGTTAAATATCATTCGTATTTTAACGCTGTCGCCGAGACCGAAGCTGTCGCTCGGAATGTCATTTATAAATTTAATTCCATTGCTCTCGAATTTTAAACGGTTTTCTTCGCCGTATTCTTCCGCGGCGGCACGAAGGTCTATCTTGTCCATACTGAGCTTGACGTTGCCGGATTCGTACATCGAAAGCTCGAGAAGCTGTAAAACGAGCGTATTCATCTTGTGAGTTTCGTCGGTTATTATTTCACAATATTCCGAAGCGCCTTTTGCGTCTCCGCTGTCGAGCATAAGCTTGGCGCCCTCCGAGTAGCCCTGTATTATCGAAATCGGAGTTTTCAGCTCGTGCGAAACATTGGAAATAAAGTCCTTGCGGATTTTGTCGAGCTGCTGTTCTCTTTCTATATCCTCTTGCAGCCTGCGGTTTTTCTCGTTTAAATCGTCGAGCGTGTTTTTAAGCGAATCCGAAAGCTCGTTTATACTGCTTGCCAAAGTGCCTATTTCATCGTTTCCGCCGTATTCGCACTTCTTTGAGAAGTCCATATCCGCCATACCGCCGGTGACGCAGCTCATTTCGATAAGCGGCTTTGTAAACCGTTTTGAGTAGAAATATATCGCAACAAGCGTGCCGCAAAGGGCGAGTATACTCGTTATAAGCATTACGTTTATGGCTGTATCGGCATAGGAGTCTATCGTAGTTTTTTTGCTGTACATCTCAAGATCTCCGCCGAAATTAAGACTTTTTCCGTAGACTATGAATTGCGTGTCGCTCAGGGCGTTTTCCTGAATTTCAAAAAAGGAGCCGTCGGGGTTGTCGTGCCTGTCTTTGATTACGATTTTTCCGCCGGTTATACCGGTAGGCGCGGCGCCGTAGTAAAGTGGAGTGCCGTCAGACATATATACGTCTATGGTAACGCCGTTGTCTTTTTCGAGCAATGCGATTTTAGAGCTGTAATCGGCGGCGGAAACGTCGTAAGTGTCAATCTCCTCCGCAAGAGACTGCATGGTTCGCTTTTGATTGAGTATGTATATTGACGACAGATACCATTTGTTGAGCGCAAGTATCAGCGTCACGGCAAGCAGCACTATGGCGCCGACCTGTAAAAACAGCCGCAACCTTATACTTATAAAGCGTTTGCTCTCAGTCTTTTTGCTCATATTCATTCCTCTATCTTATAGCCTACGCCGTATACGGTATGTAAATGTTTTGCTCCCCAGTCGCCGAGCTTTGTGCGAAGTCTTGCAACGTGCGAATCAACGGTCCTTATGTCGCCGTCGTAGTCAAAACCCCAGACATCGTCCAGCAGCTGTTCGCGCGAGTAAACTCTGCCAACAAAGCCGAGTAGCTTTATGAGAATACTGTATTCTTTAAGCGTCAGCGAAACGGCTTCACCGTAAACCTTGACCTCGTGCGCGTCTTTGTTGACCGACAGACCCCAAAGCTCGTCCGCATCGGGAACATATCCGTTTCCCGTGCGGCGCAAAAGAGCCTCCACACGCTTCATAAGCACAGCCGGAGAAAACGGCTTTGTAACGTAATCGTCGGCACCGCTTTCAAATCCGGTTAATTGGTCAAAATCCTGGCTTCTTGCCGATAGCAGCATAATGGGCACGGCAGAGCGCTTCCTTATTTCTCTTGTCGCCTCCCAGCCGTCGAGCTCGGGCATCATAATATCCATTATTATGAGGGCGGTATCGGGGTTTTGCCTGAAAAGGTCCACAGCTCGTTTGCCGTCCGCGGCTTCAAGCGGCGTATGACCCTCTTTAATCAGGAAATCACATACGAGCCGCCTTATGAGCATTTCATCGTCTGCCACTATTATTTTTGCCATTATGACATCGTCTCCCGTTTTCTGCCGGCATATCGGCACAAAAAAATAATCTCAAAAACAGCAGGTGCCGTTACTGAGATTATTTTATCACAAACCGATAGCTTGTTTCAATATATAAGAGTTATTTAAGGTATTTGCGAAGTCCCGTCTTGTTTATTGCGGCGCAAAGCGGCATTCCGGCGGCATAGCATACCACAAGTTCGCCGAGCCCCACAAATGCTGCCTGAATG
This sequence comes from Ruminococcaceae bacterium UBA6434, assembly GCA_002437245.1. Lineage (GTDB taxonomy): Bacteria > Bacillota > Clostridia > Oscillospirales > Acutalibacteraceae > Fimenecus. Next base: position 19,551 of record DJOQ01000019.1, read on the forward strand.
AGAAACCCCTTAAAAGTGAAGCCCTCGGGCAAAAATACGGTTATTTCCGCTCCGACTGTAACGGCGTTAAAAACTACCGAAAAAACCGGCGCAAGAAGCGGCAAGCCCTTAACTCTGACATTTCTCGTAAGATACGTAAAAACGGCTGCCAAAAGCGTTGCTGCCGATCCGCAGATTATGTCCGCAATACCGTAAGGACTTCCGAGGTTTGCCAAAATGCAGCCGATTGTAAGGCCCGGTATGGCGGCAGGCGTGTATGCCGCAAGAACCGTCAGAGCCTCGGAAAATCTGAACTGTACCGCTCCGTAAGCAAGATTAACTGCGGACGCGGCATAGGTCAGCGCAGCGTAGAGCGCGGCAATTACCGCACCGCAGACGAGAAAGTTTACGTCTTTTTTCTTATTCATTTTTAAAACTCCTTAGTTTTGATTCGGGCGTTTGCCCTGTCAGGCGGATCTCGAACTGACAGCCTTGATTATGAGATTTTCAAAGCATTGAAATTGTATAATAAAAGCACCTGTTCGTCAAGAAAAAACAAAAAATTTTTCCGCGGAAGGGCTCAAATATTGACTTTTTCGCTTCCGTTTGCTATTGTTTTTATAAATAAAACGGTAAGGAGCGTTTGCATTGAAAAATTACGTTCTCAAATATAATTCGCCTGCGGAATATTCCGAAAACGGATGGCAAAACGAGGTTTTACCCATAGGCAACGGTATGCTCGGTATGTGCGTTTTCGGCAAGGTTGGGGAAGAGCACCTGCAGTTTAACGAAAAAACTCTTTGGACGGGCGGACCGTCAAAGAGCAGAAAAGACTATATGGGCGGAAATGTCGAAAACAGCTTTGAATATCTCGAAAAAATACGAGACGCGCTGTGCCGCGGCGACAAAAAAGCCGTCCTTAAATTTAAGGATAAGCTTGTAGGCATAAAGGACGGCTACGGAGCATATCAGAATTTCGGAGAGATAGTGCTTAAATTCCCTCACAGCGATTTTTCGGATTACGAAAGACAGCTCGATATAACAAATTCCGTTTGTACGGTAAAATATAAGAGCGGCGGAGTTTCCTTTACACGCGAGTGCTTTGCGTCGCACAATCCGTCGGTTATCGCGGAAAAAATCACCGCCGACAAAAAAGGCGCGCTGAATGTCGAAATTTCATTTTTGCCTGCCCATGATACCGATAATGTTAAGGTGCAGGATAATTCTCTGATTTTGTACGGCAGGCTTTCCGATAACGACCTCGCGTACTATGCGCGCCTTTGTGTGACAACGGACGGCGAAGCGGTAAAAGGTGACGGTAAGCTCGTCATTAAAAACGCTTCATATCTCGTTTTTGCCCTCTCTGCCGGAACGAACTATAAAAACGAATATCCGAATTACAGAGGTGACCTGCCCGAAGGCAAGGTTAATTTGGCAATAGAAGAATTTTTGGAAAAGGGCTATGACAAGGTTAAAAAAGATGCGATTGCCGAATACAAATCGCTGTTTGACCGTTTCTCATTTGAGATTACAGAGTTTACAAGCGACAAATATACGGATAAACTTCTTTCTTTATACCGTGAAAACCCCGATTCAAAGGACGGGCGGTACTTAGAAGAACTTTTGTGTCAATACGGCAGATACCTGCTTATTTCAAGCTCCGCCGAAAACGATGAGCTGCCCGCCAATCTTCAGGGCGTATGGAATAATTCCAATTCGCCTGCATGGGGCTGTGATTATCATCTGAATGTAAATCTTCAAATGTGCTATTGGCACGCTTATGTTACGGGTCTTTTCGGCACCGCCAAGCCGATGATACGCTATATGGAGTCTCTTCGTGAGCCCGGCAGAGTTACCGCACGGTGCTACCACAACATAGTTTCCGATGAAAAAAATCCCGAAAACGGCTGGGTTTGCCATACGCAGAATACACCGTTCGGATGGACGTGTCCCGGGTGGGACTTCTATTGGGGGTGGTCTCCTGCGGCGTCCTCGTGGATGATGCAGAATTGCTTTGATTATTATGCGTTTACCGAGGATACGGACTATCTTCGCTCCGACATATACCCCATGATGAAGGAAAATGCCGTTTTTTGGCTTCAAAATCTCGTATACAATAAAGAGCAGGACAGATATGTTTCGTCTCCGTCATTCTCTCCGGAGCACGGACCCATAAGCATAGGCAATACATATGAGCAAACGCTTATCTGGCAGTTGTTTACAGATACCGAAAAGGCGGCAAAGGTGCTCGGAGACGACGATTTTGCGGCTAAGCTCGAAAAAATACGTGTAAAGCTAAAGCCCATTACAAAAGGGCGCTGGGGTCAGATAAAGGAATGGTATGAAGAGGACGAATGGTATAAGTCTTTAAGATTCAGAAAGCTTAAATATAAGCTTCATTCCTGCCAAAACCGCCACAGACACGCGTCCCATTTGGTCGGCTTGTACCCGGGAAACGCAATAACCGATAAAACGCCGGACCTTATTGAGGCTTGTAAAGTTTCTCTGCTTGACAGAGGCTTCGGTCAAAAGAGCGGCGCAAACGGCTCGGGCTGGGGCAAGGCGAATAAGGTGAACCTTTGGGCAAGGGCAAAGGACGGCGAAAGGGCATACTCAATGCTGCGTGAGCTTATAAACAAAAACATTGCGCCGAACCTTTGGGACTTTCATCCGCCGTATCAGATGGACGGAAACTGCGGTTACACAAGCGGCGTCTGCGAAATGCTGTGTTACAGCACCGACGACGTTATAGAGCTCTTGCCGGCGCTCCCCAAGGAGTGGAAAAACGGCAGCGTTAAGGGACTTTGCGCCCGCGGAGGATATTCTCTTGATTTCACGTGGGAAAACGGCGAGGTAAAGAGTCTTTCGGTACATTCGTCCTGCGGAAAAAAGACCGCACGCGTTAAAACGGGCGATGAAATCAAAACGGTGGAAACAGTCGGTTAAAAGTACAATATTTTTAATCTTTGTATTTTTGAAAGGACTTGAAAACAGTGAAATATCTTGTTATAGGCGTCGGCGGAACGGGCGGCGCAATAGCCGCATATCTTACAAAAGCCGGAATAGACACAACTCTTATTGCAAGAGGTGATAATCTGTCGGCACTCAAGAAAAACGGCATTACTCTGAGCCTTGACGGCAGCAAATACACAAATGCCGTAAAAGCTTTTGATATGAACGGGTTTGAGAGCGCGGTGAAGTTCGACGCAGCTCTTTCTCCCGATGTCATTTTTGTGTGCGTAAAGGGGTATAGCATTACAGGTGCGATACCGTTTATAAAAAGCGTATCCAAGCCCGAAACCGTGGTGATACCGATACTCAATATTTACGGCACGGGCAGGCGGCTGCAAAAAGAGCTTCCCGGTCTTACGGTGACCGACGGGTGTATATACGTTTCCTCAAGTCTCGTCTCTCCGGGAAAAATACATATGTACGGTTCAATTTTCCGCATAGTTTACGGGCTGCCGTCACATAAAAAAGACGATCCGCGGCTTATAAAAATCGAAAGTGACCTCAAGCGGGCAAACATAACGCCTGTTTTTTCCGATAATGTCGAAAAAGATACGCTCCAAAAATTCTCATACGTTTCGCCTATGGCGGGGTGCGGGCTGTATTTCGGAGCAAATGCCGCCGAGATGCAAAAACCTGGAGCGGAACGCGAGCTTTTTTCGGAGCTTATCTCCGAAATCGAAACTCTTGCGGCGGCAATGGGAATAAAATACGAAAAGAGTCTCGTAGAGATAAATCTCAATATTCTCGATTCCCTTTCGCCAGACGCCTCCACTTCTATGCAGCGTGATATTTCGGCAGGCAAACAGTCGGAGATAGACGGGCTTATATACGAAGTTGTGCGCCTCGGCGACAAGTATAATCTGTCTCTTCCGGCTTACCGTAAAATAGCCGAAAAATTCCGAAGTGACGGCCTTAAATAAAAATAATGAGAAGTCGCCGAAGCTTATTTGTAGGTTTGACAATGATGTG
>DJOQ01000024.1 GCA_002437245.1 Ruminococcaceae bacterium UBA6434
TTCTACATTTTAAAAAGTGTATCGACTATAAGCAGCATTACGGTTCCCGGCAATCCGCCGAGGCCGCACACACTGAGAGAGAAAGCATTCACGCTTAAATGCACGCCGAAAAAACCGCCTACAAAATTTGCGGCTATAAGAGAAGCTATCCCCTGTAAAGCCGTCATAAAAAGCGATAATAAAAATTTCTTTGTGCGTAACATCGAAATAATTATGATAAAGCCGAATATACCGAGAACAATATATATTGCAGTTGTCATTACATTCTCCCCTTCATACGCTATACTATGAGGACAACATATACTTTTATGACAAAAGCGCCGTTTATTCCTGATCGGTGTAGCACTAATATATTTAAGCAGGTGGTTTTATGAGAGAAATAATAAACACATTTGAGCAATTTTGCAAAAAGCTTGACAGGAATGTAATTGTCGAAGAAAAAATACTGAATGACGGAACAAGAATTTTAAAATGTCACGGCTGCTCCGATTGCAAAGACAATTGTGCAAGAATAGAGCGATTAAAATATTACAAATTTTCAAAAACTACGCAAAAATAGTCAAATGCGGTTGACCGAAGCGGAAAAAACGAGTATTATATTATTTAATTAAATATAATATTAGTTTTTTACATATAACGGTGATATAAAAATGAAAAAAATAGTGGATTTTGAAATCTGCGATATAGTTCCGTATTCAAACGGAATTATTTTTGCTAAAAAAGAAATGCTTGACGATAACAGATGCAAGGTTACGTTTTACGGTTACGATATAAAACGCGCAAAACCGATTCCGGTCACAAAAAGCGTTTATCAGCTTAATAAATTCGGTAATGCTTTTAAAGCCATTTGCGATAATATAGGCGACTACATTTCCTGCGATACGGCTGTACTGAGAAATAAAGACATTGCCGTTGTTTATCCGAGCGGCGAGACCGGAATTTTTGACAAAGACGGCAACAGCAAATGGAGCGGTGATTTGTTTTATCACAACTCCCCTGTTCAAGGCGTTGCTGCCGACGGGTCTTTAATTTGGTGCACCGTACCGGAGCAAAACGCAATTATAAATTACTCTGTTACACATAAGAAATTCAGTCTGCGCATCGGTGGGGATTCTTCTACGGCATTTGATAAGCCATATTCGCTCTGTATATACGGTAACGAGTTGTTTGTCTGCAATGCCGCATCATATAAAATAAGAACTATCAACCTTAAAGATTTTTCGGTAAATGATTTTCGTCTCTTTGATGAACCCGTTTATCGCTATCTCAGAGTTTGCGGCAGAGAAATAGCCGTACTCGAATCCGGTGTATACATATTATAAAATAAATTGAAACAGTAAAAGCCTGTTCTGTGAACAGGCTTTTTTGTTATGATTATTTATCGGATTTTTTGGAGCCGAGCCTATTTTCTTCACCGTGAGCTATTCGCTTTATATTTGACCTATGCATAAAGATTATAAGTAGAGCCATAACGGCAGTTGCAACGGTCGGAATAAGCGGCGAATATTCGGGATACCAAAATTTGTAGATAAAATATGTTGCAATCGGTAATAGTGCCGCAGAAATAATTGAACCGAGTGAAATCATTTTAGAGACGGCAACAATAATAACAAACGGAATCATCACTATCGGAAATGTTTGCCATGCAAGAGTCGTAGTAACGCCGAGAGCTGTGGCAACGCCCTTTCCGCCCTTAAATTTAAAATAAATCGGGAACATATGACCGAGTATTGAAAATACGGCGGCGATATATCCGCAGGCAATAGGATCCGCATCTCCGCAAAGCAACTTTTTTGCCAAAATAACAGCCACTATACCTTTGCCCACATCACACAAAAAAGTTGCGATTGCCGGCGCTTTTCCGAAGGTTCTGAGCATATTTGTCATACCCGCACTTTTGGAACCGAAACTGCGTATATCCTTATGATAAAACAGCTTTGAAATAATTATACCGAAGCTCAAAGAGCCTATAAGATATGCCGAAACGGCACAGATAGCATAATTAAATATGGGTTGCATAAAAATCCCCCGTTCAAATGAATATTTAAAGTTCTTTAATTATAGTTACACACATCCGTTTTGTCAATCGCACACAAAGTACAAAAGCATCCGATTTTTACACAAAATTTATAAAAATGACTTTTTCCTATTTACTTTTACATAATGATATGGTATTATACCAAAAAGTAAAGCAGTCCTTTAATTCGGTACGAGATGCCGGCAAGGTAACGCGAAGAAATATTTGTGTAGGTGTACCTTGTCGCATTGCGGCAAGGTATTTTTTTATTGTGCGGAGGCTATTAAATGAGCTCAAAGATAATTATCGACACCCAAACTTTGACAAGAACATTAGCCCGACTTGCCCACGAAATAATCGAACACAGTGAAGGCTATGAAGAAATTTATCTTGTAGGCATTAAACGGCGCGGTGTGCCGCTCGCTAAAATGCTTAAAACAAATATAGAGAGCTTTTCCGGCTTAAAGGTACACCTCGGTGAACTTGACATAACGCTGTACAGAGACGATTTATCCGAAAAATACCCTACCCCTAAACTCAATGATACTCAAATTGATTTTGACGTAACAAATAAAAACATCATTTTGGTAGACGATGTGCTTTTTACCGGTCGTACCGCGAGAGCGGCTATGGACGCGATAATAAATCTCGGCAGACCGGCTAAAATTCAGCTTGCGGTCATAATAGACCGAGGTCACAGAGAGCTGCCGATATGTGCAAACTATGTTGGTAAAAACATACCAACATCAAGTGATGAATTCGTAAGTGTAAAAGTAAATGAAATCGACGGTGTATTCAGAGCAGAGCTTTATAAAAACAGTTAATCAGGTCTCGTGATTTTATCCGAGCCAAAATATATTCAGGAGGCGTAGTAAATGAAACTTATTTACGACATCAAAGACAAACCCAGATTCGGGCAAGTAATCGTTTTTGCATTTCAACAGTTGCTTGCGATTCTTGCAGCTACAATTGCAGTACCGACAATAATCGGTCACGATATGAGCCAATCCGCGGCACTCTTCGGCGCAGGCATAGGCACTATCGTATATCTTCTCTTCACGAAGTTCAGAAGCCCGGTTTTTCTTGGTTCTTCATTTGCATTCATAGGTTCAATGCTCGCGGCGTTTGCAGGCAGTATCTCAATGCAGCTCGGATATTTAGGTCTTATTTTAGGTGCATTTTTCGCCGGTCTCGTTTACGTTGTTATTGCAATTGCCGTTAAAATTTCCGGAGTAAAATGGATTAACAAGCTTATGCCGGCAGTTGTTATAGGACCAACGGTTTCAATCATAGGTCTTTCTCTTGCAGGCAATGCTATTTCCGACCTTACACAGGGTAAGGTTATGGTAGACTCAGTTGAGCAGATTGTTGAAAACGGCGCTATTGTGGATAAAGTAACTCAGGTATCCGCCGCCAGCCCATATGTAGCGCTTATTTGCGGTCTCGTTACACTCTTTACAGTTATCCTTTGTTCGGTATACGGCAAAAAAATGATGAAGTTAATCCCTTTCATTATCGGCATTCTCGCCGGATATGTTGCAGCCGCAATATTTACTGTTATCGGTATAAAAACAAACAACACCGCTCTTCAGATAATTGATTTCAGCGTATTTTCAAATATGAAACTCTTTGCTGTTCCGGATTTCACATTTATCGAAGCTCTTAAAGGCACAAAAGAAATAACCGGACAGTATGTAGCTACCATCGCGGTTGCTTATGTTCCGGTCGCTTTCGTTGTTTTCGCAGAACACATCGCTGACCACAAGAACCTTTCTTCCATCATTGACAAAGACCTTCTTGAGGACCCGGGTCTTCACAGAACACTTCTCGGCGACGGTGTAGGCTCAATGATAGGCGCTGTTTTCGGCGGATGCCCGAATACAACATACGGTGAATCGGTAGGTTGTGTCGCAATCACCGGCAACGCATCTGTTATTACAATTCTCGCTACTGCTATAATGGCAATCATCATCTCTTTCTTCGGTCCGTTTGTTACATTTCTCGCCTCTATACCCAATTGCGTAATGGGCGGCGTTTGCATCACACTTTACGGATTCATTGCCGTAAGCGGTCTTAAGATGATACAGAAAGTGGACCTTGATGAAAACCGCAATCTCTTTGTTGTAGCGGTAATTCTCATAGCCGGCATAGGCGGTCTCACCGTAAGCTTCGGCAGTGTAACACTTACATCTATCGCTTGCGCGCTTATCCTCGGCATAATTGTAAACTCAATTCTTCCTAAAGACAAGGAAGTTTCCGCTGCAGAATAAGTTTAATTTAAACGCTCCTCAAAAGACGCTGTATTTTACAGCGTCTTTTTTATATCTTATGGACTTTTACGATAAGTAATGATAATATTAGTTTACACTCAAAAGGAGCTGATTACATGATCAATTATATTGACAACGGAATTATAAAAGTAGGTGTTAAAGACTACGGCGCTACACTTACAAGCATTGTTTCCCAAAAAAGCGGATATGAGTTTTTATGGCAGGGCAATCCGTCTGTTTGGAACGGACAATCACCTATTCTGTTCCCGATAATAGGAAAACTGTTAAACGATGAATGCGTCATAAACGGGAAAACTTACAGCATAATACGCCACGGACTTGCGCGTCACAGAGAATTTAAGCTTGTAGAGTCCACGGACAATGAGCTTATATTCTTACAAAGAGAGAATACGGACACGTTGAAAAGCTATCCGTACAAATATGACCTCTATGTTTCTTTTAAAGTTACCGACAACAAGCTGACTGTTACCCATAAAGTGGTCAATACAAACCGCGAAGAAATGTATTTTTCAATCGGCGCGCATCCGGCGTTTAACTGCAATATCGGTGACATCTTAACTTTCGAGTGTAATGAGACGCTGTATTCGGAGAGAATCGACCACGATTCGGTAATTACCGGGAATAAAGATCTTATACTGTCGGATGATAATAAAATAGAAATAACAAAGCACATATTTGACAAAGATGCGCTGATTTTTTCAAATGTAAAGTCTAAATATATTATACTTGATGAAAAAGGAAACAACAAAAGCATAAAATTCACATTCGGCACTCCCCCATTCCTTGCAATATGGGCAAAACCCGGTGCGCCGTATGTTTGCATAGAGCCATGGTACGGTGTTAACGACTCATATGATAAAGTTGCGTCTTTTTCACAAAAACGAGGTATTCAAAAGCTAACCCCTGACAAAGAATTTGTTTTTTCGTGGAGCGCCGAATTTATAGAGAAATAAAAAAACGAGGAACCGGTTTTTAATCGGTTCCTCTTACTTTATAAACTATGTTTACTTTTGGCTTACATATATATTGAATTTTACTTTGCCACTCACCCGGTCACATTACAGTAACGCAAATTCGTTATTATTATGTACCGGTCAACCGTAGTAGAACATTCAATAAATTTTGCCTATACGATATTTAAGTACTCACTTTATTAACTCTGTCTCTACGAGACCGGATGAGCGGCGAAACATGATGACTGCGGCTCTATGCCCTCTGAACAGTACATCGGAAACGCCTCCTTTATAATATTCAAGGGAATGTTTTTTCTTTTCTTCCCTTGTCAAATTATATTATAGCGCATATATATTAAATGTCAATAGTTTTTCTGTAACTTTTTATATTTTTTTATTTATTTTATCTCGGTTGATGCCAAGCATTGCCGTATTACACGGATAGGAACGAAACAGCGGCAAAAACTTTGCCTTTGGGTAATTCTTTGATGAGTTTTTATTGCTATCGGGTACAATATTATTTAAAAACAATAATCTTTTATTTAAAACGCTCTTTTTTTCGGCAAACTGCCTTTTCAGGTTGACGAAAGTATCGTTTCGCGGTAAAATATAAAACAATCGGAGGTGACACAATGGCTGATAATGAATTTACTGCCGATCTTGTAACAATTGAAGATGAGGACGGCATTACACATACTTTTGAGGAACTTGACAGGATTGAGACCGATGACGGTAAATACCTTGCGCTGACACCTGTATATGACGACGCAGAAGAAATTCTCGATGGTGACGGTGAACTTATTATTGTCAGAGTAAATGATGAAAGCGATGACATTTATTTGGAGCCTATCGAAAATCAAAAAGAATACGACGAAATAGCCGAAATTTTTGAGGACAGACTTCAGGATCTTTATTTTATTAAAGATGATGATAACAAGAATAAAAGCTGACTAAAATCGTAAAATATTTATACCTGCCCGATGCGATAAATATACGGACAATATTGACCCAACACCTATATTTTAGGGGTTCGGATTCTGATGCTGTGGAGCAGACCTCCCGCCTTTTCGGCGGACGTTGGGAGCACGAATGCTGACGATAGATCCCCACCTGCTTTTGAATGCAGGTTAATTATTGCCGTGTACGGTCGGGCGGGCATCATAATAAAATCTAAGGAGCTGTGAAATCACATCACAGCTCCTTTAAATATTGTTTTTTACAAGTAAAGCTCCGCAATACAGTTCACAATTTTATCCTCATCAGCCGTCGAGGTGTTGATGCACAGGTCATAATTTTCTTTCGCTCCCCATTTTTGACCGCTGAGAAAAGCATAATATTCAGCACGTTTTTTATCTATCTGCATCATATGTTTTTGAAGTTCACGGTCTGTCATTTCTTTTGGATCGTTACCTCTCTCTCGACAACGTTTCATTTTGTACTCAAGTTCCGCATAAAGAAATATACGAAACGGGTCTTTATCACGCAGAACATAGTCGGCACATCTGCCTACAATAACACAGTCTGACTTTTCAGCCACTTCTTTGATTATAACGCTTTCTGTTTTAAGCACTTCGAGTTGCTGATCCATAACCGGATTTGAAGAAGCACAAAAGCTGTGACCGGTTGTTATATTCATCAGAGGGAACGGACGTTTTTCCTCTACGCTCTGTATATATTCGGTTGCAAGATCGGTACGCTTCGCAATCTCAACGACGATTTCGTGATCATAATAGGCAAACCTGAGTTTTTCAGCCAGCCTGCGACCTATTTCACGTCCTCCGCTGCCGAATTCACGACCCACTGTTATGATTTTTCCCATATGAAGACTCCTCTCTCAAGACAGAATCTACGAGTTTTGTTTAACACTAATATATCACAAACAGATATAAAAAGTAAGTAAAAATCAAAAATACGCGATAAAAATCTTCATGTAAAAATTTGTAAAAAAACACGAAAAAAACGACACTCTTTTTACAAAGAATGTCGTTTTTTGGTGCCGGTGACCGGGGTCGAACCGGTACGGTATCGCTACCACTGGATTTTGAGTCCAGCACGTCTGCCAATTCCATCACACCGGCGAACTGACGGAGACTATTATAACCGAACCGGCAAAAAAAATCAATAGCAAACAACGTAAAATATAAGTTATTATTGCACAACAAATTCACACGGCGAAATTTATGGCTTTGATGACAATCAATTTACTTTTTCAAACACATTACGTATATGCTGCAAAAGAGTATTTTCGTCGGCTAAGGACAATTCCGAAGATTTATCCAACAATTGAAGCGTCAGGAAAATATGTTTATCACCTTCATCGGCGTAGATAACAATTGCCTTTTGACCGTTATAGTCCTTCGTATACATACTGTATTTCATATTTTCATAAGTTCCGTCTGTGTATATTCCGATATTTGTTGCGCTGTCACCTTCAATATGCGGGGTGTCTATATCCTTAACTCTGAGGCTGTCTTGCATTTTTGCAACGCAATCAACCTCACCGGAGATAAACTTCGGTATACCGCTGTAATATATCAATTCGTAGTCAGAGCATAAATCTTGGTATCCGCCATAGACCAATCATATCTTTTGACCTCGGTATATCGCATACCGTAGACGGACCAAGACTCACCGGAAAGGTTTTCTCCGATTTTTTCTATATAGTCGGTATTTTCACCCTCGAAACATTCAGACGGATTTAATTCATGCATAATATCAGTGTATTCGGCGGCATTCATTACAACGCCTTCATATCTGAATGTACGAGGAACAAACACACCTAAAAAATATACAAATATCAACAAAACAGCAAACAAAATAATTTCGGTTGCATAGCGTTTCTTTGTGTGTTCTTTTTTATACGAAATTACCGCCAACACAACAAATAAAGCAATAAAAATAATGATTGCCGGGTATGTAAAGCAGAGTTTAAAAACCTGTATGTCAAATTCGCCGTACGTCATATCATTTAATGACAGCGGTCCGAAAAAAGCTAAACCAAAAGCAATTAGTGCCGCTATTGCCGCCTCAATTATAAGTGTTATTTTATATGTTTTGCTTTTCATTACTTGTATTCTCCTATCAGATATTTTTTGCCATAAGTGTCATAAAAAACAAAATAATTATAACTTTGTCTGCAAAAAGCAACCTCATTAACCGCCGCCGTATAATTATTTCATAAAAGCTCCTCCTAAAAAAATAAAGCCGCACTTATAAGAAGAGCGAGCCTTAATAATCATCATATATTTTCAATTCCCCGCCCCTTGTTCAAATTATAATATATATATATATATTGTCAATATATTTTGTGAATTTTGTCTGAATTATGATATTTTGGTTATATTTTAAACATCTTATACAGAAAAAACAAATTGTACATTTTCTTATGCCTACATAAAAAACAGCCGTAAGCAACTCAAGCTTACGGCTGAATTCATATCAATATTCTACTTACATTTTTCCGCTAACGCACAAAGCTTTTTAAGCCTATGGTTAACTCCGGAACGAGTCATGGGAACGCTCATACTGTCGCCTATCTGTTTCAGCGAAAAGTCAGGGTTTTCTGTTCTCAACTCGGCAATCTCGCGAAGCTCCGACGGCAAATCGTTTAGCATTCCGCACTTTTTCAGTCTGTTAATTGCATCTATCTGAACAAGTGCCGCATTTACGGTTCTGTCAAGATTTGCGCTTTCAAAATTAAGTCTGCGATTAACATTGTTTCGCATATCTTTATACATTTTTACTCCCATAAGTTCAAGAACGCAGTTTGAAGCGCCCATAACCGTCAGCATATCCTCAATTTCGCTGCTGTCTTTAAAATACAAAACATATGCGCCGTTCCGCGTTACCTCTTTTGCAGGCATATCGTTATCCGATAAAAACTTCTGAAGATCGCGGCTTAAATACATATGCGGAACAACAAATTCAAGATGATAATTCTTTTCCGGTGAATTAACCGTTCCGCAAGCCAAAAACGCTCCGCGTAAAAAAGAACCTATGCAACAGTCTTCTGATATGTTTGCCCAATTCATCCTGCGTGTTCGTTCCTTGCCGTTATACCCAAAAGCATTTAAAACAGCTAAACGGTCCTGTTTATTTCCGACGCTGACTTTAATTTTACCGGATGCCGATTCGGTAACATTGCACGGTTCTTTAGTAAAACGCTCAACAAGTTCTTTGTATCTGTACGCAACGTTTTTATTTTCGGTTGAAATATAAACTTCACCTGCGGAAAAGCCCCTGCCAAAAAGCAAGAGACCGTAACATTCCGCCAATATACAGCATGGATTTATGGTTTCAATGTTTAATAATTCATCTTTAACTTTTGAGGAAAAAGTCATAACATTACCTTTTTATGTCTCTGTGAAATACGCTTGAATTTGCGCCGTTTTCAAGAAGATGTTTATTTATTGCTTCGGCAAAAACCACAGACCTGTGTTTTCCGCCGGTGCAACCGACAGCAATGGTCAACTGACTTTTACCCTCTGTTCTGTAAAGCGGAAGTAAAAAATCAAGAAGGTCAAACAGCTTTTGCTCAAGCACCTTTGCCTGGTCAAATTTCATAACGAAATCTCTCACCGGCACTTCAAGTCCGGTATGCTCTTTAAGCTCCGGAATGTAAAACGGGTTGGGCAAACATCTGACATCAAACACCAAGTCGGCTTCTTTCGGTATGCCGAATTTAAAACCGAAAGAAATGCTGTAAACTTTAAGAGAACTTGAAGCATTGTCAAGAAAAAGCTTTGCAATACGTTCTTTGAACTGTGAACTTGTTACATTTGACGTATCAACTATATAATCCGCCTGCAAGCGAGCCGGCAACAGTATCTCACGTTCTTTTTGTATCGCTTCGAGTATAGAAGGTGTATTAAATTCGTCTGCAAGAGGATGTTTACGCCTTGTCTCCTGATAGCGACGCATAATAACATCGTTATCGGCGTCTATAAACAGGATTTTATAATTAACCTTTTCTTCCTTTAATTCATCTAATACTCCGAAAAGGTCAGAGAAAGAATCGCCGAGTCTGATATCGGCAACAATAGCAACCCTGTCACGTTTTTCGTTAGAATTAAAGATCAACTTGACAAAGGTCGGAATAAGCTTCGGCGGCATATTATCAACGCAAAAAAAGCCTATATCTTCAAGTGCGTCAACAGCTCTTGACTTTCCTGCTCCGGAAAGTCCCGTAACAATTACAAGCTCTGTCTTGTCTGCCGATTTTTTACCCAATATATTTCACTTCCGTTTCAAGGTGTACACCCGTTTCGGCAAACACCTTATTCTGTACATATTTTATTAAGCTTAAAATATCATTTGTGGTTGCGTCGCCTTTATTTATAATAAATCCGGCATGCTTTTCGCTGACCTCGGCGCCGCCTATACTGTATCCTTTTAAACCGCACTGCTCTATAAGTCCGCCGGCAAAATATCCCACCGGGCGCTTAAAAGTACTGCCTGCGCTCGGATATTCGAGCGGCTGTTTTGACTTCCTCTTATTAAGGTTCAAATTCATCGCAGACTTAATTTCATCATAATCGCCGTTTTTCAGTTTAAGTGTAAGCCCCGTTATAATGAGATTACTGTCGGTATATGCACTGCAGCGATAACCGAGTTTTAAGTCTTCTTTTTCAAAATGCCCTGCCGTTCCGTTAAAATCGATATGCGATGCCGAGTGAAGAACATCTTTCATCTCTCCACCGTAAGCCCCTGCATTCATATATGCGGCTCCGCCCGCAGTACCCGGAATCCCATAGGCAAATTCAAGCCCGGAGAGATTATTGGCAAGAGCAAAAGCACAAAGCTTTGACAAAGGAACACCTGCATCGGCATATATCACACCGTCACCGAGGTACTTGAGCTCAGACAAACCCTTTGCAAGCCTTAAAACAACTCCGCGCAAACCGCTGTCTGATACAAGTATATTACTGCCGTTTCCTATGATATACGGTTTTATTTCACTCTCACGGCAAGCAGAGAGAAGTGCCGACAGAGAATCAATAGAGTTAGGCATTATAATGAGATCCGCCGGTCCGCCCGTTTTAAACGATGTATAATCGCTCATAGGAGCGTTTTCGCGTAATTCGCAACCATACTTTTCTGCAACAGCTTTTATATTACTTAGCAAAATAATTCCCCTCAAAATTACTCGTCAAGAAGTGCTGCTCCGATTATACCGGCATCATTTCCGAGTTTAGCAGAGCATATTCTTGTTTGAACAACGCTGTGTACGCTGTAATGCTCTTGATTTACTATTTTGCGTACAGGCTCAAGAAGCGACTCGCCCTCGTTACCTATACCGCCGCCGACACAGAGTATCTCAGGCTGAAAAAGGTTTATCATATTTGTAATACCGATAGCGAGATAATGAATGTATGTATCAACAACCTTTGTACCCGCCGCGTCATTTTTGCGCATCGCATTAAACGCCGTTCTGCCGTCAACCTTATTTATATTGCCGTCAACAAGAGTCCACATAGCAGAGTCAAGGTTTTTACCCATAGCCTCTTTTGTCTGGCGGATAAGCGCTGTTGCCGAAGAATACGCCTCCCAGCAGCCTTTTCTACCACAGGTGCATTGCTCTCCGTCGGCAAGAATAACCATATGACCGGCTTCACCGGCTGCATCGTTACAACCGTTAAGTAACTTACCGTTTACGACAATTCCGCTTCCGACGCCTGTACCGAGAGTAACTGCCACAAAATTGGCAACTCCCTCGCCTGCACCCGCTTTTGCTTCGCCGAGTGCCGCGCAGTTTGCGTCATTTTCAAGATAAATCGGCTTATTAAACTTTGACTGAAGAATATCTTTTGCAGGAACATTATCAAATCCGAGATTGTTGGCATACTCAATAATTCCATATTTTTTATTAACGGAACCCGGAGTTCCTATACCTATCGAAACGACCTCATCGAGTGAAATTTTAGCTTCCTCAAGAGCCATGTTTATTGACAAAGCGACATCGTTGATTATTTCCCAAGACGGACGCGGGCAAGCTGTAGGCATCTTTCCTTTACCTACTATACGATAATACTCGTCAACAACTCCGGCAACAATATTTGTTCCTCCGAGGTCTACACCAATTCTATACATAATAATCCTCCGTTTTCATTTTCTCCTTAATAATTTTGCCAAATCTCAAGTTCTTCATCTTTTGACTCGCCCTCATCCATACCGAGCTGATGAAGAAGCTCGCGCGCGGCATTATATCCCATTTTTTTCTGCCTGTTATTCATAGCGGCAACCTCAATGATAATAGCGAGGTTTCTGCCGGGTTTTACGGGCACAACAGTAACGGGCACCTTAATGTCCATAATTGAAATATAGTCGTTATCAAGCCCCATTCTGTCATAAACCTTGGTGGAATCCCACGGCTCAAGCTGAACCACCATATTTATTTTTTCGGTAAGCTTTACGGCTCCCATACCGAAAATACGGCGAGCATTGATAATTCCGACACCGCGAAGTTCGATGAAATGCCTGATATTGTCGGGTGCCGAACCGACAAGAGTTTTTGAAGAAACCTTACGAATTTCGACGGCATCATCCGCAATCAGGCGATGCCCTCTCTTGATAAGTTCAATCGCGGTCTCGCTTTTACCTACGCCGCTGTCACCGACAATCAGCACACCTTCGCCGTATACTTCTACAAGCACTCCGTGGCGCGTTATTCTTTCGGCAAGTTCTGTTCCCAAAAAAGAAATAAGAGCCGACATACAGCTTGATGTGGATTCACTCGTGCGCAACAGCGGAACCTTATATTCTTCAACAAGCGAAGAAAGATGTGACGGAATATCCAAGTTGCGCGTAATAAGAATAAACGGCGGCTGAGTTTTTACAAGTCGTTTAAGACTTTCATACCGTGTTTCGTCGCTGAGAGTTTTAAGAAATTCGATTTCCGAAAGACCCAGGAACTGTACACGTTCCGGGTCAAAATAGTCATCGCGCCCGGCAAGAATGAGACCCGGTCTGTTAACATCCTGCGACGTAACGGAAAGGTCACAGGCATCTCCCGGTAAATACAATGTCTCAAAGCCGAATTCTTTTATCAGTTTATCTAACGAAACGGAATACTTTGATGCCAAACCATAACCTCCCTTTTTACAACAATTATACTGTATTATTATAATCTATTATTACCGACTTTCCAATAGCTTTTTAACATTTTTTTAATATTTTAAAGATGTTTCCTTTTCACGGACGGTTTTAGCTGTTGAATAATTTTTTACGGTATGAAAATAATATTTCGGGGTGATGAAGTGAAGCTCGTTGTAGTTTCCGATGACAAAAGCGGCCGTTTGTCTTGCGGACTTTCACGGCTGCTGAGCAAGCACGGAGGTGTATTGCTGTTCGGCAATAACACAATAATCAAGAACTATATTGACACACCCGAATATTTAATAGCCGACTCCGATGTAAAGTTCGGCGGTAATTTTAAAAATGCAATTTCCGTGGAAATATCAAAAAGCGGTGATGTTTTTAACGAAACATTGATATATAAAGTTCCTACGGGAGAAGTACAAAAGCTGCGCATCGGTACGGATTTTAAAGACGACATAACATTATCAAGCCGAAATTACAACGAAATCAGTTTCGGTATACAATCGGTTATTATAGATTTGTGCGGGAAATATATATATCCATGTGAAATTAAATCAAAAATTGCAAATGTCGCCGACATACACACTCTTTTGACCGCGGCGGGAATTCTTCTTATTTCCGGAGAATATCACGAAAGCAGCGGATTTTTAAATATATAGAGACAAAAAGGCTGTACCAAAAAACGGTACAGCCGTAAATTATTTTGTAACTCAGTCTTTGATTTCAGCAGCAACTTTAGCTCTTCTTTTTTGCAGTTCATCGGCTATATCCTGTTTTTTCTTTCCGACTATGTCATATTTGAAAATCGGGAATATAGAGATAAGAGCAAGGAAACCCGGAACTACGGTATAAGCAAAGAATACAATATCTTTGGTTTTCTCGCTGAATCCGCTTGCCGTTCCGGCGGCAATCTGTGCAACTGTATCCGAATAACCGGACACCTGTATAAATACAAGACCGAGAGCCGTTCCGAGAGCAAGGCAAACCTTTATGGTAAGAGTCAAAATAGAGTATGCTGCACCCTCCATACGTTTACCGGTCTCAAACTCATAATAATCGACACAATCAGCCGTCATTATCATGGGCATAAGCGTAACAGCGGCAAACTGAAGACCGATTAAGAAGAGTGACGCATAGAATAATACGGTGAGCACCATATTATCGGGATTTCCGAACCAGAAGTGACCCACGACAAACGAAAGCGCCGACGCAACAAAACCATATACCGAGAGAAGAATATATACCTTTTTCTCACCCATCTTTTTAATGAGAACCGGGCAAATCGCCATACTTATCATAGAGCCGACGGCAGTAACTATACCGAGTACCGCAACAAGATTTTGCGAACCGAGTATGGTATTTGCAGCCTGCACCTGTATACCCATTGACATCTGTCTGCCGAAGCCGAGGAAATATGATACAATAACAAGCATAAGAGGTTTGTTGTCTTTGAGAGCCTTAAACATATCCTTAGCTGTTGTTTTTTCACCGGACACATACGGTACGCGCTCTTTGTTTAAAAGCGGTATAAGCGCAAATAGCGCACAGCCGAAAACAGCCGTAAGAATAGCTGTCCAGAGGTACTCAGACGCAATCATCGGGGTATCCGTTTCACCGGCTTTAACAAAAACTTTTGAGCCGCCGGGAATTATAAGGCAAGCTATCGGCACAATAACAACGCACGCCGAAAAGCCTATCTGCTTAAATGTATTTGATATCGAAACAACATTTGTACGCTCTGTGGGATTAGGAGTTAAAACCGAAGCTATACCCTGAGACGGTACATCTCCGAGCGTCATGGCAAGACTCCACACAAGATATGTAACAAATACCCAAATGTAAGTTGCCGTGCGATTATCTTTAAACGGAACATTGACAAAAACAACTGCCGTCATAACAAGAAGCGGAATTATCGACTTCAATATCATCGATTTAAACTTTCCCCTTTTGCTCTTTGAGCGGTCAATCATATTACCTACAACCGGGTCAAAAACCGCAGACACGATTTTGGCTACAAGAATAAGTATACCTACAACCGCAATATCGGCACCCAAAATCGAGGCGTCAAATTCTGCCTGATATGAATTTAAAAGACCGACTATCGCCTGAAACCCGAAAAGGCCGAGCGAATAAGCCGCAATTTCTTTAAAATTCATATGTTTCTCTGTTGTCGCTCCCAAAAAAATCATCCTCTCAATAAAAATAATAAGTAAATAATAATTGTTCTGTGGCATTTCGTCAATAAAGAATATAAAATTTCTTAATTTTTTCTGATTTTTTTATACTTTTTAATCTAATACAACAATCGCAAGTTATAAAACGATATGGTAAAATACTATTCACCGAAATTTTGGCAATAATCAAGCAACATAATTTTCAGCTCATTTGCGGCAACACCGAGGCGAACATTTTTATTTTCCGCAATGCATATTTGTCTTGAGGGAATTTTTCCTTTTAAATTAAGTTTAAATATTTCTCCGTTTTTAAGGTCGTTTTTTACGAAGTTTGCCGGTAAAAAGCCGATTCCCAAATTATTTTTAACAAGAGGCAATATAAGGTCGGCTGTTGCAACTTCCGTATCGGGAGCATATTGCAATCCGTTTTCGGCAAACAGTTTGCTGTAAAAATCATATGCCGAGCTGCCTTTATTAAGACTTATTAGAGGATATTCTTTAATCTCACCGAGGCCGATTGTCCTATCTTTTAAGAAAGATAATTCTTTTCCGCAAACGGGAATATCATTAAAATTTTTAATATAGAATATTTCAAATTCATCATTATCTTCAATGGGAGAAGTTACGACCGAAAAATCAACGGCACCGCTTTTAAGCGCGTTCATAGCCGCCGGCGTAGTGGAGTTATTTATCCTTATACGTATCTCCGGGAATTCCTTATGGAACATATCAAGAACCGGAAGTAATACCTCCGACAACGCCGTTTCCGTTGTTCCGATTGAAACAACGCCGCTTTTAAGCTCTTTTTGCATAAGTAATTCTTTTTCCCCTGCTTCAATCTGCAAGATAGCCGGAACAATATGGGAATAAAGGGTTTCGCCTTCCGGAGTCAGCTTAACTCCACGGCTTGTTCTGCTGAAAAGGACACACCCGAGTGCGTTTTCAAGGTTTTTAATCGACCTTGATATATTGGGCTGATTATTATCAAGTTCTGCCGCGGCACGCGTGAAATTCTGATATTTTGCAACATAATAAAAAATTCTGTAATATTCGTAATTTACCAATATTCAATTCCTCTCAATATAAAAATTACATATTAGCCATATCAACAATATATTTTAAATATAGATATGTATGTATTATAATAATAAAGATTTGGATTGTCAAACTTTGTTAGAGGACAGGTAAAATATGATTAAAACCAAAATGGCAGAAAGATTAAAAGCTAATCAAATGTCAGACACCTTTACAAATGCAATTTTTTTGACTCTTTCGGGAGGATTTCAGGACGCTTACACATATCTTTGCCGCGGAAAGGTTTTTGCAAACGCTCAAACCGGAAATATTGTGCTTATGAGCACACATTTTTTCGAGGGAGAATTCGGGTTAATATTACATTATCTTATACCGGTAACTTTTTTTATATTCGGGATATGCATTGCCGAAATACAGCATATCTTCTTTAAAAATTACAAAAAGATACATTGGCGTCAAATAGTTTTAGCATTTGAAATAGTTATACTTTTGGCCGTCGGATTTATTCCTATTAACTTAAACATACTCGCTAACGCTCTTGTTTCTTTTGTGGCGGCAATGCAGGTTCAAACATTCCGCAAGCTGCGCGGAAACGCCTATGCCAGCACTATGTGTATAGGCAATATGAGAAGCGGCTCGGAAGCGCTCTGCGGTTATTTTAAAACACATAACAAAAAGTTGCTGATAAAGGCACTTGAATACTTCAGCATCATACTTATGTTTGCCGTCGGTGCCGGATTCGGTAGTCTTGCGGCAAACAGATGGGGTATACGCTCAATTTGGTTCTCATGTGCATTTTTGTTTATAAGCTTTATCATTATGTTTATCCGCCTCGAAATTGAAGAAGAAAAAGAAGAAGCACTTGAAAAGGCTGTTGAAAACGAATTCAAATAAAATTTAAGCAGGCAAAGCACTTAAGCCTTGCCTGCTTTTTTACTGTTTCTTTGCAGCGTTTTTCATATGCAGTTCTTTCATACCCTCAACCTCGTCGCAAATTGATTTTAAATTGCATGTGTTGCAATCAAGAAGCACATTGTCAAGTATGTGATTCAGAGCATCGGTTGTTTGCCTTACTTTATCACAAATCATACCGAGTTCATTAAAACGGTCGAAATCGGTAATAAATATTATCTGCACACTCTTCACCGTAGGAAATTCAAGATAAGCCTTAATAAGCGATGAGCCGTAGTCCGAGAATGTCACACCGTTTTTTACCGCTTTTTTGCTGACTCTTATCTGCTCCCGCATATTAAATGCAGACGCTCTTGTCATAAATCCCTCAGGGCAAAAGCTGTATTTAAGACGTTCAAGTTCTTTTATCTTATCAAACGCCGATTGCTCTTCACCGATATCTTCGATTTCAAGAAAAACTATTTTTCCGAAACAGCAATCCGACTTTATTTCCGGAATATCTTTTCCGTAAAGATATGTGCAATTGTCGAACTTCATACTGTCGCTCACCGCGACCGTGCTCACACACGGCTTTTGACTTCCGCCGAGTTCATACGCCGTTTCTTTCAATAGAAGTATTGAATTGTCTTTTTTTATTTTAAGCGTCGGTTCACTATAAGAAAACCTTTTGCCGTTTTCCGGCAAAAGGTCTTTTATTTGCCCGATAAGCTTGTCATAAAGCTTCATTAAAGTTTTCTGTCCTTTTCAAGCGAATCATAATGTTTGCCGAGCGCATCATATATCTTACGAACAAGTTTCATATCGAGATTGAAAAAATAGATGCAAAATGTGAGCACAGAAAGCGCGGCAAGAACGATTAAAATTATAATTAAAGCTTTCATTTATGCCATCCCCTTTTGTCTTGCATACTCGGCAGCACCGAGCGCGCCCATAAGCTGAGGGTCAATCGGAAGGTCAACAACCTTAATTTTCAGAACGTGCTCAATGGCACGCTTGAGGCCTTCGTTTTTAGCACAACCGCCGGTAAGCGTTATACTGTCGGTGGCGCCTGCTTTTTTTGCCATAACGAAACAACGCTTGGCAACTGCGAGCTGAATACCTGCCGCTATCTCATCCATAGGTTTGCCCTCGCCTACAAGAGAAATTACCTCCGATTCGGCAAATACAGTGCACTGTGCCGTTATAGGAATAGTATTTTTTGCTTGGAGCGACAATTTACAGAAATCCGGAAGTGACATTTCAAATGCGTTTGCCATCGCCTCAAAAAAACGACCTGTACCTGCGGCACATTTATCATTCATTGCAAAATTCTTAACCGTGCCGTCGGTGTCTATTGCAATGCCCTTTACATCCTGCCCGCCGATATCTATAATCGCCTTTACACTCGGGTCTGTAACATGTACACCCATGGCATGGCAACTGATTTCAGATATATTTTCATCGGCAAAGGGAACCTTATTTCTGCCGTAACCGGTACCTATAAGATACGTAAGATTCTCAGGAGAGGACAATTCCGTGACTTTAGATATTGCCTCTCCGAGAGCAAGCTCGGCGCTCTTTACCGGATTTATTTTACTCCTTACGGTAGCATCGGCAACGATTTTACCGTTTTCATCCAAAATTACACATTTTGCATACGTTGAACCAACGTCGCAACCGCCAAAATATTTCATAAACACTCTCCTATCTTTTTACCAAGCCATTGTATCGTCGAAATCAACCAGCGTCGGGTCAACGGGTTCTTCCTGAAGAACGGTTGTCATATATTTATTGATCTGCTCACGCATATCGCGACGCGAAACGGTTCTCGGATCCATAAGGTCCTGATCGACCCAAATGAAATTGATATTTCTTTCTCTTGCCTGGTCGTCAAATATACCGTTAAGACCATCCATTCCCTTGCATGAAATTTGATTATACATTATTACGGTGTCGGCATTATATTCATCGCAAATGTGCCAAAGTTCATCAAGTACATTCTGATAGCCGCCCTTGGTATGCTTACGCATTGTGGTACGCTGAAGAGTTTTTGCATATGTGGCAAGCGATCTCTCTTTATCCTCGGTATCATACATTATGTAAGATATCATCGTCTCCATATCCATAACAACATTTATGCCCCAGCAATTTTCGAGCCAATTGGCAAGGCTCGTATAATAGTTTGCGGGACACGACCAAACTATAGCTCTGTGTCGCATTTCCTTGGAAACATGTTCTTTTCTCTCATAACCTTTCATCATAAGCTTATTAACCTTTTTATCGGTTTTAATGAATATCTTATCGATTCCGCCGGAGAGATGAAAGTAAAAAAGTCTGTACAGCCAAAATGTGGCGCCCGTCATCTGAGGATAATCGGTTTTATTGACATCCCATTTTTGCAGCTCATATTCAAGCTGTTTGTTGTATGTCTTCATCGCGGAAAAATATGCGTCCCAATCAAACTTTTCTCCTGTCTGTTCCTCAATAAATCTGATGCATGATTTAACCTCATCAACGGCATATTTCTGCACTTCTTCTTCGGTATATCTAAGCGGAACATTGACAACATGAGACGGAAGATTAAAACGTCTGTCGATATATGACGAGTTCATTGTTGAGCCGTCGCACGGCATATTGCATGACAAAAAGCATTTACCGAACATCGGGTAATCGTCGTTTATTGCCACGCCTGCCTCCGCGGAAGGCAGAGGACAAACATCGGCGGGAACGCCGTAGCTCTCGGTTATGTCAAGATACGGCGGCGTTATGTTTTGATCAACCATTGATGACAAAAATATCGGTATAGTCTGTACGGGAACACCGTATAAGTTCGGAAAACCCGCCATTATTTCAAAAGAGAAAAGCTCATCCATACAAACTGTTTTATCTGAAAACTTGTCATTCGGATGAAAATGCTTATCATGCTTAAAAAGCATATGTATCATATTGCATGTATGCTTAATCATCGCGTTAAAGTGAAGATGCGCTATGCGAAGGTGCGTTCCGCGCGTACCCTCCGTATGACGGTCTATCCACGCAGGAGCCGCGAGGTAACTTGCCATCCAGCGATAATTCCACAGACCTTTTATCGTCGACACGGGCGCTTTAAGGACCATAACTATCATATCTTTCCAAGTTATGAGCCAACGATAGTAATCATACATTGTGTCTTTAAGCCCGCGCCACTCGCGGTGCTTTAAAAGTCCGGTCTTATCTTCATGCAGCAGACCGAGATTTTTAGGCTGATTTGCCACGTTACTTCGCCTCCTTTGCTTTTTGAATATTCTTAATTTCAAGGCTTTCTACAAATGCCTGAACGCGAGTTCTAAGCTGACCCGATGCGCTTGCCGTATACTGCCTGTCGACCGAAACCGACGGAATTCCGAATTCGTTTGTTATAATATGTGATGCAAGTGCCCTTTCGTATCCCCAGTATTCACAGAACTTTATCTGCTCATATATTACACCGTCCGCGTGATACGTATTTACAAGGTCTCGCACGTAGGTTTTTCTGCCCTGTACTTTTTCTTTGCTCATATAGCGCGGGCATTGGCATGTTTCCATATAATGCAATACAATCTGAGATAAAACATCATCGGTATCGTTAAGCTTTATTTCTTCCCTGCCGGGAAGCGAACCGAAGCAATAGCGGTCGGCAACTACGAGAGCGCCGGATTCTTCGATAAGCTTTGTGAAATCCGGATCGTCCATTTCAGAGCCCACGACAACAACTTTTGCACGATAATTTTTCTTTTCGTCCGGAACTCTTGTTTTAAGCTCCTCTGCGGTTTCTCTGAGCTTGTCTATTATCAAATACTTAGGACAGCAATATGTAACAAGATTTATTACGTGAAATTCATATCCCGTTATTCGCGGATTTTCCTCTTTGCGATATTCACCTATCTCTGTTATGAGACGACAAACCTCGTTATGTTCTTCAACAGCTTTACGAAGCGCAGCGTCGCTTGTATTTACACCGTAAACATCATGCAGCTTATCGAGCACCTTAACTCGCATCTGCTCTGTATAATGCCTGACTGTATGCGGTTCAATTTTAAAAGGAATATCGGCAACGGAGACAAAGAACTTATCGTTTTGCACAAGATTCAAGAGCGTGAAATGCTCATATGTACGATTCATTTCCGAGCATGATTCCGAGCCTATAAGAGCAGAAAGAAAATTATAACCGCCCTCAATACCGCGCTCCAAAAGAGCCTTGGAATATCCGCACAGATACGAACTCAGATAATAAGTTGCAATATCCATAGAACCTGTTCTCGGAGCTCTGAGCCTTACCGAAAAGCAATTATCGACATTGAGAAGAACCTCCGGAATGTGATAGCAGGTATATGCAATCGCTTTTTTCCCCTCGCCTATTGCCTGCTGCACAAGTTCATTGTTTGCCTCCTGAAGCAGGTTTTCAAAATAAATCAGATGTTTCAGATCTTTCATTACAGCACCCCTATTTTAGTTAAAGCCTCCCGTACACCCTTTACCACCGGTGAAGCTTCCGGCAAATTAAATACATTTTCGCCCTGTATATCAAACATAGCGAGATTTGTATCATTCGGAATATAACTGAGAACCTCAATACCGTCGATATTAATATAATTCTTTAATGACTCGTCTGTCATACGATTAACTATTGCACCGATTTTATCATACATAACAAGCTCATCGGCAACACCCTTTATTGTTTTTATTACTTGGCAACCTTTTTTGCTGGGATCCGTTATCAAGATAAGATGTGTTACTTTTTCCATAACACGCCTGTTAATTTGCTCTATTCCCGCCTCACCGTCAATAACAACATAGTCAAATTCGTCGGAAAGTATGGAGATAACCTCTTTAAGATATGAATTTATTTTACAATAGCACCCGGCACTCTCAGGTCTCCCTACGGCGATAAACGAATATCCGTCAGTCTCGACAAGAGCGTCGAAAATACGATACTTAGCCTCGCCCAAAAGCTCAACGGCTCCTCTGGTATCGCCCTCGTCCACGGAGGCTATAATCTCTTTACGAATATCGTCAATGGTCATTTTGACGTCTATCCCGAGAGCGGTTGAAAGACCTACTGCCGGATCGGCGTCTATGGCAAGTATCTTTTTATCGGGATACTTTTCCGTAAGGCACCTGACGATAGTAGCCGATAATGAAGTTTTGCCTACTCCGCCTTTGCCTGCAACTGCAATAATTGTTGATTTACTCATTTCACATCACCGAGAATTATTATACACCTTTGCTTTAAAGTGTGCAATAAAAATTGTTAACATTTTGACAACTTTTCACTTAAAAAGAGCGGTGTTTGACAGCACCGCTCTGAAATACGTAACTGAAATTATTCCGGAACCGAAATCGCAATCGTTTCCGAACCGAATATATCCGACCAATGCGAATAGTATTCAAGCT
Source organism: Ruminococcaceae bacterium UBA6434 (assembly GCA_002437245.1). GTDB lineage: Bacteria > Bacillota > Clostridia > Oscillospirales > Acutalibacteraceae > Fimenecus. Next base: position 22,871 of record DJOQ01000024.1, read on the forward strand.
GTTTTAAAAGCTTTCGCGCCTGAATATACGCATATGCTTTTTTATGGAAACGGTCAAGTTCTTTTGACGCTTCTTTAAGCGCTGCGGATTTTGAACGTATCTCATCTTTTGTCGACTCACCCATTGCGTTTGCAGCGTTGTATTTATCCATCGTAGGTTCGCTGATTCCGTAGAGTTCTTCAACAGAATGAGATAAAAGTTCTTTTGCCTTTTCGGTTTTCTTTATCATTTTCGGATCATTAAAACGATCTTTTTCGTTTATAACAATTTGAAGAGCTTTAATTTTATTTTTAAGTTTTCTCTTCTCCTTGCCATTTATGTTGTCTATTCTGCCACGACAAACCTCGAGTTCGTTTACTGCATCAGCATAAATCTTTTTGGCTTCTTCAAGCTCACCCTCCGACAAACAATCTGTCGCATAATCCTCAAGTGCCGCCCTGATTTTAAGAACGGAAATATGCGCCTCGTGTTCCTCTTCGGTGAGAGTATACATTGTAATAAACGGAATGAGCGAAAGTATATATCCCACTGTCGCGAGAAAAATCATACCTTTTGAAAGCGGCTCTCTAAAAGACACATTGTAAAGGTCGTCATAGTTGTTAACAAGACCGTAATGGTTCTGCATTATAACCGTTTGTATAAGATAAGTTACGCCCATTGAAACGAAAGTTCCGATTATACCTACAAATTGACTCATAAGGCCTTCGAGACGCTCTCCGGTCTTATACTGCTGGTAGTCAAGCACATCGGCATTCATCGCACCGTCGGTTATAAGCGTAAATGTCGAGAAAAATCCCCTGAGCCATATAAAGACGAACAGCACCCATATCTGCTCTATAAAGACATACATACCCACAAAACAGAAAATGGAGCAAACAATATACATTATGAAAAGATTGCGTTTTCCGATTTTTCTTATCAAAAACGGAGACAAAAGCATAGCCGGCGTTGCGGCTGCTCCGAGAATCGTTGTAAGCGTACCGTTTAAAACGCCCTGCTGCTCAGTTGTAAGACCTAAAGTATCCTTTATGCCGTAATAGAAATACCATGTTGTTACATTACCGACGCCCGACTGTAAAAGTATGAACCATGAAGCTATTGAGCGCGCCCACTGGTATTTGTTTTTTATACCTGCGCCGATTCCCTGAAAGAACGGCACCTTTGGTGTGTAGTCCTTTGATACAATTATACGTTCTTTGGTTCCCGTATAGCTGAAAATTCCCAAAAGAGCGCCGCCGATTCCGAAAATGGGCATAATAACACGATACGCGTTTATATGCTCAAGTCCGCCCGTAAAACCGGCAACAAGCGGCACTGCAAATCCCATAATTGTAGGTGCCAAAGAATAAATAAAAGTTGATACGGTTATAACATCCGCTCGCTCCGTTGAATTTGGACTCATAACCTGAACAAGAGTTGTATACGCCTGGTCATAAAAGGGATAGCAAAGCTGTAAAAGCATATACGTAACAAACAGCGACCACAGTTTAGCGTTATAACTCATGCTCTCAAACGGTAAAAAAGCAAACACCGTCGTTATAACTGCCGACGGTATACCGGCATAGAGAAGATAAGGTCTGAATTTGCCGTTTTTGCTGCGCGTATTATCAATTATCATACCGCGAAGCGGCCCTAAAAACATACCTATTACCGTAGCTATGAGATTAAGTTTTACAAGATCTCCGTTTTTAAGACCCAAAGCCGCACCGGCGAGAAGGCTTGTCGCCGAAAGTCCTATATAATATATTGTATATATTACAAATTTGACGCCGATACCGCCCACAGAATAAGAAAGTATCTCTTTATACGGTATATACCTACCCTCAGGCGGTTTGCTCCAATGCTCTTTTACCGATTTTAAAATATTACCGATTTTGTTTTTTGACTTTGCCATAAAAGAACTCCCTAATCTCCCTCTTGTTTTAGCATAATGCACAAAATACCATTACAGTTTAAACGAAATATATTAAATTGTCAATAGGATTATACGCTGCGAGGTTATTTTTAGAATTACTGATAAAAAGCAAAAAATTAAAAGAGCATAAAAACATTTACAATATATGTAATAATAAAGTATAATATCAATGATGTTTTTAAGAGAGGGATTGGGCAAATGAAAAAGACACTGAACGGGAAATGGCAATTCAGAAAAGTCGGAGACAAGGTTTACAAAGACGCTTTTGTGCCCGGCTGTAACTATCTTGACCTGATGGCAAACGGAGATATTCCGGACCCATTTATCGGGCTTAATGAAAAGGATGTCTACTGGGTAGGCGAAACAAATTGGGAATACAAAAAGACTTTTGAAATAACCCAAGAAGAGTTAAAAAGTGACGACATACTTTTAAACTGCGAAATGCTTGACACGATTTGTGACGTCTTTGTAAATAATATGCTTGCTTTTTCAGGTAAAAATTGTTTTACAGCTTACAGCGTATCAATTAAAAAACGTCTCATTAAGGGCGAAAACGAAATAAGGATACTGTTTCGTTCTCCGGTAAATTATGTTAAAGAAAAGTACAAGGCTTGTCCTACACCGATAAACTCAAACGGACAAAACGGCATTGTACATATACGCAAACCGCAATGTCATTTCGGTTGGGACTGGGGTCCCGTACTGCCGTGCAGCGGTATAACAAAGGAAATAAGCCTTGAGTTTGTAAAAGGTGCAAAAATAGAATATCTTTTTGCGTCACAAACGCTCAATGACGACGGTACTGCCGTTATCTCCGTAAGAGCCGATATAAAGGCATATAAAGATTACGAGTGTTCGTTAAAGGTTGTATTGCCAAACGGCAGCATACTTGAAAAAAGCGGCACAGAAGCCGACTTTACAATAACCGCTCCTGAGCTTTGGTGGACATACGAATTATCCGGTAAAGCAGAACAGCCGTTGTACGAAATAAGCGCAACAGTAGTTTCAGGCGGCAAAGAAACCGATTCCGCTTCTAAAAAAATAGGTATCAGAAAAATCGTATTAAACAGAGAAAAGGATGAATACGGAAGAAATTTCCAATTCAGATTAAACGGTGTCCCGCTTTTCATCAAAGGCACAAATTATATACCGCCAGACAGTTTTATAACAAGATTCACTTCCGACAAACTTGAATATTTGATTAACACAGCCCTGTTTTCAAACATAAATATGATACGTATTTGGGGTGGCGGATACTACGAAAGCGACGAGTTTTATAATCTCTGCGACAAAAAAGGAATACTTGTTTGGCAGGATTTTCAGTTTGCCTGTCAGGCCTATCCGTTCTTTGATAACGATTTTCTTGACAATGTAAAAGAAGAGGTTAAATACAATGTAAAGCGCCTCTGCCATCACCCCTCTCTCGCCGTATGGAACGGCAACAATGAAATTGAGGATATGCATATGGCTTGGGTGCATATGCAAAAGTACGTCAAATGGACGGAAAAATTCTTTTATCATATTCTCGAACCCGAAATAAGGAAATATGACAAAAGCACTCCGTACACACCCGGATCGCCGATAGGTGAATCTCATAACGTCGGAGTAGGAAGTGACAATGTAGGCGACACTCATCTGTGGGGAGTATGGCACGGTTTGAAGCCTATGAATTATTACCGCAAACGCATGACGCGTTTTTGCAGCGAATTCGGCTTTGAAAGCCTTCCCGATATGAAGACTATCGAAAAGTTTGCGAAACCTTCCGACTACTCCCTTTCGAGCGACGTGTTTAAGTCCCACCAAAAATGTGCCAACGGCAATGACAAAATGATATATTATATTGCTTCGAGGTTTAATTTACCAAAGAACTTCAAGGATTATGTTTATTTGTCACAGGTAACACAAAACGAATGTATCGCAGATGCCACCGAACATTGGCGCAGAAACAAGGGCAGATGCAACGGTTCGATGTATTGGCAGTTTAATGACTGTTGGGGTGTATGCTCTTGGTCAAGCCTTGATTACTATGGTAATTACAAGGCATTACAATACGGTGCAAAGCACTTTAATGCGCCGCTCAGCATATCGATTGAGGATACAAGCGACTATATACGTGTTTTTGTGCTGAATGATTTTTACGAAAGCAAAACAGTCGACGCAGAATATGAAATATTTGATTTTGAAAACGGAACTCTTGAAACAAGCAAAAGAACATTAACTGTCGGAGCCGTAAAAAATTCTGTTGTTTTTGATTTAAATGTTCCGTTTATTTGCTCGGAATACAATAAAAAAAGAACCGGCATTGCAGTAAGACTTTATGAAAATAACGCTCTTATTCAACAAAAGACTGTTCTTTTCTGCCGTGAAAATGAGCTTCGCTTGCCAAAAGCCAAGCTTAAAACCGTTTTTGAGGAAACGGCGGACGGACTGAATGTTACGGTATCGTCCGACAAATATGCTCGCCTTGTCAAAGTTGAAAGCGACAAAAGCACTTTGCCGTTCAGCGATAACTTTTTTGACCTGCTCCCCGGTCAGAAAAAGACGGTAACAATTAAAAACGACACGGCTGTTGCACCTACCGAGCTCAGAAAAAGTATTACGGCATATTCCCTCTCGGACATACCGTTCAGTAATAATAAGCTTGATACGAAGCTTAAACAGCTCAAGGTTTTTTTATCGCCGATAAATATATCAAACGCCATATATCACGGCAAGCTCTCAAAGGATGCCGAAATTACCGAATAAGCCAAATAATCAAAGAGTCTCAACGGTTGCCGTAAGCAATCATTGAGACTCTTTGATTTTTATTCAAGAACTATTTTAAAACATAACGGCAAATTTGTTTGCGGAATTTCCATAAGTTTAAGCTCCATATATTTTTCGGTTCGGCTAATCATTATCGGCGAGTGATTACCGAGAAGCTTTACCGAATATACAATTGCGTCCTGCGTTATCTTTTTGAAGTTCTTAATTCTTATTACACCGTCATGTGTCGGTTTCATTTGGAAAACGTAAACCGCTCCGTCCTTATATGTAAAACGGAAATCCTTTTCGGTATACTTTTTTGTCTTGTTATCCTTAAAGAAGCCGTCCTTTGCATTGACTTTTCCTTCGCCGAAGGTTTTCCACGGGACCGTATCGTATATCCCCTCTCCGTTAGTCTTCAGCCAATTGCCGATTTCATTCAGAACCGCGGTTTCTTCATCTGTAATCGTACCGTCGGGTTTAGGTCCTACATTTAAAAGCAAAACACCGTTTTTGCTTACAATGTCAATTAAATCGCAAATAATATGATATGCCGACTTAAACCTGTTATTTTCGGTATATCCCCATGAATTTTTTGCTATTGAAGTACAGGTCTGCCACGGTACGGGTGAAATATCAGTCAATGCTCCCCGTTCAACGTCAAACGTAGCGCTGCCCGGTGCAAAAGCCTGAAGCTTATAATTTATTGTAACATCGGTTCCCCATTCTGCGGCACGGTTATAGTAATATGCCGCAAATTTCTTTAAATACGGTTTAAAAGCTCTGTTATGTATCCACCAATCAAAATAAACAACTTTCGGCTTGTATTTATCAATCAACTCACATATACGGACAAGCCAATCTTTTAAGAAATCCTCCGTCGGGGATACAGAGCGGCAGTCCGATGCCGTTACGCCCATTTTATCGGATGACAGCTCCTTACAATAATAAGCAGGCCCGTAAAAATCGGCATATCTTTCATCGCATACATCGCTGTCAAATGTTCTGCCCATATTCATAAAGAAATAATGTTCGGCACGATGGTTCGACGCACAAAAGGCAAGTCCGACATTTTCTACAGCTGCTTTCAGTTCTCCCAGAACATCTCGTCCGGGTCCCATATTTACACTGTTCCAACGATTAAACTCGGTATTATACATTGCAAATCCGTCGTGATGTTCGGCTACCGGCATTACGTATTTTGCGCCGCTGTTTTTAAAAAGTTCCGCCCACTTTTCGGGATTGAAGTTTTCGGCTTTGAACATCGGTATAAAATCCTTATATCCAAAGTCCTTTTGATTACCGTACTTTTCGCGGTGATGCCGATATGCCGGCTTTGATTTATCATACATCTCACGCGAATACCACTCATTGCCGAATGCAGGTACGCTGTATATTCCCCAATGAATAAAGATGCCGAATTTAGCATTCTTATACCATTCCGGCGTTTTGTGTTTACACAAAGATTTCCAACTGTCGGTATAAGGTCCCGATTCGATAACGGAATCAATTTGTTTTAAATAATCCTTTTCTGTCATAATTTTTTACCCCCAAATCTCATAGCTCAATGTAATACTTTTATGTAAGAGAATCTTTATCCTGCGGAAGTGATTTTTCCGATGACGAAATAAGATTCTTTTTTTGCTCGGGACTTATATTCCCCGCCTGTTCCAAAAGATCGAGGCGGCGATTTATCTTCTTTTGGTTTTCAAGGACAAGATCCATCTTTCTGTGCAAATCATCGATTATAAGTTCACTTTTCAAATTGACTTTAAAATCATTTTCCGCACGCTCTCTGTCCTTGGCATCCTGCCTGTTTTGACTCATCATAATAAGCGGAGCCTGTACTGCCGCAATACAAGAAAGCACCAAATTCAAAAGGATAAACGGATATGCGTCAAAAGCCTTATCTTTAAGTGCTATATTCAGAACCATCCAAATAACCATTATAGCTATAAAGCTGAATATAAACGACCAACTTCCGGCAAAACGCGCAACAGCGTCCGATGCACGCTGACCGAAAGTAAGTTTATCGGTCTTATCCGAATCCTTGGAAAGCTCGGTGTTGATAAGCTGATGTATCAGTTCCTCATCCGTAAATTCCTTATCCGTAACATCAAGCAATTCCTTTACTATTCTGCGGCGTTCTTTTTTGTTGCTCATAATTTTTAACCCCTTTCACGTTATAAATAATTTAATCACACAAAATGCCTGTTTTTTTACAAAGCTCATCACGATATTCCGAAAACCACTTAATCGGTTTCGGGTTCTCCTTATGATCTCCTAAAAGCTTTTCCATCCAAATCATATCATACCAACGGCCGAATTTATACCCACACTTATTAAATTTGCCTACAAGACGATAGCCTAAGCGGCGGTGAAACCGTTCACTGTTATTATTAAGGTATTCATCCTCTGTTTCCGTATATCCGATGCAAGCGTTGAGGTTAAGTATATTTTGAAATCCGAGTATTGCTTCAAGCGACAAATAAAGTTTTTTACCTACACCGCAGCGTTTCATATCATTTTTGACATATACGGTTGTTTCTACCGAGTAATTATATGCCTCACGATTTTTAAATGCTCCGGCATATGCATATCCCACCGCTTCACCGTCTTTCTCTGCAATAAGATAAGGATAGCGAATAAGCGTATTATGTATGCGCTCTCTGAATTCGGCTGCCGTCGGTAATTCGCACTCAAAAGAAATTGCTGTATCTAAAACATACGGCTTGTAAATTTCAAGCAATTTTTCTGCGTCGCTTTCTTTGGCGACACGTAAGGAAATATCGCACATAACATATTGCCTCCGATAAAATTATATATATTTTATCATATCTTGTTTTTTAAATCTACCGAAAAACATAAGCTTTTAAAAATATCAAAAAAGACAAAAACGCTATGCGATTTGGCTGAGTGTTTATAAGGCGGTTTTGCTTCAAAAATCTTTGCACAATAATGCGTTAAACCTATCAAATGAGCCCCGACTTATCTGATGGGGTTGCCTTTTCTTGTATCAAAAACAATATCGTTTTTAAGTGCTACGCAGTTTCATAGCTATAAAAATTTTTATGCCGAAGTCAGGAAACGAAGCAAGGCTGTCGCCTTGCGAGGCTTTTTGACAAAAGCATAAGGGATTTTTATGCGAAAAACCAATACTTCCTTATGAACGCTCAGCCTTTTGGCATGGCGCTTCATCTGACGCTTTTAACCGTTGAATGGAACTCTAATCAAAACGATAAGCGCCCGTTTTGCAGACCTCGGCCTTATCAATATACACTTCTTTTCTCGACTTCTCGATAACAAGCTTTAAATTGTCTGTAACCACAGGCTTTTTAAATATTGCGATTTTTGAAAAGCCGATTATCGTACCCTCGTAAACGCACAAATCATCTGCATATATTCGGAATTTCTCTACCCTCTGTGATTTTGCAGTATCTTCACTGAGTCTCATACGGTCAACCGACTGCCTGTTAAATTTAAAATTATAGATGTTTTTATTATCGGACACGGTATATGTACTGTCAATTACACATTCATCCTCTTTTTTTAACCACTTGCCCATTTTACACAGCAGTTTAACGTCTCCGCCCGAAAAAACGCCTTTTTTATTCGGCGGAATATTGAGTATGAGAAGACAATTACCGCCTACGGAACCGTAATATATTTTCATAAGATGCTTTAGCGATTTTCGCGTAATAAACTGCATGGGGTGATAATACCAACCTGTACGGATTGATACGTCAACTTCTGCCGGATACCACATAAATTCATCGTAATTTTTAAGAAATTCTCTCGAGCCGATGTCACTTAGCATTACGTCTCTGCAACGTTTTTGAAACTTTTTCAAATCATCGTCCTGCTGACAGTTTGCGGCAATATTTTGCAATTCGTACCGGAATTTCGGAACCACACACCATTCGCTTTCTCGTGCTTTTCCGCTCTCATTACCGACCCATCGAATGTCAGGTGCACAACCCGACATAACGATGTTAGGTTGAAGTTTGAGAGCGGTTTTCCAAATGCGTTCAAAATCATACTTCTGTTTCGGTTTGCCGTCCGCCGAAGAACCGCAAGCACCGTCAAGCCACAGCATAAATATTTCGCCGTAACCGGTGAGCAATTCTGTAAGCTGTGCAATGTAAAAATCATTATACGCATCGGTACCGTAAAGCTTTGAGTTTCTGTCCCAAGGCGAAAGATAGACGCCGAATTTAAGCCCGTATTTTTTACAGGACTGTGAAACTTCTTTCACAACATCTCCCCTGCCGTTTTTATACGGACTGTTTTTTACGCTGTAATCGGTTGTCTTTGTAGGCCAAAGACAGAAACCGTCGTGATGTTTACAGGTAAGTACTACGCCTTTCATTCCGGCGCTTTTAATAGCCTTACACCACGAATCCGTATCTTGACATTTGGGATTAAAAAGTCTTGGGCTTTCTTTGCCGTTTCCCCATTCTTTTCCCGTAAACGTATTTATACTGTAATGTACAAAGGCATAGAACGGCATTTTTTGAATATTTAATTGCCGCTCATTCGGAACTATCGATGTATACAGTTCCAGACGCTCCTCTTCATTCATAGTTTCACCTGCTTTGAATACTTTTGTGCCTGTCATTTTTTCAAAAGTAACATCATACCGGATCTTGCGGACAGCGAAAAGGTTTTTTCTATATCGGTTTGTCTTTTGGTTTTGGAGCCGATTTTAATTCTTATTACTTTACGGACTCTAAAGCCTAAAAGGTTATCATTTACGCAAAGAGCAAAATTCTGCTTCTTTTTTGAGAAATTATAAAGACAGAAAAGTGCGCTGTCACCCTTTAAATATACAGTTGCAAGTACGTTTTGCGATGTTGTCCTAACAGGATTTTTGCTGTGCCAATAACCGAGCATTTTACTGCTTTCAATACCGAAATCGTCCCAAATATCATAGAGCTTTTTGGAATTTTTATATCCCCAGCCGTAACGGTTGTTCATAGCGTACAGCATACCTTCATACAGATCGCCGCCGTCCTGAAGCATTTGTCCGGGTACGCCGTAAGGAATGCCCGAAACCTCACTTAGCATATACTCGGGAGAATACTTTTTGTAAAAGAAACCTTCTCCGAGCCATATGCTGTCAAGGAACGGCAAGAGTTCACAGTAAAGATTTAAACAGCTGACATCTCCCGCGCGCGGTTCCTCGTGATTCCACATATGCATATCGATAAGTCCGTCTTTTTTGTCAAGCAGTTTTTTGGCTCTCTCAAGCGTAGTTCTGTCAAGACTCGTATCATCGATATAAATACCGCTTATGCCTATATTTTCGATAAGCCAATTAAGCCCCTCTATGTAGTAATTGTCAAGTCTTGTATCGGGTCTAACTATAAAGGATATATCATGCTCGTTTTTATATTTTCCGTGTTTGTATTTTACAAACCAACCCGGAATTATATCTTCGCCGAAATTATCAACGAGCCATTGCGGCTTTTCCTTTTGCCACGAATGACTGACACCTTTTTTCCTCAGGACTATTTCATCGCCGAGAGCCTTATAAACAAAGGTTTCAGCCATATGATTGGAATGCTCGCGTTCGGTATAATAAAGTTTAATTCCGATATTTTTGCTTTTGGCGTATTCGACTGCTTTTTTAAGCCTGTCTGTTTCGTAAAAAGGATAATTTATATATGGCATAATCATATTGCCTTGATGGAATATAACATAATTTAACCCGTTTTTTGCTGCTTCATCAATTTCCTTGTACTCATTTTTAAGGCGGTTTGAGTGGGAATATCTAACTTTAAACGCCTTTTTGTAATCAAACGGTTTTAACGGAGTGACATGAATTTCAAAATCAAAGCTTCTTGTTTCATTCTCTTTAAATTCAAATCTGCCTGTTTCGGCGCTGAGTTTAACAAAATCTTCAAATTTCCTTACGTATATGCCGCCTTTTGAATAATTGTCCCAAGTGGTTTCGGGCTTTACAAGCGGCAAATTTTTATAAAAAATATTTATGAGCGGTCGGCGATAATTTTCGGCTTTGAATTTAACACGCATACCGCAGTTAACCGTACCTATAAAAATACAGTCCTGCTGTTTGTCGATATCCCACTTGAAATTAAGATTGCAAGCCTTTGACGCTCTGTGACCGAGTCCGTGCATAAGTGACGTACAATCATTGTTGACATAAAAATTCAGCGATACGTTATCGGATACAAAATCCTTTTTCGGTGTAATCTTAACCGAATACTCCAATTGACCGTCATACCTTAAAACAGCCTTTACCGAACCATAAAAATCGCTGTTGTCAAATGTCGAGTTTACTTCGGCGCGATTTTTAAAGCCTTTAAATTCAATCGAATTACACTCAAGCGGCTTTTCTCTTATAACGAACTCGCACGGCTTTTTGAAAAGCTCTTTTTGTGCTTCGTCGCAAAGCTCAATACTCTCATCAAATTTTGAAAGAACATTACTTACAAGTCCGTTATTCGCCAAAATCATATCACGCCCCAAAACAGAAACGCAATTTCCGCTTATTTTTACCGGCGTGTAAGGTTTAACAAGCGAATCATCTTCGGCGAACGTTGAATTGAGCCACTTGATTCGTGACAGGCTTTTGATATCGTCATACCCGTGATTTTTAATGGCATTGTCGTTAATCTCAAATTCAACGGCGAAAGAGTATGTACCGCTTTCGCATATAAATTCAATAACAGCCGTCTCAGAACGCAGCCCTTTTTTCTGTGCCTCAACAGTAAAGAAAAACGGCTGAATACGGTCGGATTTTAGCATTACGCTTTGTGTACTCCGTCTGCCGAATTTATCTACGACTTCTGTATTTATGCAGCAGATACTGAGCCCGTCGGATATGCACTTTACGTCTTTTACAATGTCATCCTTTTTGCCGAGCGACGCTATCTGAAGAACAAAGACCTCGTTTTGCGACATAACTGTTTTTACTTTTTCTTCGATTTTCTTTGCTCCGTTTAAAATACTCAAATCATCAAAATGAATAATTTTATCGGTGCGGTCAAATAAATAAAATTCCATAATCCACCTCTCATAACTGTAATTATACACACATTATTATTAAATTTAAATCTTAAATAAGGCATAAAAGATATATAAATCGGAAAGAGAGAGATTTTTTCAAATCATATTTCGTTTTGATATTTTTCGGACTGCATAAATCCCATATTATGAAACACATACCGATTATTATATCTAATATGCCGAAATGTGGCTTTAAATAAATACCAATCAATAGTATAATTTAACTGAATTTTAATTTGTACAAAGGTGATAGATATGAAATTTGCCGAAAAAGCGTCAAAATTATTTCATTCCCGCATAAGCACATTTATTGCTTTTTTGCTAAGCCTGTTTGCTTATATATTTATTAATGGAGCAGACTGGACATACGGTTGGATTGCCGACAGCTACCCTCTCGGCAATAAATTTATTCCGACGCTGCTGACTGTTATAGCCGTCAGCGCCGCGGTAAACTATATCTGCCTTTTTATCCGTGCCTACTTGGGACAAAAAGGTAGCAATGCAAAAGTCGGAAAAGCAATCGGCGTAATACAAACCGTTTTCTTTATAACAGCGATAATAACTTTTATATACTCTTTTGTGTTGTTATTCGGACTCGACACAGGTTTAAGTGCCTCGAAATTCGCAAAAGGAATGAACGCAGTTAAAGACACGTTGATATTTGTATCTCTCGGCGGGTGTCTCGGTGCGGTTCTTGTATTTTGCGGCGGAAAGAAAAAGGCAGTCGGTGCACTCATATGCTCCGCAGTAGTATGCGACATTGTCTCCTCAATGTTTTATTTTTCCGGATTTTCCGTTTCAACGGACAGTGCAGATTTTATACAATGTAATTTCTCATCCGAAAATCTGTTGGACGGCGCATCGGTTGAATATGAAAGCCTGAAAAAAGGCGAAAAAGCCGACGCTGCAAATATACTTAATTCAGACAATACATATTGGAGCGCTCAAAATCCCAACCGCTCTCCTGCCGACGAAACCAAAGACATAAACAACAGCTTTGTTCAAATAAAGCTGAAATCGCCGGTAACGTTCAATACTGCCGTTATTGAAGAGATTGGTAACGAGGTCCAATATTTCAGGTTACAGGCTTTCATAAACGATGAATGGGTCACCGTTTACAGGAGCGAAAAAATACAGTCAATGAGAATTTGCAGCTTTGACGCGGTCACAACCGATAAAATCAGACTCTCCGTTGACAAATTCAGAAACAACGATACTCCCGCAAAAATTAAATCAATAAAACTCTATAATGAAAAATCAAGAGACGCCGATGATTTTGAAGTTACGGCATATCAAAGGCTTGACGGTGACATTCCCACGGGAATCCTTGCCAAAGGCGACGAATATGTAAAGAATTATGCAAAATTCTATGATGTTTACAGCACAATAATTGTTTTCGCCGCCGTGCAGTGGGACGAAAACGGAGATATGAATTTCGGCAGCAAGGGTGAAGATTATTTTGCCGAGCAAATTACGGCTCTCAAAACAATAATCGGCAAACGGTCAAATCCCGAGCATCAAGTCAAGCTTATAGTGACTGCCCTTGCGGACGGCGCATGGGGTGACGGACATAACGGTGTAAACACATATATGGCGTCTAATTGGGAAAAGGTTGCAAATCAAATAGTTGATATGGCAAGAAAATATGACTTTGACGGTGTTGATATTGATTGGGAATACCCTGTCAGTGCGTCGGATTGGTCGAATTACGATAATTTTATTCAAAAAATCAGCCGTGATTTAAAGGCATATAAACCCGATTCGATTATTTCCACGGCTCTCTCTTCGGGTCAGCTCGGACTTTCAAAAGAGACTTACGAGTGCATAGATCAAATTCAATTTATGGCATACGACGGCAACGATCAAGACGGATATCAAAGTTCACTCGAACAGGCTGAAGAGGGTCTCCGCACTTTCAAAGCCAACGGTGCCGATATCGGCAAAATTAACATCGGTATAGCCGCATACGGCAGACCAGTAAACGGTTCGCCGTATTGGGCAACTTGGCGCGCTCTTAAAGACGCGGATTATTATAACAACAAATACTATACGGTTGAGGACTCAGACCAAATATACGAATGTACTTTCTGCTCACCTGCCCTTGCGGGAGATAAAACCGCCTATGCACTTTTTTCTGGAGCCGGAGGCGTAATGGTCTTTAGAGTCGCTTGTGATAAAACTCCCGACGACCCTAATTCGGTTTCAAACGGAGTTAAAAACGCTCTTGACAGATATATTAAAAATTGGTGATTTACCAAAAACGAAGGCAAGGTGATACTGTGAAGAAAAAAATACTTGCGGTAACAGCGATTGTTTTGATTGCCGCGTTGATTCCTACAGCTCTTTGGGGAATATCAAGATTACAACTGAAAAAAGAAAACACGAATTTTATCAAAGGTATATGGGTGGAAACCGATTGGGACAAAAGCAGTACATTTGACCCGACCGACGAAGCTCTGTACCATACAATCGATTTTGACAGTTCTAAGGATTTTAATTTGTTGTGTCTGACCGATATACATTACAGAAACGACGGCTGGTACGGCTCATGGGCAATCACGGCGGCACGCTCTTTAAAATAAAATTAGACGGCGATAAAATCACCATTGACAGCAAAGCCCTGTACACACAAAAGCAAGATTATAAATCGGTACGTTATGTAAGACCTGTTGAGGATTTTTAAAAGAATTACTATAAATGCAAAAATAACAGTCCTAAAAAATGTGACATACGCAAAAATTTTAAATGCTACAAAGTAACAAAGGCGATAACCACCCTTTCGGTGGCTGTCGCCTTTATCTTTGTTTCGTAATATAATCCGATTCTTATCCAGCTTAAGCTATTGTGCAATTTATCGGCTCTCTGTCATGGGAGGGATAAAGTTCTCTATAGCGCTGCGCAGCTTAGGATGACGAATAACAAAGTGAATTGCCGGAGCCTTGCCTTTTGAGACCATTGCCCATTGCTCCTCGTGGATAAGAATCTGCAAATTTCGAAATGGCTGAACGGAACTTTGCTTCAGTACATAGTTCGGATGTGCTTCTGCAAATGCCTTGGTTTCGTTCAGATGAGAATAATATTCATCATAGCTATACTGAATGTCGTTCTCAAAGAAAACACACGAAAGCCCGAGCACCGGTGGATTTTCCTTTATCTCATCTGCCGTAAGCGACGGAATTTCTTCCTCAATAATGTCGGAGTCGAGAATAGCCAAAACACGTTTTCTTTGCACGTCAACATATTTCTTAATTACGTTTTTTTGCCGAGCGTCAACACTGTGTCGTGTAAGGATACTGTCTAAAAGAGCATCGCTGATAGTATACAGCGGAGGAACCGACAGAATGCTGCGACGTTTACCTGATTTCGCGGCATCTGCAATAAGAAAGGTATTGAATTCGCTTTCGCGTTCACTGCGGTAGATGTCCATCAGCGGACAGGCATTAGCAAGCATCTCTTCTGCCCGTTTTTGATAGTACTCCACCTCTCGCTTTGACTTGGTAAGGTAGTATTTGCCGTCCGCGTGATACCCTGCAACGGCTTCTCCGGAAAGAGCCGCAGCACCTGAAACCTTAAGGAAATGCAAGAAGATGTTGTTTTGCGCGTTTTTGAAATAGTAAGGCGAGATCTGCCCGGTCATATACATTGGTATCCAGCTTTCAAGACCCAGCATCATTTCATCAAAAGAGCGATCTAAGCTATGTATCTGATTAAGATGCAGGCCCTTTTTCAGCATCAACGCCATACCGAACATCCACTTTTTCGGGAACTCAGGATCCTCTGCCATCTCTTTCATCGGCATATCGCTGTACATGGTAACGGGAGCCGTTGTTCTGGAAAGCACGGTTGCTTTTAAAAAATCGAGCTCACTTTCCATCATCTCTTTTATTCCGAAATATGTTTTTGATGACGGGAGCTGAAACGGCACGGTCGGCACTTTGAGCTCATCGAACTTTATAGCCTTTATATACTCATTCAAATCAAATTCATCCAGCTTCTTCAAAAAATCCGAAATATTGTCATTTCCGACTTCCTGCGGCGGCTGCTCCAGCAACCAACTTTTAATTTTTAAATAGCGCTCAGACAAATCCCGTATTTCATCGGAGTTACACCCGACGAGTTCGGCAACAGCCGATATCTCCGCCGCCGTACTCATTTCTCTTGATACAAAAGATGCCACAGCCGACGCAAACTGTTCGGAGTCGCCCGGTTTTCTCGAGCCGTTTCTGATACGAAAAATCGCGGAAGCATCATAATTTGTATATTGACTCAGACGCGCAAGATTGATTTTAAGCACCGAAATCATCGTATTAAAATTTTGCCGCAACTGTTCCTTATCGGTTGTTATAAAGTCATCACAGTCCATAAACGATTCTTTTACGTATCGAGCCGTAATATCCGAGATTTTCTTTTGCGCGGCAATTTCGGCTATAGCATCGCATAAGCCGTTGGAAGATTTTGTACCGAGTTCCGGTATACGCTCCCCGTTTTTGTATCGGCTGAGCGACGCAGCCGACACACCAGATAGATTTGAAATATCTTGGGCAGAGCAAGACAGTCTCTCTATATACTCGTTTAATTTTTCGCTGAATTTCATAAATGCTGCTCCGATACTTTTATTAAAGCATCAATATTATACTATAATTACAGTAAAAATAACGAGATTTGTCGCGCGTATTTTCCGAAGAGTCAATTGACTATTCGGAAAATACCATAAAATTACAGTATTTGCTATGATACAATACTGTACAGAGAAAATCAAATATAAAGCTTAAATAAAAAAATATGCGTGGATTGCTATATGATGTCAAACAGCAGAAAAAAGTTCTGTTTTCGTGCAGGCAAAATCGTTTTGTGTGTATTACTTGTTTCGGTCGCACTTTGCGGATGCTCTAAGGACGAAAAATCGACATCAAACGGATTAAATAAAAGTAATATACATGATACATCAACAGAAGCCGAACCTGTGACATTAGAGCAAGTGCTGCTAAAAGACCACGGAATTCCTTTTGACCAATCGGATTACAAAAAATTCACAAGCGGTAAAAATATAATTAACGAATACGCCGAATTTGACTGTTATTTGGACCACAGTTACAGTAAAACCATAAACGATATCGTTATGTCCGACGGGAAGCTATATCAGGCAAATTTCAATTCTGCACTTGCTAACGGTAAAAATATACAAGAGATAGGCATACTGTCCGGAAAATACCTTGATAAAGGCACTGCCGAATGGAATTGTTACAGGGACATGGGGCAAAGAGAAATATATCGCATTTGATTTGGATTTATCGGCAATCGGCAACGAGACGCCTGCACGCCTTTACAATAAAAACATACTTATGACTAACTGTGCATTTTATGAGATTGTATATGCATCAAAGCCTCTTAATGAAAATAATAATGAAGCACAGCTTGCACCGGATGGCTCCGTTTCCCCTTACTATCCTACGGCGACACATCCGAATTGCAATCTCACGCTTCGCAAAATAACCTTATTGAACAATTACTACAGCGATGTACGAAACATCAGCACCGGTTACGTAATTACCTGCGATTATACGATGCTACCCATTACAGAAGTAATTACAGACGGCTACGGCAAGTATACAAAGTATGATCCGTGCGGATTCCGTTGTGAATAGTGTTTCACACGACGGTTGCAGAACTAAAACAATAAAGAAAACAAGGAGAGCAACATTATGAATATAAAAAAATTAACCGCACTCATACTCTCGCTGTCAATTGCATTGTTTTTCTCCGCCTGCGGAAGCAAAACCGTTGTAAACAGCGACAGTATAAAAACAGAGAAAGCCGAAAAAGGAATAAAGATAACTCAAACTGCCGCAAAATCCGTACAAACCGAAAAATACGAAACAGCCGATTTCAGCATTACCATCCCAAAAGGCTGGACGGTTACAACCGGCGGAACAAATATCTATCACAGTATACGGATATGCGACCCAAGTGAACCGCTTAATCAGATGTTCATTTTGCTGAAAGCTGATATTCTTTTGCACAGCCAAGCCGGGAAAACGGCATGGCAGCAAAATTATAATATGGGAAACACTAAAGCTGCACTTTTTGCAAAAGCTCCTGTCCTTGAAAATCCGTCAACAGAAGGTTTTTTCAAAATATTTTCACAATATACCGATTTTGTATCGGAGGCAGAACCTGATTATTACGGATATGTTTTTCCGCGCTTTGACGGATTTACCGTAACCGACCGATATGCTTCCACAAGCAGTATGAAATCGGTATCAATGGGAGACGAGCTGCTCAGAGCTACCTTTATCGATAACGAAAAAAACGGCGAAGGTATGTTTGCCGCAGACGTTGTGGATTTCGGCAGCTATATGATTTCTGGCGGCAATGTGGTTAATTATCAGCTTCAGGCGGTAGACGGCGGATATTATATGGCTTACAACATTGTAGCCGTTACCGCTGTAAAAGATACTTTTATTGAGTGGGAAAGCGTACTGACCGAATGTATGAAGACTCTTCAGTACTCAGACAGTTTTGTCAGTGCCGCAAACAGAGCAAGTGACGAAAAAGTCGCGCTTGCTAAACAGATAAGCCAAAATTTCAATCAAACGATGGACGCTATGATGTCCTCTTGGGAAAACCGCAACAAGAGTCAGGACATAATAAGTCAAAAGCAAAGCGATGCCATACTCGGTTATGAGCGTGTATATGATACCGAAACAAACGAGATTTACAAGGCGAATAACGGGTTTACCGATGTTTATGACGGAGAGCGGTATAAAGCCGTAACGGATGACAACATGTATACGAAGCCGATAAGCGGATATATTGAAAAAGATTAATAAAGGAGGTTTTTCAATGTCAGAATCAAGAACATTTATGTTAAACGGCGTGAGCATACAAACTGTCGTTAACCGTCTTGAAAACTTTTTCCGTGGCGAAAAAGGCATGGAAATACAAAGTTCACAGACCGCAGACGGATATGTTATGCAGGCAAGTCAACCGAAAGACGGTTGGAAAACGCTGACGGGAATGCGCTTAGCCGTCACGGTTCAGTTGGCCGTTATCGGAGAACAGATGAATGTAACGGTCGGTGAAGGTCAATGGTCTGATAAAATCGGTGCCGGTGCAATAGGTCTGTTTGTGGCATGGCCATTAGCCATAACAGCCGGAGTGGGCGCTTTTAAGCAAAAGAAGCTTCCTTCCGAAATTTTTCAGGTAATTGAAAACTGCATAATGTCATCCGGAAAATCAGTTGTAATAAACGGTGTCGGTCCGATAATTCCTGAAAATACCGTTGTTTGTCCCAATTGCAAAGAACAGATTGCCGCAGATTCCAAATTTTGCAACCATTGCGGAACAAAGCTTAACAATACCTGCCCCGCCTGCGGCGCAGTTCTTCCGCCGGAAAGTGCATTTTGTCCGAAATGCGGTCAAAAAATATAAAAACAAGCATCAACACCCGATTATAAAAAGGAGAAAATCAATATGCAAAGAACAACCATAAAAACCAAGCTGTTGACAGCACTGCTCACGCTGTGCATGGTGTTGTCGCTGATGCCGCTGTCGGTATTTGCAGCAACTCCGGCAACAGAAACAG
>DJOQ01000034.1 GCA_002437245.1 Ruminococcaceae bacterium UBA6434
CAGTATTGGGGGTACATATCACCGATATATACCGGAACGGGCGTTTGTTTTGCCTTATGTTTATACTATTTTGCCGTAGTGCTTAGGCTCAGCCAGAGACGGTGCCAGGCGAATGGCTTTTTGGCATATCTTTGAGAGAAGCGGATTTTTTATAATCTCCGAAAAGGTTATTGCGAGCGTGTCAACTATTTTATATGTAGACGGCGTTGATGACGGAGTTATGGTTACTTTGTCGTTGCGGCGGAACAGGAAGTTAAGGCTTCTCATTCCGATGGTTTCAACGGGACGAACCATGACCTTAAGGTTGATGTCGTCAATCCACTCGGCGTTGGCGCAAACCTTGAATTTGATTTTTCCGAGCGTCATTGTGCCGTAGCGGTAGCGACCGTCCATACCGCAGCAAACCGTGTTTCTTTCGTCTCCCTCGTCCCAGGTCATTTCACATTCGTGGTCGCCGAAGTTGAATTTGATGTTATCTATGTTGCCGGCTCTGTCGGACATCATAAATGTTACGGCAAGCGGAAGCATACTCACGGGCATACCTATAATGTTGAGCAGAATCTTTTTGCGAACCTTTATGGTTTTGCCTATAAGGCGGCTCTCGGTTACGGAGTGCCTTGACGCCACGGGACGGTTAACGGTTGAGGTGTCAACTTCAACGCTGTTACCCTGTTCATCTGCGAATGCCGCAGGGAAGAAAGCCCATATCGCCGCCCTTGCCTCGTCCTCGCAGGGGATAGCGGCAGTGGAAACTATGGTCGCGTCAAGCGACGGGAAGTTTATGCCGAACTGAGAGAACATACCGTCTGCGCGATATGAATAAGGCTCTGTATCGTCCATCCAAAGGCAATAGCCGTAGCCCGCGCAGCAATCCTTGTCTTTGCTCGGCATTTTAATATTGCCCAATTGGTTTACGGTAGCTTCCTTAACCCATTCCTTCGGAAGAACCTGTTTGTTTTTATATTTACCGTCGTGCAGATAGCAGGTCATCAGCTTTGCGAGGTCCATGGTTTTTATGTAAAGACCCCACCCGCCTGCCTCTACGCCTTTTTGGTCGGTCTCCCAGAAGGGCCTTTCTATGCCGAGCGGTTCAAACAGCCTCGGCGTCAGGTAATCAAGAACGCTCATTTTTGCCACGCGGTGAATTATGGCGCAGAGCATATATATGTTTTCGTTTACATAGAGGTACTGCGTGCCCGGCTCAAATACCCAGGGCGAATTTATGTAGTCCTCCACCCAGTCTATTTTGCTCTTATCCTCAAGCATATTGGTCTGCTTGCCTGCGGTCATCGTTATGAGCGTGCGTACCGTCAGTTTGTCAAAGTACGGGCTTTTAATTCTCGGTTTGTATTCGGGGAAAAAGTCAAGCACTTTGTCATCAAGCGATAAAAGCCCCTCGGATACCGCAAAGCCGATAGCCGTCGCCGAAAAAGTTTTGCTGACAGAATACATGGAATGGCTTGTATCGGCTGTATACGGCTCGTTATACCACTCTACGGCAATCTTGCCGTGCCGTATAACCATAAATGAGTGAAATTCAAGATTTTGTTCTTTTATGTAATGCAAAAACTGCTCCGTCAACGCCGATGAAACTCCGACCTCTTCGGGAGATGCGGCGCGCGGAAGCTCTTTATTAACAGGACTCAAACTACACAACACCTTTCAAATATAAATATAGAAATATTCTATCACTTTTGTAGGCGTTGTGCAATAAATAATCAAAAAATATAAACTTAATCAAATAATATATATATAATAGACAAACTGCGCAGCGGCGTTACCGTTTACCGCAAAAAAAGAACCGTAAAACAGCTTTTACGGTTCTTTACGATTATATTTGCTTTATCGGTTGTTTGGGTCGGGCGTGTAGGTAGGAACAAGCTCCATAAGGAATTCGCGTGAATCGCCCGGTTTCATAGAACGTATTTTTTCAATGTACGAAAGCAACTTTTCATCATCTATATCTCCGGGAGAGGTGACATAAATTTTGTCGTTCTGAGTTTTGTGTATATCGTTTTTCTCCGACTGAAGAACCAACTCCTCGTAGAGTTTTTCGCCGGGACGAAGCCCAGTAAACTGTATGTCAATATCAACATACGGTTCAAATCCCGAAAGCCTTATAAGCTTTTCGGCGAGCGAGAGTATTTTAACGGGTTCGCCCATGTTAAGTACGAATATTTCCCCGCCCTTTGCAAGACCGCCTGCCTGAACCACAAGCTGTGCCGCCTCGGGTATAGTCATAAAGTAACGTGTTATATCGGGGTGGGTTACGGTCAGCGGACCGCCGTTTTCAAGCTGCTCTTTGAACAGCGGAATAACGCTGCCGTTTGAACCGAGGACGTTTCCGAAACGCACGGCGGCAAAAGTAGTGCCATTTGATATTTTGGCGAAATGCTGAATTATAAGCTCGCACGTCCTCTTTGTTGCGCCCATGACATTTGTCGGATTAACCGCCTTGTCGGTTGAGAGCAAAACAAAGTGGCGGACGCCGTATTCATTTGCACATTCGGCGGTGTTGTATGTGCCGAGCGTGTTGTTCTTTATCGCCTCAAACGGGCTGTCCTCCATAAGCGGAACGTGCTTATGCGCCGCGGCATGGAAAACGCTTGATGGGTGGAACTCCTCAAAAATCTCGCGAAGTCTCGCCTTGTCGCGCACGGACCCTATACGGATAATTATTTCGGGACTACCGAAATAGAGCCTGTCCAAAGACTGCTTTAAGGTATACGCGTTATTTTCGTATATATCAAAAATTATAATTTTTTTCGGAGAGTATTTTGCTATCTGACGGCAAAGCTCCGAGCCGATGCTTCCGCCGCCTCCTGTGACCAAGACCGTTTCGTCCGTGAGATATTTACAGGTTTCGGGGTCAAGCTTTATTTCGGGACGCGACAAAAGGTCGAGTATATCGACGTTTCGTATCTCTTTGTAATTCGGTTTGCTGCCGCTGGGGAGGGAGTTTATGTCGGGGATGACTTTCACCTTGCAGCCGGTAGCGACAGCTGCTTCAAGTAAATCGCGTTTCTTTTTTTCGTCCGCGTTTTTTATGCAGAAAATGATTTCGTCGGCGTTGTATTTTTTCGCAATTTGCGCGAGTCTGTCACATCCACCCTCTATCGGTGTTCCGTTTATCGAGCGTCCGATTTTTTCGGGGTCGTCATCAACGAGCACAACGGGATTTCCGAAACGGTAGCCGGTTTGCTGAAATTCGTGTACGAGCGAGCTTCCGGCTGCTCCGGCACCCAAAACAAGTATCCTGGTATTTGACCTTTTTGATCGCGAAGCCTCGGCGCTTGCGGCTCTGAATGAGCGCGGAACAAGTCTTACCGCAAGGCAGGCGCATATTATTATGAGTGTGCAGTCGAGGTACACCGACCACGGCAATACGTTGAAATACAGTATTTCGGCACCTGCGTGGCGGCAGATTTTCATACCTACGTAGTCGGACAGCCAAACAAGAATCGTGCCTGCCGCAGTTGCTATTGAATACCTGAACAGGTCATATATTCCGGCGTATTTCCACATCGAACGGTAAAGCTTGACTGCGGCGTAGGATCCTATGTAAAACAGCGTTACAAACGGTACCCTTATAAGCAGCCTCAACATAAGGTCCGGGCTGTACCTGAAATTCCAATACAGCAGAACCATTATAGGATAAGAGAGATTAACTATTGCTATATCCGTAAGAATGAGCGCCAGCGTCTTATAGTTGGCTTTATGCTTTTGTGGCTTCAGTTTCATTCTTTTCCCCCAAGAAAATAACCTAATATATATTTTACACTCTTATAAATACCGTGTCAATAATACTATAGTATATAATTGACATAATAAGACAGAATGTTTGATACGGCGCACTGTAATAAATGACTTGTAAAATGCAACAAATCGCCGCAAGAGAAAAATTGACCGCTAAAATGGTATTGAAACACATAAATAATAATGATAAAATAATAAGGTTAATAATTGTGTTGTGCTGTTTTAGGCTTTTGCCGATAAAAAGGGCTTTAGCCACGCAAAAACGCGGCGCGGCATTTATGTTTGGAGTAATACATCTTGAGTCGTAAAAAGTGGACAGTATCACAATATGATAAGGATATGGCGGCGGAGTTATCCGAGAGCTATGAACTTGACCCGTTTGCGGCATTGCTTCTTGTCTCGCGCGGGGTAACGGCAGATAATGCGGATGAATTTCTGTATCCGCAGTGCGACATAGACCCTTTTTCGCTCCCCGATATGGAAAAGGCGGCGGACAGGATAAGAAAAGCTATCGATTCCTTTGAAAAAATCGCTGTTTTCGGCGACTATGACGCCGACGGCGTTACCTCTGCCGCGGTTATGTACAGTTATCTCGAAAGCCGCGGTGCGGACGTTATCTGCCATATCCCCGACAGAATAAAAGAGGGATACGGCATATCGTCAAAGGCTGTCGAAGATTTAAAAGAACAAGGAGTTTCACTTATAATAACGGTGGATAACGGCATATCAGCATTGGAGGCCGCAAAGACCGCAAAGGAGCTCTCTGTGGACCTTGTTATCACGGATCACCACAAGCAGAGCGGAGAGCTTCCCGAGGCTGTCGCCGTAGTTGACCCGCAAAGAACCGACTGCAACATACCGTTCCGCGATTGGGCGGGCGTAGGTGTTGCCTTTAAAACGATTTGCGCCGTAGAGGGCGACGGTGAAGAAGAATTGCTCGACGAATTTTCCGACCTTGTCGCCATAGGCACTCTTGCCGACGTTGTTCCTCTGAAAAGAGAGAACCGCGCTCTCGTGTATGAGGGCTTAAAGCGCATAAATTCGGGCAGCCGACAAGGGATAGAGGCTCTTAAAAATACGGCAGGCGTTTCGGGTAAAAAGCTCGGCGCAGGCGGAATATCATATACCCTTGCACCGCGTATAAATGCGGCAGGCAGAATGGGCTCCGCCATGACGGCATTTCGCCTTTTGCTGAGCGACGACGAAGATACCGCCGAGGAGCTTGCAAAAACAATAGACGCTTACAATAAAGAACGTCACAGCGTTGAAAACGAGATAACAAAACAGGCAATAGCGGAAATAGAGAGCCGTCCCGACGAAAAATATGCAAGCGTAATAGTGGTGTCAGGCGAAAATTGGCATCAGGGCGTAATAGGAATAGTTGCCGCAAGACTTTGCGGAAGGTACGGAAAACCGGCAGTCGTAATCTCCTTGGACAAAGACACGGGCAAAGGCTCATGCCGCAGTATTGAGGGCTTTTCCATATATGACGCGCTTTCAGCCGTTTCCGACACATTGACCCACTTCGGAGGACATACTCTCGCCGCGGGTCTCGGCGTCGAAAAAAGCAGAATAGACGAATTTCGCAAGGCGATAAACGAGTATGCAAAGACTGTCGAAATGCCGTTTCCGGAGCTCAGACTCGATTGCAAATTAAATCCGGCATACATAAATATGGATTTGATAAACAGCCTCGAATTGCTTGAGCCGTTCGGCGCGGGTAACGAAGAGCCGTGCTTCGGGCTGTTTAATATGCAGATAACCAAAATAACACCGATAGGCGACGGCAAGCATTTAAGGCTTGCTTTGAGAAAGGGCAGCACGGAGATTACGGCTTTGCTGTTTTCCGTCCGAGCGGAGGAATTC
Source organism: Ruminococcaceae bacterium UBA6434 (assembly GCA_002437245.1). Classification (GTDB taxonomy): domain Bacteria; phylum Bacillota; class Clostridia; order Oscillospirales; family Acutalibacteraceae; genus Fimenecus. The sequence goes on from DJOQ01000034.1 coordinate 5,623, forward strand.
CCCTTCAGGCTCGGCGATACGGTAGACGCCGCGATCAAAATAACAAAAAACGAGTTTCGCGGCGAAGTAAAGCCGAGCGTTCGCATATGCGATATGCGTTTTTCGGGCAGTAACGACATAAACTATTTAAAATCCGTAAGACTTTACGAAAAATACAGGCGGCACGAAAAGCTGAACGAAAAGGAACTGAAATTTATTACACCGAATCGTGATTTTCTCGCGTCGGCATATAGGTTCTTTAAAAAGAACGGCGGCTGGCGTTTTGACCTCCGCAGCCTGCTTACAAGGGCAAATTGCCCCGAGGCGTCGGCGGCGACGCTGCTCGTTTCCGAAGATGTGCTGTGTGAGCTGAAGCTTATGGAAAAAAACGAAAACGGAGCTCTTTCGATATGCGAGACAAGCGAAAAGAAAGACCTTGACACATCAAAAATTTTGGCAGGCCTAAAGGCAGAAATGGGGAAAAACAATGGCTGATACAAAAAAAACAAAGGCCGAAGCGGCAGAAACAAAAGAATATGTTGAGCCGGATATGCGCCCCGAAAAGCTGATAAAACAGCAGGAGCGAGAGGCGAAAATGACTCCCGACGAGCTGTATGCTGAATTAAAGGCGCGTCTTGAAAAGGCGTTTACCCCAGAGGAGACGGCCGAAATCGACAAGGCTTTCCGCGTGGCACGCGAGGCTCATAAGGCACAGCTGAGATATTCGGGTCAGCCGTATATTATTCACCCCATCGCCGTGTCAAATATACTTCTTGACCTCGGTATGGACGCGCAATCGATAGAAGCGGCGCTTTTACACGATACGGTTGAAGATACCGATATAACCTTGGATTATATTAAGCACGAATTCGGCGCCGACGTCGCAGCGCTTGTTGACGGCGTTACAAAGCTCGGTAAAGTGCCGCTTTCAAACCGCGAGGAACAGCAGGCGGAAAATATCAGAAAAATGCTGCTTGCCATGTCCCACGATATAAGGGTAATTATAATTAAGCTTGCCGACAGAATACACAATATGCGCACGCTCAATTTTATGGCTCCGCAGAAACGCCGTGACATAGCGCTTGAAACGCTCGAGATTTACGCGCCGATAGCACACCGTCTCGGTATCAGACCGGCTAAGGAAGAGCTTGAAGATTTGGCTATACGTTTTCTTGACCCGATAGCATACAAGGAAATTGAGGATAACTTAAAAAGGCTCAGCAAATCGCGTCTTGACTTTTTGGAGTCGATGGAAAACAAAATACGCGACAGAATTACGGGCGTTGTAAAAGAGCCTACCATTGAGGGCAGAATAAAGAGCGTACACGGCATTTACCGCAAAATGTATATGCAAAACAAAAATTTTGCCGAAATATACGACGTCTACGCCATACGCATAATAGTTGACAGCGTTATAGACTGTTATAACTGCCTCGGCATAATTCACGATATGTTCCGCCCCCTGCCCGGCAGATTTAAAGATTACATCTCAACACCGAAACCCAATATGTATCAGTCGCTCCACACTACGGTAATCGGCAAAGAGGGCATACCGTTTGAGGTTCAGATAAGAACCTGGGAAATGCACCGCACGGCTGAATACGGTATTGCGGCGCACTGGAAATATAAACTCGGAGTTCACGGAAAATCAAATCTTGATAAGCGCCTTGCGTGGATAAGGCAGATGCTTGAGGATCAGCAGGAGACCGGCGATGTCCGCGAGATAGTTCAGGCTATAAAAAGCGACCTCGTCCCCGAAGACACGTTTGTTTTTACACCGCGCGGCGACGTTATAAGTCTCCCTGCCGGTGCTACCGTTATTGACTTTGCATACGCCATTCATACCGCGGTCGGCAACAAAATGGTCGGCGCCAAGGTGGACGGCAGAATAGTTCCGCTCGATTATGTGGTCAAAACCGGCGAAATAGTCGAGGTGCTCACTTCCTCTCAGGCGGGCAAGGGTCCGTCGCGTGACTGGCTGAGTATAGCTAAGACGAGTCAGGCGCGAAACAAGATTCGTTCGTGGTTTAAAAACGAACGCCGCGACGAAAACATCGTCGAGGGCAAGGCTGAGATAGAGCGCGAATTTAAACGCAACTTTATAAGGCTCAGCGACGAAAACTACGAAAAATTCGTTGCGAATCTCGCGGAGCGGCAGCATTTAAGAAATGTGGACGACTTTTACGCGGCTATAGGCTACGGCGGTATTTCCGTAATAAGGCTTATGCCGTATATCAAGGAAGAGTACAACAAGAATTACCGTTCTCAGGAGACCGTGGTGCTCCCCGAGGACGATAAGATAAAGACAAGCCGCCGCAAGAGCGGTTCGGACGGCGTTACGGTAAGCGGAATAGACAACTGCCTTATCAAATTTTCACGCTGCTGCAATCCGCTTCCCGGCGACAACATCATAGGGTTTATAACCCGCGGTCACGGCGTCTCGATTCACAAGCGCGACTGCCCTAATGTTCCGTCGGACTTTTCAAAATGCGACGAGCCGCAAAGATGGGTCGCCGCCGCGTGGAATACCGACGTCAAGACCGAGTTCAAAGCGTCGCTGATAATAACCTGTCTTTCGAGAATAGGTCTTATGGCCGATGTCTCGGTGCAGCTTGCCGCAATGAAGGTCAATATCAACGAGATTTCCTCACGCGAGACCAAAGACGGCAGAAGCCAGATAAGTATGACCATAACCGTAAGCAATGTCGATCACCTGAAAAACGTAATAGCGCGTCTTAAAAAGGTAGACGGCGTACTTTCGGTTGAAAGATAACCGCGGTCGAACAGATAATATGAGCGATTTCGGCAATATACCCTAATTTTAAATTTTCACCGGAGATTTTTTCTCCTTGACAGCGGCGCTTTAGCGTGGTAGTATATTAGCACGCTAAAGCGAGTGCGCATAAAAAGCAGAAAGGCGGCGGATTTATGAAAAGCTATGAAAAACTGACTCCGGAGGGAACAAGGGATTTTCTCTTTGAAGAGAGCGACGCATTAAGGCGTATCGAGCGCAGTCTTTCCGAGCTGTTTAAAGAAAAAGGGTACAAAAAGGTCATAACTCCCACCGTTGAATTTTTTGACGTGTTTAACCGTGAGAGCGCGGGAACGCTGCCTGAAAATCTGTACAGTATGACCGACGCTTACGGCAGACTTCTGGTTTTAAGGCCGGATTCCACGCTTCCCATAGCGCGTATAGCCGCAACAAGGCTCAAGGGAGCCGAGCTTCCCATAAGGCTTTATTACAATCAAAACGTATTTTCACGCCGCAAAAAACTTACGGGCAGAAACGACGAAACCTCGCAAAGCGGCATAGAGCTTATCGGGGTTAAGGGTATAAGAGCCGATATAGAGGTTATCGAAACCGCAATTGAGGCTCTTGAGGTATGCGGCGCACCGGATTATAAAATAGAAATAGGCCACGCCGGATTTTTTAAAGCGCTTTGCGATGAGCTTTCGGCTCCGCAGGAAGTAAAAAACGACATTAACGAGTATATGGAGCAAAAAAACTTTGTCGCTCTGAATTCCGTGCTTGATACGCTGAAGGGCGACGAAGTCGCAGAGACAATACGCAATCTTCCGAGAATGTTCGGCGGCAGCGAGGTTATAGAAAAAGCCCTGACGCTCTGTAAAAGCGAGGAGGCTAAAAATTCGCTGAATTATCTCGATATGCTGTATAAAAAGCTCGGCGGTGCAAACGGCGGCGATAAGCTGATAATAGATTTAAGCCTTGTGCACCGCAGCAATTATTACACGGGTATAGTTTTCCGCGGATACACCGAGGGCAGCGGAGCTACCGTTCTTCAGGGCGGCAGGTACGACGGTCTTATTAAGGAGTTCGGTGAAGATCTACCGGCTATCGGTTTCGGCGTTCAGACCGACGATCTTGCGAGAGCGGCGCTTATGCGCGGCGAAATAGAACCCCAAAAGGCGTCGGAGGTGCTCGTCTTCGGTGACGACGGCTATGAGCTTGCGGCGGTAAACCTTGTGAGGGAGCTGTCGCAAAAGGGCGTTAAAAGCGAAAACAGCCTTTGCGAAAGCCGCGACGAGGCTTTAAAATACGCCGAAGAGCGCGGCATTAAAAAGCTTTTTGTAATTTCACGCGACGGCGTATCGGAGGCGGAAATATGAGAAAACTTCGTATTGCTCTGACAAAGGGCAGGCTTGAGAAAAAATCCGTAGAGCTTTTTGAAAAAATGGGGCTTGATTGCACCGAGCTTATAAATAAGGGCAGGCGACTCATATTGCCCGTGGGAGACTACGAGGCGGTTTTAGCCAAGGCTGCGGACGTTATTACATATGTCGAGCAAGGCGTATGCGATATAGGAATTGTGGGCAAAGATACAATAGTCGAAAACGGCAAAAGCTTTTATGAGCTTTGCGACCTCGGCATAGGCAAATGTGATTTTGCACTCGCCGGCAAAAAGGGAACGGACTTTTTCGGCGGATACAATATAAAGAGAATTGCGACAAAATACCCCAACGTCACAAAGCAGTATTTTGAAAGCAAAAATATGGACGTCAAAATCATAAAGATTGAAGGCTCTGTCGAGCTTGCACCGCTTTTGGACCTTTCCGACGCAATAGTCGATATAGTTGAAACGGGTACCACGCTTAAAGAAAACGGACTTGAGGTCATAGAAAAAATAATGCCCATCTCGGCAAGAGTTATAGTAAACACCGCGAGCATGAAGCTTCGTCGCGACGAGATAGACGGCTTTATAACCGAAATAGAAAAGGCGAAGGAGACGGTAAAATGATACGTATAGCAAAGGCAGACGGCGTTTCGGAACGCGAGCTTATAAACCAGCTTAAAGCCCGTTCGGGTGAAATCGACCGCAAGGTAACCTCTGCGGTAACCGATATTTTGAATAACGTAAAACAAAACGGCGATGACGCCGTGCGCGAATACACGCTTAAATTTGACGGGCATATGCCGTCGAAATTCGAGATAAGCCGTGAGGAGATAGATTCGTCACCCGATAAATGCGACCGCGATTTTATACTTGCGCTTTACAAAGCGGCAGACAATATACGTGATTTTCATACCCGTCAGAAACAGCAGAGCTGGCTTGAACCGAAGCAAAACGGCGTTATTTTGGGTCAGCGTATCCGCGGACTTAAAAGAGTCGGCGTATATGTTCCGGGCGGCACGGCGGCGTATCCGTCAAGCGTGCTGATGAATGTAATCCCGGCAAAAATAGCGGGTGTTAAAGAAATCATAATGGTAACACCGCCGCAAAAGGACGGTACGGCAAACCCCGATATACTCGCCGCCGCAAAGATAGCGGGTGTTGACAGAGTATTCTTAATGGGCGGCGCTCAGGCTGTTGCGGCTCTTGCCTACGGCACGCAGTCGGTTCCCAAGGTTGATAAAATAGTCGGTCCCGGCAACATTTTTGTGGCTACCGCCAAAAAGCTTCTTTACGGCACCGTGGATATCGATATGATTGCAGGCCCGAGCGAAATTCTCATAGTTGCCGACAAAAGCGCAAATCCCAAATTTCTTGCCGCCGACCTTATGAGTCAGGCGGAGCACGATAAAATGGCAAGCGCCATACTCTTGACCACAAGCGAAGAGACGGCAAATGAAACGGCAAAGGAGCTCTCACGTCAGATGCAAACTCTTGAGCGCAGAGACATAATAGAGCAGTCCCTCAATGATTTCGGCGCAATAATAGTTTGCAGAGATATTTCGGAAGCAATTGATTTTGCTAACGAACTGGCTCCGGAGCACTTAGAGCTTGCAGTCGAAAATCCGATGGAATACATCGGCAGAGTTGATAACGCGGGCAGCGTTTTCCTCGGTCAATATGCCCCCGAGCCGCTCGGCGATTATTTTGCCGGTCCCAACCATGTTTTGCCTACAAGCGGCACCGCGAGATTCTTTTCTCCGCTGTCGGTTGACAGCTTCATAAAGAAATCAAGCTTCATATATTATACCGAGCCGGCTCTTTTTGAGGCAAAGGACGATATTATAAAGCTTGCCGAAACCGAGGGGCTCACGGCTCACGCAAATTCAATCAAAGTAAGATTTTAAATCGGTACATTTTGTTTTGTAAAGAAGGTATTTTACAATGTTCTCACTCAACCGTAAAGTAAAGGACCTTGTGCCGTATGACCCGATTGAGGGCACATACCGCATAAGGCTTGATGCAAATGAATCCTATATAACTCTTCCGCTCGAAATCAAAGAGGAGATAGCACAAACGGTAAAGGATATACATTTTAACCGTTATCCCGACCCGTACGCCGCAAATGTTTGCGCTCTTTTTGCCAAATATTACGGCGTGCCGGCTGAAAATGTGACTGCGGGCGACGGCTCGGACGAGCTTATTTCAATAATAATGAATGCTTTTCTGCAAAAGGGCGACACCGTAATGACCCTTGAAAAGGATTTTTCGATGTATTCGTTTTATACGTCCGTCGTGGAGTGCAGGCACGTACCGTACACCAAAAACGACGATTATTCCGTAGATATAGACGATGTGACAGCGACTGCAAAAAAGGAGAACGCGCGTATAATAATTTTCTCCAACCCCTGCAATCCCACATCGCGTGTTATCAGTCGCTCCGACGTCGAAAAGCTCGTTTCGTCCGTTGACTCGCTCGTGGTTCTCGACGAAGCCTATATGGATTTTTCGAATCAGAGCTTACTTTCCGAGTTTAACCGATATGACAATCTGATTATTTTAAAAACGTGTTCAAAGGCTATCGGTATGGCAGCTATCCGTCTCGGCTTTGCGGTTGCGAATTCCGTGCTCACAAAGGCGATGAAGGCGGTTAAATCCCCGTACAATGTAAACAGCGTAACACAGGCTATCGGCGAAGTCATTTTCAGCCACCCGGAGTATATAGATTCGTCCGTAAAACGTCTTATCGAGGCGCGCGACGATCTCACGGAGCGTCTCACGCCTGTTTGCAGGGAATACCCCGACAGATTTAAAATAATTCCGAGTGAAACCAACTTTATATATGTTGAAACTCCCGAAGCGGAAAAAATATTTACTTATCTTAAAGAAGCGGGTATAATTATCCGTAAAATGAGCGGCGACAGGCTGCGTATCACCGCAGGCAGAAATTATGAAAACGACGCGGTGGCAAGCGAAATAAACGCCTATTTGAAAGGGGAATCTCATGAGAACGTCGTGTATTGAGCGAAACACCAAGGAGACGCAAATATCTTTGCTTTTAAATCTTGACGGCGGAGACTGTGAAGTTGACACCGGTATAGGCTTTTTTGACCATATGCTGACCGCCTTTTCGGTTCACGGCGGATTCGGGCTGAAGCTCACGTGCCGAGGCGATCTCAACGTGGATTGTCACCACACAATAGAGGATGTCGGAATAGCTCTCGGCAAGGCGTTTTCCGAGGCGCTCGGCGACAAGGGCGGAATTATGCGTTACGGAAGCTTTTTTATACCGATGGACGAGTCCTTGGGATTTTGCGCCGCAGATGTCAGCGGCAGACCGTTTCTTGTGTTTGAGGCAAACTTCCCCGAGGAGCGCATCGGCGCATTTGACACCTGTATGTGCGAAGAATTTTTCCGCGCTTTTGCCGTGAATTCGGGTATAACTCTTCATCTGCGTGTTCCGTACGGCAGTAATTCGCATCATATGACAGAGGCGCTTTTCAAGGCGTTTGCCCATGCGATGGCTCTTGCCGTCAAAAGAAACGACACGGGAGAAACGCTCTCGACAAAAGGAGTTCTCTGATGATAATTTTTCCGGCTATTGATATTAAAAACGGCAACTGCGTCAGACTTTACAAGGGCGATATGAATACCGCCGAAAAGGTTGCCGACAGCTTCCTTTCTGCGGCAAATTCGTTTTATTCCTGCGGCGCGGAATGGATACATATGGTCGATCTTGACGGAGCGGTCAAGGGCAAAAAGGTCAATTCGGACATTTTCACAACGGTAGCCGAAAAAACGGGGCTTCGCGTTGAGCTCGGCGGCGGCATACGTACCATGGCAGATGTCGAATACTATCTCTCACGCGGAATCTCACGCGTTATCATAGGCTCGGCGGCTTTGAAAAATCCCGACCTCGTACGCGAGGCGGCAAAAAAATACGGCGAAAAAATAGCCGTAGGAATAGACGCGCGCCGCGGTATGGTGGCGGCTGAGGGCTGGCTTGAAACGAGCGACATTTCATATATTGAGCTCGCAAAGCGTATGGAGGATGTCGGCGTAAAGTACATTATTTATACCGATATAGATTGCGACGGTATGCTCTCCGGGCCCAATCTTCGGGAACTTACGCTTCTCAACGACGCCGTGTCGTGTAACATCACCGCGAGCGGCGGCATAAAGGACTCGGGCGATATAAAAGCGCTCAAAAACGCCGGGTTATACGGTGCGATTTGCGGAAGATCTATATATAAGGGCACGCTTGATTTAAAAGAAGCTCTTGAAATTTGCAGGGAGTAAATATGGATTTAGATAAATATTTTGTTAAGTCGGAGCTTATTCCGGCTGTAATTCAGGAGCACGGCACAAAAAAGGTACTGATGCTCGCATATATGAATAAGGAGTCGCTTGCAAAAACACTGGAGACGGGATACACGTGGTTTTTCTCGCGTTCAAGGCAAAAACTGTGGAACAAGGGCGAAACCTCGGGCCATACGCAAAAGGTCGTCTCGATAAAGGGTGACTGTGACGACGATACGCTGCTTATAGAGGTAATACAAAAAGGCCCTGCCTGCCACACGGGCAGCAAGACCTGCTTTTTTAAGGAAATAAAATCGGAGGTAAAGTAAATGGAAGACGTACTTACGGAGCTTTACGAGGTAGTTACACAAAGACGCGAAAATCCGCAGGAGGGTTCTTATACCTGCTACCTTTTTGACCGGGGGCTCGATAAAATACTGAAAAAGGTCGGCGAAGAGTCCGCAGAGACCATAATTGCCGCCAAAAACGGCATAAAGGAGGACACCGTCGGCGAGATTTCCGACCTGCTCTTCCACCTTGTTGTTATGATGAAAAACGAGGGCATCACACCCGACGACGTAAAGGCAGAGCTGTCAAAACGTCACAAGAAGTCCGGAAATCTCAAAAAATTTCATCAGGTGGATAAAAACACCTGAAATTTGCTGCTCGGCGTCTGCAAACGGAATTTTACCGTTTTGCGGACGCTTTTTTGTTATTTACTTGTTTTTATCACCGTATAATGATAAAATATTTTATTAAATCATTTTGATTTTTCGGATAGGGCAGATAATATGCAGACTAAATTACTGAAAGCAGACAATAACAATATACAAAAAGTTGCCTCACTTGCGGGCGAGGTGCTTCGACGCGGCGGTATCGTGGCAATACCGACCGAAACCGTGTACGGACTTGCCGCAAACGCGCTGTCGGGCGAGGCGGTAAAAAAGATTTTTGCGGCAAAGGGCAGACCGCAGGATAATCCGCTGATAGTTCACGTTACGGATATATCCGAGGTCACGCCGCTTGTCAAAAGCATACCCGACGAAGCGCGACGCCTTGCCGAAAAGTTCTGGCCGGGTCCGCTCACCATGATAATGCCGAAGAGCGACCTCATTCCCGACGAGACATCGGGAGGGCTTTCGACCGTGGCTGTGCGTTGCCCGTCACACCCCGTGGCAAGGGCGATAATAAAGGCGGCGGGAGTTCCGCTTGCCGCGCCGAGCGCAAATATTTCCGGCAGACCGAGCCCCACAAACGCAAAATACGTTTTTGAAGATATGAACGGCAAAATAGATATGATAGTTGACGGCGGTCAGAGCGAGGTTGGTGTTGAATCAACCGTGGTAACATTGGCTCAAAAGCCGGCAAGACTTTTAAGACCGGGCGGAATTACCGCAGAACAGCTTAAAAGCGTGCTCGGCGAAGTGGTTATCGACGATGCCGTGCTCCATATGCTGAAGTCGGGCGAAAAAGCCGCGTCACCGGGTATGAAGTATAAGCATTACGCACCCAAGGCAGACGTTACGATTGTCAAAGGCAGCCTCGACGCTTTTCGCCGTTTTGTGGCGGAAAAGGGCGATTGCTTCGTGCTGTGCTTTGAGGGCGAGGAAAAATATTTTAAAAACTATGTCACATACGGCAGAGCCGATGACCCGTCATCACAGGCGAACAGATTGTTTGACGCTCTGCGCGAACTCGACGAAAAGGGCGCAAAAACCGTTTACGCGCGTGACCCCGGGACGAGCGGCGTAGACCTTGCCGTATACAACCGTCTTATCCGTGCGGCGGCATTTAAGACGGCGGACGCAAAATAAGTGAGGTGCCGCAAATGCTTGTGATAGGAGTTACGGGGCAAACGGGTGCCGGCAAGGGTACGGTTTGCAAAATGCTTGAAAAATACGGGCTGTACCACATAGACGCAGACAAAGTGGCACATTCGGTTTACGAAAAAGGCTCCGACGTGCTTTCGGCTCTTTCCGAAGCTTTCGGCGAAGATATTTTAAATCCCGACGGCACTGCAAACAGGGCAAAAATAGCCGAAAAGGCGTTTTCGTCCGCCGAGAATACGGAAAAGCTAAACAGCACCGTCCACCCGACCGTCACTCAAAAAATAAAGGCAATAATAAAAGAACAAAGATCTCTCGGCACAAAGGGAGTTCTTTTGGACGCAATAGCGCTTTTTGAAAGCGGCGAAAACCGCCTTTGTGATTTTACCTTTGCGGTTATCGCGCCGGAGAAAATGCGCCTTGAGCGGATTATGTCGCGCGACGGCATAGAAAAAAATACCGCGCTTCGGCGCATAAGGGCACAAAAAGATGAGGATTTTTATAAAAATCATGCGGATATAATAATAAAAAACTATCCGCCGTATAATTTAGATGACGAGGTAAAAAAGGTATTGCTATGGGCAAAGTTATGAAGTCCGAAAAGGGCAGGCGCGCAGTCGGAACCGTAAAAATCGCGGTGGTGGCGGTATGCCTTGCGGCGGTAATAATTTCGGCGACGTTTTTTGCCGTAAAAAGTATTTTAAAAGCCGAATTTCCGATGAAGTATCAGGATAAAATATCGCTGTATGCCGAAACCTACGGCGTTCCCGAGGATTTGCTCTACGGCGTTATTCACACGGAGAGCGGCTATGACGAAAAGGCGAAATCACACGCCGGCGCTCTGGGGCTCACGCAGATAACGCCCGAAACATTCTTATGGCTTCAGACCAAAACGGGCGAGGATTTGCCGGAGGAGGCTTTGTATGATGCGGATACGTCGGTAAAATACTGCGCCGTATTTTACGGGCTGCTTTTAAAGGAATTCGGCGGCGACGAAAAAACCGCGATTGCGGCATATCACGCAGGGCGCGGTCAGGTAAACGTGTGGCTTCGCGACCCCGAAATTTCACCCGACGGCAAAACTCTCGTGAACATACCGGAGAGCGAGACAAAAAAATATGTAGAAAAGGTCCAAAGGGCTGTTTCGATATATGATAAATTATATAAAAAGGAGTTAAATAAAATATGAGCGAAGAAAACAAAAAATTGGATTCTCTCAAAGAGAAGCTCTTTTACACACAGAAACACGCGTCGGAGAAAATAAGCGACGACGAGACAAAAAAGGCAGATGAATTTTGCGACGGATATATCGGCTTTTTGCGTAAGGCAAAGACCGAGCGCGAGGCAACCGAATATTTTGTCGAAAAGGCGGAAAAGCTCGGCTTCAAACCGTTTGTCCGCGGCGAAAAATACAAGTGCGGCGATAAAGTATATTTAAACAACCGCGGCAAGGCGGTTATACTTTGCGTAATGGGAAAAGAGCCTATTGAAAACGGAATCCGTCTTTCGGCGGCGCACATCGATTCTCCGCGTCTTGATTTAAAACCCAATCCGCTTTATGAGGATAATGAGCTGGCGTATTTTAAAACCCATTACTACGGCGGCATAAAAAAATATCAGTGGACCGCTATGCCGCTCTCGCTTCACGGAGTTATCGTTAAAAAGGACGGCTCAAAGGTTAAGGTAAACATCGGCGAGGACGACGGCGACCCCATGTTTGTTGTTACCGATCTTCTGCCGCATCTTGCCGCAGAGCAGATGAAACGCACGCTTTCCGACGGTATCCGCGGTGAAGAGCTTAATATTCTCATAGGCAGCCGCCCGTTCTCAAAGGACGAGGGCAGCGAAAAAGTAAAGCTCAATATCATCAGTATCCTCAATGAAAAATACGGCGTTACCGAGAGCGACTTTTTAAGTGCCGAGCTTGAGGCTGTACCTGCGTTAAAAGCGGTAGATATAGGCTTTGACCGCAGTATGATAGGCGCCTACGGGCATGACGACAGGGTTTGCGCATATCCGGCTGCCGAGGCTGTTTTCAGCGTGACCGAGCCGCGCTGTACCGCAGTGGCAATACTCACCGATAAAGAGGAGACAGGCTCCGACGGCAACACAGGACTTAACTCTTCTTACTTTAAATATTTTGTATCGGATTTGGCGGATTGCTTCGGCGCAAATTACCATACCGTTTTATCAAATACAAAGTGTCTCTCCGCCGATGTAAACGCCGCATTTGACCCGTCGTTCCCCGACGTATCGGAAAAAATGAACGCTTCATATTTAAATCACGGCGTTGTAATCACAAAATATACGGGCGCAAGGGGCAAGGGCGGCACAAGCGATGCCTCTGCGGAGTATATGGGCAAAATCAGAGCGCTGCTTGACGAAAACGATATAGTATGGCAGACGGGCGAGCTCGGCAAGGTTGACGCAGGCGGCGGCGGAACGGTAGCCATGTATCTTGCTAATCTTGATATAGACGTAGTCGATTTGGGCGTGCCGGTGCTCTCCATGCACGCACCCTTTGAAGTGGTATCAAAGCTTGACGTCTATATGGCGTACAGAGCGTTTAAAGTTTTTGCCGAAGGAAAATAAAAAACACAAAGGGGCTGTAAATCTCAAGAATTTTACAGCCCCGAAAAGGAATAGACTTATGAAAGCTGTTTTACAGCGTGTCAAAAACGCTGAAGTTACCGTGGACGGTGAGTCCGTCGGGAAAATAGGCGAGGGGTATATGCTGCTTTTGGGAGTAATGAACGGTGACACAAAAGAGGACGCCGAGCTGCTTGCCAAAAAGACCGCAATGCTGCGCGTGTTTACCGACGAAAACGATAAAATGAATAAATCCGTGCTCGATATCGGCGGTGAGGTGCTTGTTGTATCGCAATTCACACTCTGTGCCGACGTAAAAAAGGGCAACAGACCGTCTTTTGACAATTCCGCAAAGCCCGATGAAGCAAAGGCTCTCTATGAGTATTTTTGCTCGGAGCTTAAAAAGAACGGGGTAAAAAATGTAGAGACCGGCGTTTTCGGCGCACATATGCAGGTGTCGCTTGTAAACAACGGCCCCGTCACAATTATTTACGATACTTCCGTATGGAAAAAATAACGGAGAAAACAATGTCACTTAATATAAAGGTTATGCCGCTCGGTCCGATAAGCGCCAACTGCTATATCCTGACCGACGAAAAAAGCCGCGAGAGCGCGGTAATAGATCCGGGCGATTTTAACGAAGCGCTTAAAAACGCCGTAAAGGATTTAAATGTCAAATACATACTTTTAACACACGGACATTTCGACCATATTCTCGGAGTCTACGGGCTGAAAAGCTTTACCGGTGCAAAGGTGCTCATACATAAGCTTGACGGCGATTGCCTGTCGGATGAAACCAAGAGCCTTTGCTCATGGGAGTATCCGGGAAAGCAGAAAAAGATGTCTGCCGACATTTTGTTGTCCGATAACGATAAAATATCACTCGGCGATACCGTTCTTCGCGTAATGCACACCCCCGGTCACACAAAGGGCGGCGTGTGCTATATTGATGAAAAAGATAAACTTATTTTTTCGGGCGATACGCTGTTTTGCCTCAGCGCAGGCAGGACCGATTTCCCCGACGGCAGCACAAAGGAGCTTTTTGAGTCGCTTAAAAAGCTGCGCGATTTATCGGGCAATTATACGGTCTATCCGGGGCATAATAAGGCTACAACGCTTAGCTTTGAACGTAAAAATAACAGATATATGAGGGCGCTTTGATGAAGCTTCTGATAATAGGGCATAAATATCAGTATGAGATGTTAAAGCTCACTCAGATATTTTATCCGAATACAAAAATCGAACTGCTGTTTTCGCCTGCGGATACGGGCGATGACGAAACGGTAATCACAACCGAACTCACAAAAGATAATATTGCCGTATCGTTTGCCGCGCACGAAAAGCAAAAGACTCTCACAAAACCGCGCCCCGAAAAAGATGACGAAGAGCGTTGTATGGCGTCTATGCTGTTTTCGTTGCTCTGCGAAAACACGGGATATATCCCTAAGTGGGGAATGCTCACGGGCATAAGACCGTCTAAGCTCTTCAGGGGATTTACCGAAAAGTACGGCGAAGAAAAGGCGGAAAAAATATTTACGGACGACTATTTCGTTTCGGAGCAAAAAACCCGACTTACGGCAAGCGTTGCCTCTGCTGAGGAAAAAACAATCGCTCTGTCGCGCCCGGATTCTTTCAGCCTTTACGTCGCAATACCGTTTTGCCCGTCGCGGTGCAGCTATTGTTCGTTCGTCTCACATTCCACCGAGACGGCAAGCGCAAAAAAGACGATTCCCGAGTACGTAAAGCTTTTATGCGAGGAGCTTCGCATAACGGGCGAAATTGCAAGAAATGCAAATCTCAGACTTGAAAGCGTCTATTTCGGCGGCGGAACTCCGACCTCGCTGTCGGCTTCACAGCTTACAATGTTGTTTGACGCCGTCAAAGAGAATTTCGATTTGTCCGCGTGCAGGGAGTACACGGTTGAAGCCGGCAGACCCGATACAATAACAAGGGAAAAACTGCTTGCGATTAAAAACGGCGGTGCCGGCAGAATAAGCATAAATCCCCAGACCTTCAGCGACGAGGTTCTCCGAAATATCGGCAGGCGCCATTCTGCGGAGCTTACAAGGGAGAAGTTCCTTGAGGCGCGCTCGATAGGATTTGACAATATAAATACAGACCTTATAGCCGGGCTGCCGGGCGACACTTACGAGGGCTTTTGCGATTCGCTTACCAAAACTCTTGAGCTCTCACCCGAGAACATAACGGTACATACGCTCGCCCTAAAGCGCGCGTCAAATCTCGGTACGGAAATAGGCAAGGTCAATACCGAAAACGGAGCCGCGGCAGATAAAATGCTCGATTTCGCCTACGGCTTGCTCACCGATAACGGCTATTTCCCGTATTATATGTATCGCCAATCAAAAACGCTCAACAATCTCGAAAATACGGGATATGCGAAAAAAGGCAGAGAGTGTCTCTATAATATCTTTATGATGGAGGAGTGCCACAGCATTTTTGCGGTCGGCGCAGGAGCCGTCACGAAGATATGTATTCCCGAAAAAAACGAGATAAAGCGAATATTCAATTTTAAATATCCGTATGAATATATTTCAAGGTTCAATATTATTAAGGAGCGGAAAAACGAGATAACCGCTCTGCTGACTAAAGCGAAAGAGTAGGCTTTGATATGTCAAATCTTCACAACACAATAGAATATATAAATTCGTTGTCTCAAAGCGACCCGCGTGAGCTTATAGACAGAAGCGAACAGAGATTTAAAAATATTATCCGTGATGTGTCGGATAAGGTCGAAAACGATTCGGGACTTCAAATAGTTATGCTCGCGGGACCCTCTGCGTCGGGAAAAACCACGACGGCGCAAAAGCTTGCCGAGGAGTTCACAAGGCGCGGCATGAAAACATATCGTGTTTCGCTTGATGATTTTTATCTTGACAGGACCGATATTCCGGGCTACAGCGAGGGAAATCCCGACTACGAAACCGTGTTTGCGCTTGATTTGCCGCTTATCGAAAAGTGCCTTAACAGCCTTTTGCGCGGCGAGACTACCGTTATGCCGACATTTGATTTTGTGTCGGGCAAGCGCAAAGACGAGAGCTACGAGATAACCCTCGGTAAAAGCGACGCCATTGTTGTAGAGGGGCTTCACGCGCTGAATCCGATAATTACCGATAAGCTCCCCCACGAGAGAATACTTAAAATATACATCAGTGTGTCGTCACGGATATATGACGAAAACAATAAGATAATTCTCAATAAGCGCAATATGCGTTTTATAAGACGAATGGTGCGCGATTACAATTTCAGGGGCAGCTCCGTTGAAAACACGTATGAGCTTTGGGATAACGTCCGCAGCGGCGAAGACAAATATCTGTTCCCGTATTCGGGGCTTGCCGATATGCGGATAAATTCGGTACACCTGAGCGAACCGTGCCTGTTTAAAGATACGGCTTTAAGTCTTCTTCGCGATGCCGACCTTGACGGTGAACGCGCAAAGGACGCCGCAAGGCTTATAAGAGCGCTTGAAAAATTCAATTCCATATCTACCGAAATGGTGCCCGAAACATCGTTGCTCCGTGAATTTTTGGGATAATTTATTGACTAAACCGAGATAAAATGATATTCTATCTTTTACTGCAAAATATGAGGTGATTGTCAGTTGGCGCAAAAAAAGAGAAAAAGCCAATCGCTTTTAAACGGCGCGCTCGTTTTGAGCGTCTCGACGCTGCTTGTTAAAATCATAGGCGTTATCTACAAAATACCCATTTCAAATATGATGGGCGCGGTAGGTCGCGGCTATTTTGACTCCGCATATAACCTTTACATACCGATATATACCATTTCCATGGCGGGACTTCCCGTAGCCGTATCAAAGATGGTTTCACAGCAGGCGGCTCTCGGCAGATATCGCGATGTGCGTATGATTTTCCGCGTGTCGGCAAGGCTGTTTACACTCACGGGCATTCTCGGCACAATACTTCTTCTCATTTTTGCATACCCCTATGCTCTTGTAGCAAAGACAAATGAAGTAATTCCGGCTATTATTGCCATAACTCCGTCCATATTCTTCTGCTGTATGATGTCGATATATCGCGGATATTATAACGGACTTCGCAATATGAACCCCACCGCCATATCGCAGGTGGTAGAGGCAATAGGCAAGATGATATTCGGTATAGCTGCGGCAAAACTCACCATAACATACGGCTATTCGCAGTTCGAGTCGGGCGCCAAGGTGTTCGGAAAGGTATGCGCGTCTGAATCCGAGGCCATGAGCGCCATATATCCTTATGCGGCGGCGGCAGCAGCCATAGGCGTTACTATGGGTAGCGTTATAGGTATGATTTATATGTTAATCCTGCATAAGGTAAAGGGCGACGGCATAACGCGCATCGAAATAGTTAATTCGCCGCGTCCGGTAAACAGCGGAGCAATTGCAAAAACGCTTGTGGCAATTGCAATCCCCGTAGTTACGTCGTCTATAATATTCAGCCTTACAAACCTTATAGACGCCATAACCATACAAAACAGACTTGACAGCGTTATTTCAAATAACCTTGACCTCATAAAGAGTATGTATGCTACCCAGATAGCCGAGGCGCACGTTCTTGATGCCGACCTTAAAGACTTTCTTTACGGTGCGTATACGCTCTCTCTTGACTTTAAAAACCTTATTCCGTCAATAACCACAACTCTCGGCGTCAGCGCCATACCGGCACTCTCGGCGGCATATGCCGTTAAAGATAAGCGTGCGCTGAAGTCGTCGGTAGAGTCCGTTTTAAGAGTGGGTATGATAATATCGCTCGCCTCCGGCATAGGTATGGGCGTTTTGGCAGAGCCGATACTCCGTATGTTCTACGAAAACGGCAAATCCGCACCTGCCATATCAATAGCCGCGCCTATAATGGCGGCTTACGGCTACACCATTTTCCTGATGGCGATTTCTCAGCCGATGACAAATATGCTTCAGGCTGTCGGCAAAGCAAACGTTCCCGTTAAATCGTTGACTGTCGGAGCCGTTGTCAAGGTCATAGCAAACTACATTTTTATAGGCATACCGTCCGTTAATATCAACGGAGCGGTTATAGGCACCGTGCTTTGTTACCTTATAGTTGTCGTTTACAACTATATAGCGCTTATTAAAGCCACAAAAGTCAAAGTCAATGTTATGTCGGTAGTAATAAAGCCGCTTATCAGCTCAGTGCTTTGCGGCGTGGCTGCATACTGTGCATACGGCATATTCTATAAAATACTGCCGCAGAGACTTATCCACGGTTATTCGCTTGCCAATATAGCCGCAACATTGATTGCCGTAGTTGTGGCTGTAATAGTTTATGTCATTTCAATGCTGCTTATCGGCGGACTCGCAAAGGACGATATAATTATGATGCCCAAGGGAGAAAAAATTGCCAAAAAGCTTGCAAAATATGGATTTATAGAGTAAAATACAAAGGAAGGCTTATTTAAAATGGCGGTTGATTTTGAGTTTAAATCAAAATACAATGTCGATGACCTTTTAAACATTATGCGTATACTCCGTGAACCGGGCGGTTGCCCTTGGGACAGGGAGCAGACCCATGAGTCGATAAAAAAGAATTTTATCGAAGAGACATACGAGGTCATTGAGGCTATCGATAAAAAAGACAAAGAGCTTTTGTGCGAGGAACTCGGCGATGTTTTAATGCAGGTTGTGTTTCATGCGGAGATGGAGAGGGAAACCGGCTCGTTTGATTTCTCCGATGTTGCGGACGGTGTCTGCAAAAAGCTTATAGAGCGTCATCCACACGTTTTCGGTGATACCGAAGTCTCGTCCACGGATGAGGTTTTAAGCAATTGGGACGCCATTAAATCCAAGTCGAAAAAGCGCAAGACCGTTACCGATAAAATGCTTTCCGTTCCGCGAGAGCTTCCGGCGCTTATGCGTGCACAGAAGCTTCAGGAAAAGGCGAGCAAGGTGGGCTTTGATTGGCCTGATGTAAGCGGTGCGATAGATAAAATAGACGAAGAGAGCGCCGAATTTAAAGCCGCCTTAAAAAACGGCGACAGCGAAAATGCGTTTGAGGAACTCGGCGATTTACTTTTCTCGGCTGTCAATGCGGCGCGTTTCATAAATGTTGACGCCGAAGAGGCTCTTACCCGTTCGTCCGATAAATTCCTGTCTCGTTTTGCGACGGTTGAACGCCTTGCAAAAGAGCGGAATGTCGATATGGAAAAGTCCTCAATCACGGAGCTTGATAAGCTCTGGGACGAGGCAAAATTAAATTCAGCTTCCTGTTCGCACGCCGAGGGCGAAGCGACGGATAAATAAAACATTGTAAAAAACGGAGGAAAACAAAATGAATAAGACAGAACTTATCGCAGCAGTTGCTGAAAAGGCTGACCTCTCTAAGAAAGACGCTGACGCAGCAGTATCGGCAGTTCTCGGTGCTATAACCGACGCTCTTAAAGCAGGCGACAAGATTCAGCTTGTAGGTTTCGGTACTTTTGAGGTTCGTAACCGTGCAGCTAAGCAGGGCCGCAACCCGAGAACAGGCGAGACCATGACTGTTCCGGCTTCTAAGGTTCCGGCTTTCAAAGCAGGCAAAGCTCTTAAAGACGCTGTTGCTGAATAATTACGGCTTAATAAGAAATTTACCCACCGCAATGCGGTGGGTTTTTCTTTTGTCTCTATGTGCGGCTTATAATCGACTTATTCCTCCATCTGCTTGCCGAGAAAAGACGCCGCAACCGATACGAGCTTGCGCTCTGTCTCCGACGGAAGAGAGCCGTCCGAATTTAAAAGCAGTACAACACAGCCCGAAACGTCGCCGCTGCCTATTATCGGGTAGGCAACCGCCGCCTCGCGGCTCATTCCGCTTATCGGGTAAACGGGCTCATCGTCGGCAGAGGCTGTGTAATTGGTTCTGTTTTCCATGAGCGTTTCAAGCTCCGACGATACTCTTCTCTCAAGGTATTCTTTTTTTGATATTCCGGAAACGGAAATTACATGATCGCGGTCCGTTATCATAACAGGCAAATCGGTAGCCCTGCAAAGTACCTCGGCATATTGGTCGGCAAATTCGGACAATTCGCCTATCGGCGAGTACTTTTTAAAAATAACCTCTCCGTCCGCCGCCGTAAATATTTCGAGCGGGTCGCCCTCTCTTATACGCATGGTTCTGCGGATTTCCTTAGGTATAACAACGCGCCCGAGGTCATCTATTCTACGCACTATTCCTGTCGCTTTCATAAATTTAGCTCCTTAAAAAACTTTGTTGCCTTAATAGTTTTTCAAGGAGCTTTAAAATTATACCGTTGTTATTTTTTGCGGGCTGTTTATTTAAACATTTTTATTCGCAAAAACAAAATTGCGACAATTACGCTTAAAAGCACGGCAATTCCGATTATAATAAGGAACCCTAAGGGACTTCCGGCAAACGGCATACCGGCGGCGTTGACGTTCATACCGTACGCGCTGAATATCATTGTCGGAACGGAGAGGATAATAGTTACTATCGCGAGCACTTTCATTACTATGTTCAGATTGTTTGATATTACCGACGCAAAAGCGTCCATGGTTCCGCTCAAAATTCCGCTGTATATATTAGCCATTTCAATAGCCTGCTTGTTTTCTACAATAGCGTCGTCAAGCAGCTCGGAATCTTCGGGGTATTTCTTTATTGTCTCCGTCCTCAAAAGTTTTTCGAGCACTATTTCGTTTGAACGCAGAGCGGTGGAAAAATAAACAAGGCTTTTTTCGAGCTTCAAAAGCTCAATCAGCTCCCGATTTTGCGTGGAACGGTGAAGCTGCGCTTCAACCTCTTCGCTTCGGCGGTCTATATTATGCAGATATTGCAGATAAAGCGTTGCAATGTTGTAAAGAAGCTGCAGTACAAAGCGCGATTTCATTCCCGTGTTGAAGCCTCTTACTCTTTTGTCGATAAAGGAGCTTAAAACCGGAGTGCTTTCGCTGCAAACCGTTATTATGGCTCCGTTTACGATTATAACGGACATCGGTATGGTGCTGTAGAGCTCTCTGTCGCTCTGCTCCTCGACCGTGGGTATATTCACGAGTACCATTGTATAGCCTTCGTCCGCGTCAATTCGCGAACGCTCGTCAACGTCGAGTGCGGCTTTTATAATATCAGTGTCAAGAGAATACTCGTCCGATACGGCTTTGATTTCGTCTTCGTCGGGCGCAATCATTGATATCCAACAGCCGTTTTGTGGTTTGTCGAGCCTTTTCAGAGTTTCGTTTTCGGTAAGGTAGTAGCGAACCATATTTCATCAGTCCCTAAAATAAAAGCAGAATTTTTATCTTTATAATTTTAATATAACCCCTATGGTTTTGTCAAATCAAAAACATCATCACAAAGTTAGTTTATGCCTTTTTTAGCGGTGCTTTCCGCATATATTTTGCGGCTTTAAACGCAAAATAATAAAACAAAAAGAAAGGACGATGTAATTATGAAACACAAAACAGAGCAGTATTCTCCGGCTGAAAATACTCTTGATAAAATACCCGTTACAAAACCCGATGCAAAATCGGTTACGGGACTTGTTAAATCGGGTGGCAGAGTAACGGGCTACAGATTGTCGGATAATTCTATAGTTGACAGAGAAATGGCTGTTTCTCTCGCGCAGAAGGGCGAAATTTCAGGCGTCGGCATAGCGCACAGAGGCGAGACGCGATATTTGAAATCGATACCCGACGGCAGCGAAAGCAATAATCTCAGCAATTTGCCGACGATTTCCGATAACTGATTTGCTTATCTCCGAATTCCTGCCGAGGGACTGCTTCGGCGGGAATTTTTGCGTTGCGCTTTGCGAAATTCCGACAGCAGAATAGCGTGCGGACGTCCGTCATATATTTTAAAGTAACCCATACAGCGTAAATATGTCTTAAACGGTTGACAACAAAAGTGCGGCTGTGCTAACATATTACAGTAAAAATCAGAAAACGACAAACGAACACGTATAATGTCAAAGTTAGTCAAAACTAACACATTGCGGAGGAATAAGATGACTCTTGATATGCTGAAAAACGGTGAAACGGCTGTAATTAAAACGGTAGGCGGAGAGGGCGCACTCAGACTGCGCTTCCTTGATATGGGGCTTATTCCGCGTACGGCTGTAACTCTTCAAAAGACCGCGCCCATGGGCGACCCGATAGAAATAAGGGTCAGAGGATATGAATTGACGCTCAGAAAAGCCGACGCGAAACTTATAGAAGTAGAAAAGGCGTAATACGGTTAAAATTCGGAAAGGTAAAGGATAGTAAATGATATTTGCA
This sequence comes from Ruminococcaceae bacterium UBA6434, assembly GCA_002437245.1. Classification (GTDB taxonomy): domain Bacteria; phylum Bacillota; class Clostridia; order Oscillospirales; family Acutalibacteraceae; genus Fimenecus. Next base: position 27,678 of record DJOQ01000034.1, read on the forward strand.
CTTGCAGGGAATCAAAACTGCGGTAAAACAACACTTTTTAATGCGTTGACAGGCTCAAATCAGCACGTCGGAAATTTTCCCGGCGTTACGGTTGACCAAAAAATGGGAAGCATAAAGGGGGCAAAAAATTGCTCCGTTGTCGATCTTCCCGGTATTTATTCGATAAGGCCGTATACACAAGAGGAGATAGTTTCGCGTGACTTTATACTTGACGGCAAGCCCGACGGAATAATTAACATAGTCGACGCCACAAATATTGAGCGCAATCTCTATTTGACCTTGCAGCTTTTGGAGCTTAACCTGCCCATGGTGCTGGCACTCAATATGATGGACGAAGTCAGGGCAAACGGCGGAACGGTCGATGTCAAAAAACTCAGCGAGAGCCTCGGCATACCGGTAATTCCGATAAGCGCCGCAAAAAACGAGGGCGTTTCGGAGCTTTCGGATAAAATGGTATACGTCGCAAAAAATCGGGTCTTGCCGAAAAGAATAGATTTTTGCTCCGATGGCCCCGTGCACCGCTGTATTCACGCAGTAGCCCACGTAATAGAGGACCATGCGCGAAGCATATCGGTTCCTCCGAGGTTTTGTGCCACAAAGCTTATAGAGGGCGACGAATATTTTGCCGATAAACTCGGTCTTGATAAAAACGAACGCGAGCTTATTGAGCACAGCGTTGTGGAAATGGAGCATGATACCGGTCTTGACCGCAATGCGGCGCTTGCCGATATGCGCTATACGTTTATTGAGAAAGCGGTTGCGGGTTCGGTGGTTAAGTGCCATGAGAGCCGCGAACATAAACGAAGCGTAAAAATAGATAAGATTCTTACGGGAAAATATACGGCTCTGCCGGTGTTTTTCGGCGTAATGTTCCTTGTGTTCTGGCTCACCTTTAATGTTATAGGTTCGCGCCTTTCCGACCTGCTGTCGCTCGGTATAGACGCGCTTACGGACCTATGCGACAGAGGACTTACCGCATACGGAATAAATCCGATAGTTCACAGCCTTATTATCGACGGTATATTTGCCGGAGTGGGAAGCGTTTTGAGCTTTTTGCCGATAATAGTTACACTGTTCTTCTTCCTGTCAATACTTGAGGATACAGGATATATGGCGCGCGTTGCTTTCGTTATGGATAAGCTTCTCAGAAAAATAGGACTTTCGGGCAGAAGCTTTGTCCCCATGCTCATAGGCTTCGGTTGCTCCGTGCCTGCGATAATGGCAACGAGAACGCTCTCCTCGGACCGCGACCGCAAAATGACTATCCTTTTAACTCCGTATATGAGCTGTTCAGCAAAAATACCGATATATGCCGTGTTTACGGCGGCGTTCTTTACGAAATACCGCGCGCTTGTTATGATAGGGCTTTATGCCACGGGTATACTTCTCGGCATAATTGTTGCGCTGATATTAAAAAGAACCGCTTTCCGCGGCGAACCCGTACCGTTTGTAATGGAGCTTCCCAATTACCGTATGCCATCGCCGAAAAGCGTCTTTCTGCTGCTTTGGGAAAAAGCGCGCGATTTTCTGCAAAGGGCATTTACCGTAATTTTCCTTGCGACAATTATAATCTGGTTTTTGCAGTCGTTTGATACAAGGCTCAATGTTGTGGACGACAGTGCGAACAGCCTGCTCGCTATGATAGGCAAATTTATAGCACCGATATTTAAACCTCTCGGTTTCGGTGATTGGCGCGCCGTAACGGCGCTTATATCGGGCTTTACCGCAAAAGAAGCCGTTGTAAGTACGCTGTCGGTTCTTATGAATACGGGTACGGCGCAGCTCGGAACGGTTCTTCCGAGCCTGTTTACGGGGCTTTCGGCTGTCAGCTTTCTTGTGTTTACCCTTTTGTATACACCGTGCGTTGCGGCTGTTGCCACCATCAAAAAAGAGCTCGGTTCGCGCATTAAAACCGTGGGCGTCGTATTTATGCAGTGCGCCGTCGCCTACATAGCGTCGTTTATTGTTTACAATGTGGGAGGCCTTTTCGTATGAATACCGCAGATATTGTGATTATCTGCATTTTGCTGGCGGCAGTTGCGGCGGCAACGATTTATATAGTCAGACGCCGCAAAAAGGGCAAATGTATTGGCTGCTCGGGTAATTGCGCTTCTTGTGCCGTGTCGTCAAAAAATAAAAATCGCTGAATTAAAATTTTAAAAATCGGTATGATAAAAAGGGTCCGTAAAACGAAAGCTTTTACAGACCCTTTTTGCGAACTATAAAACCGTGAGCTTACTTTTTCTCGTAGCTTTTGCAGAAATGCGGATCCTGAATCTGCTGATTTGTGCATGAGCAATCATGAGTTACCTCAATAACGCTCTTGTCGCAGCCGCAGCCGGCAGTGTTGTGTACACACTCGCATACGTCGCATTTTACGCCTTTGTTTTCCATAATGTCACCTCCCGTAAGATGATATTATATTTTGCGCAAATATAAATTCTTTATACGGCAAAGTGACAGGCAAAATCGAATTTTTCGGATAAAATTTCCAAACGATCTTTTTAAATAAAGTTCATATGAAAGAGCGTTCAATTCGCGGCGGCATTTTTGATTTGTTTGCCGGCGGAATCTATTTTGTAATCGCTGTCGTATATAAGCTCGCTCACCGTAACAAACGAATAGCCCTTTTTCTCAAGCTCTGTGAGAATTCGGTCGAGTGCGTCGGGTGTGTTTTTTATATCGTTGTGAAAGAGTATAATTGAACCGCACTCGGTCTTTTCCGTTACGCGCTTTACTATTTCGTCGGTGTCGAGCCCTTTCCAGTCAAGCGAATCGACGGACCATTGTATTGTTTTCATATCCAGCTTTGTTGCGGCATTTATGGTGTCGTCGGAATAATCGCCCGACGGAGCACGCAAAAGAACGGGTGAAACGCCTATGGCTTTTTTTATTGATTCATTGCAAAGTGTTATATCGTTTATCGTTTCATCTTTCGAAAGACGCGAATACATCTTGTGCGACGCAGAGTGGTTCCCTATCTCGTGCCCGGCGGCATAAAATGCCTTTACGCTGTCGGGGTATTTTTCCGCCCATTCCCCGACGACGAAAAATGTAGCCTTGGCGTTATGGCTTTTTAAAATTTCTATGAGCCTTTCCGTGTCGTCGGCACCCCATGCCGCGTCAAATGTGACGGCTACCCTTTTTTCGTCTGTTTCAACGCAGTAAATCGGTACAAGCTTTCCGTCTGCTGTTGCCGCGGCGGCTTTAAGATTGTTTTTTCTGCCGTAAACCCCGAATGCGGTGAGAAGTAAAGACAAAACGACGGCGGTTAGTGCGGTAAGGCTTCTCTTAGTCAAAATTATATATTTCAAAAAATACCCCCTTTCATACTAAGTGTATGAAGGGGGTAAAGCTTTAAGACTTTATTCGGCTATCGGTTCGCTCTCTTTTTCACGAAGCTCGCGAAGTTCTTTTTCTATGGATTCCTCCATTGACGGCTCGGTAGCTTTTCTGTTTTTGAATTTCTTTGATACCGCAATGTTGATTATAACATTTGCGAGGAACAATGCTATTCCCACCGCAAAGAACGGGGAGACGGAACCTGTAACTATGTTGACGCTTGTTTCGCCCGAGGCATTTAAAAAGGCGTAAACGAAGTATGCCGAAAGTCCCCAAAAAACGGTGCTTAAGGCATTTAATACCGTGTCGGCTTTGCTGCTTAGCGACATCGACGCTATCAGCACTACAAAGAAATTCACAACTCCGAGTGCGACAGCCAAAAATGCAAATCCCACGCCGAGGAACATTTTTATAAAAACACCGCCGAGCGCTTCGCCGTGTATCAGCGAAAGCGACGCTTTTATATCAAATTTGGTCATATAGTTAAGTATAAATGTAAGGAACGAAACGCTCTCGGTCTTTTCGTAAAACGGGAAGTCGAGAGTGATTTTTGCAAGCGGCACAACGAGAGCCACAAGCGGCAAAAGCGTAAAAACAAGGCGTATTATCATAAGAGGGGAGCCTACCGTGCCGTATTTGAAGTTGCTCACTTTATAGTGCAGTTTTGCAAAAGCCGTCTCGGCTGTGTCGGCGTCTTTTTCAAGCCTCTCCTCCCATTTGTAGTTGGGAATATTGACTCCGCAGTGTTTACATTCGGCGCGGAAGTTGTACCAATGAAGCCTTGCTCCGCATTTAGGGCATTTTGCCATAATTCTCAATCCTCTTTATTATTATTTGTTTTTTGTTTTTATAAGCCTTATTACATTCCATGAAAACGGCTTTAAAACAGCGTGTGCCGTTTTGCCGTCAACCGTTGGAATTTCTCCGTTTACCGGATAAACGTTTATTTTGTCAAATCCGTTGACCGCGTTTTTGTCAAAGCCGTACATCTCAATATGCTCTTTGCCAGAGAAGCTTTCGAGGTCCAAAAGATTTATGCACATATCGCAGCTTTCTTCCGGGTCTCTGTTTACCGCGAATACGGTAAGCGTGTTGCCGTCATCGCTTAAAACCGCAACGGAGTCTACATCGGGAACATCCGTAAACTCTTTTGTATCGTGCTTGCCGCAGACTGTGTTTGAGAGTAAAACGGTTCCTCTGCCGTAATTCGACGCATGCATAAACGGGTAGAAGATGGTTTGCTCAAAAACTCCGCCGCCGTTTTCGGTCATAATCGGAGCTATGACGTTTACAAGCTGTGCAAGGCACGCAACCTTAACTCTGTCGGCGTGCTTTAACAGAGTTATCAGCATAAGTCCGACCAAAAGCGCGTCCTCAAACGTGTATACGTCCTCGAGCTGGTGCGGAGCGGTGCTCCATTTTTCAACCTCGTCGCCGTTTGAATGGAACCATACGTTCCACTCGTCAAACGAGAGATTAACGGTGTGATTTGAGTGTTTTCTGCCCTTTACGGAATCGCAAATGCAAACTACGGTCTTTATAAATTCATCCATAGCCATGCTCTTTGCGAGGAAGCTCTGCGTGTCGCCGAGCTTGTTGTCGTAATATTGATGGAGCGATATGTAGTCCACGCTGTCGTAGGCTATGTCAAGGCAGGTGTCCTCCCACTTGCCGAAGGTTTTCATATGGTCGTTGGAGCTGCCGCAAATTACGGTTTCGATTGAATCGTCCGTAAGCTTCATAGCCTTTGACGTCTGATCCGCCAAAAAGGCGTATTCTTTCGCTTCTTTGTGACCGAGCTGCCAGCCGCCGTCCATCTCGTTGCCGAGACACCACAGCTTTATGCCGTAGGGCTTTTCCGCACCGTTTTTGCGGCGCATATCGCTGTAATAGGTGCCGCCGGGGTGATTGCAGTATTCAACAAGATTTCTTGCGTCCTCGGCTCCGCGAAGCCCGAGATTTACAGCCATCATACAAGACGTGTCGGCCTTTTTGCACCACTTCATAAATTCGTCCGTGCCGAAGAGATTGGGCTCCGTAACGCCCCAGGCGAGTTCAAGCCTTTTCGGTCTTTCGCTCACGGGTCCTACGCCGTCCTCCCACCTGTAACCGGAAACAAAATTTCCGCCGGGGTAGCGCACTATCGGTACGCGAAGCTTTTTAACTTCGTCGATAACGTCTTTTCTGAATCCGTCTTCGTCGGCGCAGGGGTGACCGGGTTCATATATTCCGCCGTATACGGCTCTGCCGAGGTGTTCTATAAAAGAACCGAAGATTCTGTCGTCAACCTTGCCTACTTTAAATTCGCCGGCAAGTGATAATTCGGCTTTTTTCATTTTATGTCTCCTGAAAAGTTATTTCTTCTTGGATTTCTCGGTCGTGGTTTCTTCTTTTGACGTGTCCGCCTTTTCGTATATGAAAGTGCGCAGTGCCGAGACGTTTTTATCCATATCTATCGACAGGACGTTGCCGGCGGCTTTTTTAACGCTCTTCCAGCTTCCGTCAATCGGAATCTGCATTTGGGCAATGTCATATTTCATATATTTTACGGAGCTCTTGGCAAGACTTAAAAGCTCGTCCTTGGTAAGGTCGGTTTCAATCATCGGCATAACCTTTTCGGCTATCGAATAAATCGCCGTCGGATTTGACTTTGCCTTGTCTATAATAGCCGTTATCATCTTGCGCTGACGCTGTGTTCGGTAGAAGTCGCTGTCGAGATAGCGCATACGGCTGTACCAAAGCGCCTGCATACCGCTGAAGTGATTTACGCCCGCGCTTATGTTTCCGGAGAAAGCGTCTTTTTCCGCCTGAGTCATATTGTAACGCGCGTTTATGTAGTTTGCTTCTTTTTCGGTGACGTCAATGTCAACGCCGCCGAGCTCGTCGATTATAGTGGTAAACATATCAAAGTTGACGAGCATATAGTTATCTATATCCACCTTGAAATTGTATTCTAATGTGTCCACAAGAAGCTGGCGGCCGCCGTGGCTCTGCGCCGCGTTTATCTTGTTCCATCTCCAGCCGGGAATTTCAACATATGTGTCGCGGAGAACGGAGGTGAGCTTTAACTGCTTGTTCTTTTCGTCAATGGAAAGAATCATCATAGTGTCGGACCTTGTGCTGTCCGAGCTCTCGCCCTCGCGCGCGTCAACACCTATCAGAAGAATGTTGCGAACGGAATCGGAATGTGCAAGCTTTGATGAATCTATGTATTGATTTTCCTGAAGCGGAGAGTAGTTAACTTCGCCGAGAAGTTTTTTAGCCTGAAAATACACAACCGCGGCAAAGCATACGCAAAGAGCCAGTATTACCGCTATTATTATGCCTACCGCCTTTCCGGCACTGTGGCTGTGAGCTTTCTTTTCTTTGGTCTGCTTACCGCTTGAAATATCGGTAAAGCCGTGTTCGTCGGAAACCCTTTTTGCTCTGCTGTTTGCGGCTTTGTTGTAGTTATAGCTGTAAGGCTTAACTTCGGGATTTGTGTTTATCTCCCTGTGGCGCGGAACGGGAACTTCGTCCGCCTGCCCACCACGGTTCGGCTCGTCGTTTCTTCCCGTGAAGAAATCCTCAAAATCGTTTTCGCTTTTTTTCCCGGAAGAAACCGCGCGACCCTCTTCTTCGCTGTCGCTGTATATATCTTCGTAACCGTCCTTTTTGGAAGAACTGTAAATATCTTCAAACTCGTTATTGCCGAACTTTTTGTCATCTGCCATAATTGACACCCTTTCACACAATAGCTCATTATAATGAATACATTTTATCGTAAATTGCGGCTTTTCACAATCCCTTTTAGTTAAAATTTTTACAAAAAGAGTAATTTTTAATATCATTTTAAATAATAAGGCTTGTTTTGCGGCATAAAGTGTAATTTTGTCTTGAAACAAACGGAGAAACCCTGTATAATATCTTCAGATTTTTCTAAGGAGAACCACGATGCTGGGAAAGTTTGTCAAAGTGAGGGTCACAAGACCCATAGGATTCTTTGACGGCAACAGCAAGACGCAGTACCGCCTTAATTACGGTACGGTCGAAAGCGGACTTGAGCCGCACTCTCCCGTTAAGGGCGCCTTTATTATGGGCATAAATCATCCGGTCAGTAATTTTGACGGCAGGGTGATTGCCGCCGTTAAAGTACCTAAGACAAAAGGCGTAGTTATTGTTGTGTCGCCAAAGAGCAAAAGATTTATTGTGAACGATGTGCGCGACGCGCTCTCGTTTATCTACAAAAAAGGTTCTTATTCCGTAGATTGCCTTTACGAGCGCAGCTGCGGCGCGATAGTTTACCGCGAAATAGCAGGCGAAAGAAGATTTCTGCTTATAAAAAACAAGCGCAGCGCAAATTGGGGTTTCCCAAAAGGTCACGTTGAAGACGGCGAGACCAATGAGGATACCGCGAGACGCGAAGTTCTTGAAGAAACGGGGCTTCATATAGATATTATTCCAGAATTCAAGAGCCGTTCGGAGTATAAAATTCAGGGCAGAATAGAAAAAACGGTTATAATCTACATCGCCTCCACAAAGGATACAAGAACCGTTATTCAGCCGGAGGAGATTGAGGATTACATCTGGTTAAGCTACGATAACGCTTACAAAACCCTTAATTATGAAAATGATAAGGCTATACTCAAAAAAGCAAAGGCTTATTTGACGGAACACTCTATCTGATTAAAGGAGAACTATATGCTTTCTACATTTTCACAGTATTTTATGACGCTTTCCGCGACAGAAAACCTCGCGGAAAAAATGGTGCATTTTTTCGGGGGCACCATACCGCCATGGCTTACGGTATTCATAATTTCGCTTTTCCCGATTCTTGAGAACCGCGGCGGTATGATAGCCGCAAGGCTTCTCGATATGAATATGCTTCAGGCATTTATCATCTCATATCTCGGAAATCTTGTGCCGATACCGTTTATCCTTTTGTTTATCAAAAAGATATTTGAGTGGCTGAGAAAGATAAAGGGCTTTGATAAAATAATAAAGCGCTTTGAGGCAAAAGCCGAAAAAAACCGCGACAAGATAAATCGCGGCAAGCAATGGGGGCTTCTCCTGTTCGTTGCGATTCCGCTTCCCGGCACGGGAGGATGGACCGGCGCGCTTATGGCGTCGCTTTTGGAAATACCGCCGAAAAAGGCATTCCCGATAATTGCCCTCGGCGTGCTTATAGCCGGGCTTATAATGACCACCGTGACATACGGTATAGGCTGGATAATCACCGGCGCATAATCGAATACGAATTTTAAAGACTGCTCTTGCCTTGCGGCAAAGGCGGTCTTTTTTAAAAGAGAGGGAGAGTCCAACCCAATGCACCTGAAAAGCCGGACTCTGCTCGACTGCGTTTTACTGTCAAAAAAATCACGTGTTATTTGTGACTATTGCCTATTGATTTTCTCTTCTTTGATTGATAACATTTTAACGTAAGCGGTTAAACGTTTACTCATGTTGCTGTTGAATTTAATTTTTATAATTACGGAGGAATAAGTTATGGCTAACAGGTTTGTTCTTAACGAAACTTCATATCACGGCAAGGGCGCAATAGAGAGCATTGCCGACGAAGCAAAGGGCAGAGGCTTTAAAAAGGCTTTTGTATGCTCCGACCCCGATCTTCTTAAATTCGGAGTTACGAAAAAGGTTACGGATGTTCTCGACAAAGCAGGGCTTGACTACGAAATATATTCCGACATCAAGGCTAACCCCACAATTGAAAATTGTCAGCACGGCGTTGAAAAATTTAAGGCTTCGGGCGCGGATTATCTTATCGCAATAGGCGGTGGTTCGTCTATGGATACGTCAAAGGCGATAGGTATAGTTGTTGCAAATCCGGAATTTTCCGATATCAGAAGTCTTGAGGGCGTAGCTCCCACAAAACATAAGGCAGTTCCGATATTTGCAGTCCCAACAACCGCAGGTACGGCGGCAGAGGTTACCATAAATTATGTTATAACCGATACCGAGAAAAACAGAAAAATGGTTTGCGTTGATGTGCACGATATTCCGGTAGTTGCATTTGTTGATCCCGATATGATGTCAAGTATGCCGAAGGGTCTCACCGCCGCAACGGGTATGGATGCTCTTACGCACGCTATCGAGGGTTATATCACCAAAGCCGCATGGGAGCTTTCCGATATGTTCCATTTAAAGGCTATCGAAATAATTTCACGCGCTCTCAGAGGCGCCGTTGAAAACACCCCCAAGGGCAGAGAGGAAATGGCTCTCGGTCAGTATATAGCAGGCATGGGCTTCTCAAACGTAGGACTCGGCATAGTTCACTCCATGGCGCATCCTCTCGGCGCATTGTATGATACTCCCCACGGCGTTGCAAATGCAATAATTTTGCCTACGGTAATGGAATACAACGCTCCGGCTACCGGCGAAAAATACAGAGATATAGCAAAGGCAATGGGCGTAAAAGGCACCGACGATATGTCACAGGAGGAATACAGAAAAGCAGCGGTTGACGCTGTAAGACGTCTCGCCGCAGATGTAGGTATACCTAAAAATCTTAAGGATATTGTCAAGGAAGAGGATATACAATTCCTTTCCGAATCCGCATTTGCCGATGCCTGCCGTCCGGGCAACCCACGCGATACAAGCGTTGAAGAAATCGCAGAACTTTATCGCTCCCTTATTTAAGCGGCTTAAAGCCGTCCCCTCGCATAAAGAACGGGCTGCCTCGGCGGTCCGTTCTTTTTTCGGTAAAGACAAGCTTTACACTGCAATTATCTTTTGTTATTATGATAATATATTGTGATACGGGGGAGAGCGCTTTTGCGTTTTTGAATTATGGATACCAAAGAAAACAGACTGAAAAATCGCCTTGAGGAGCTGTCCTTGCGCGCCGCCGAGCAGCGAAGAACCGTAAGCTCCGACTTTTTGACGCTTGACGAGCAAAATATTTTGAATTCCGCAGAGCTTTATACAAGAGCTTATCTTTACGGCGGTTATCCGCTTGCGGAACGCCGCGCCGCGCTCTTCGGCGAAAAGGGCGACGAAGAAAAAATATCGGAATGCGAATTCTTATGGGTTAAAATATCTCCGGTGTCAAAAAAGTTTGCGGACAGCCTTACGCACCGGGATTTTCTCGGTACGCTTATGGGGCTCGGTATTAAGCGCGAAACGGTCGGCGATATACTCATAGACAACAACTGCGGATATGTTTTCTGCGAGAAAAAGGTAGCGCGGTTTATAATCGAAAACCTCGACAGGGTAAAGCACACCACGGTGCGGTGCGAAGATGTTTTGTCGCCGCCCGAAAGTATCGGCGCCCTGCCCGAAGAACAAACCGTTACGGTGCCGTCGCTTCGGCTCGATGCCGTGGTTGCCGCCGTTTATAAAATGTCGCGCAGCGACTCACAGGCATTATTTATGCAAAAGCTGATATTTGTAAACGGTAAAATGACCGTTAACTCCTCGTATATACCGAAGGACGGCGAGATAATATCGGTGCGGCACAAAGGCAGATTTGTCTTTTGCGGCAAAATCGGAGAGACAAAAAAACAGCGCCTTAAAATCTCCGTCAGAGTTTTTTAATACGAAAAAAGACGGGACCGTAAAAACCGAGCTTTTACAGTCCCTCTTATTTATGTTATGAGTTTTGGTCTATCTGCTCCTGCAAATTCGGTATAATAACTTTTTGCGTAAGCAAAAATACCGTGAGGCCGTCTTTAAGCGAGCAGCCGTCATTGCCGCTGTATCCGCCCGTGCGGCTGACGGCGGAGCAGTCCGCGTTTACATAGTAAACGTATTTGAGCGTGTCTGCGTTACGTATAGGTTTGCCGTTTTCGTCGCGGCTGCCGTCAAATTGCCAGACGTAGTTATTATCTCTGCCCTTTATCGAATAGGCGGTGATAAGACCCTCGCGGTCGATACCGTATTTTGCGACAACGGCGTCAACAAACTTGTTATCTGTATTAAAGTCAAGCTGTGAATTGCCGTATTCGGGTACGTATTCCGTAGTTTCAGGCTCTTTTGCGGCATCGGTGGTAGGCTTTTGCGCCTTTGTGGGTTTTGTAGCCTTTTCTGTGTCCTTTTCCGTTGTTGTTTCGACGGAAACCGTTGTTTCAATATTCGCGACGGTTGACGGCGCGTTTTTGTCTTCGGTGCTTTTTTTGTCGCAGGAACAAAGACACAGGAGCATCAGCAATATGCATATCGGGGTTTTTAAATGCTTCATATCATACCTTATTAAAAATCAAGCGGTGTAACCGAAATTACACCGCTCGTTTGAGTCTTGTGTCTGTCAGCCGCCTATTATACCGCCGATGAATTCCATTATAGTGTCGATAACGGGCTGAATTGTCGGAAGTACGTTAGCGTTGAAGAACTCTTTGATTGTCTCTAAAATAGTGTTAAAATCCATGAAAAAACATCTCCTTCTTAAACTTGAAATATATAGGAATACTCCTGTGTATAATATAACACCGTGCGGCATAAAAGAAAAGAGTTTTCGCACAAAAAACAGCACAAATTTAAAGTGCGCTGATTGGTAAAAACTTACAAAATAGCTTCTCATATCTGTTTTTTACCCACAATGAAATATATGTTTTTATTGTAAGAAAAAATATTTTGTGATACAATAATAGCACCGTAAATATGTTATCGCCGAAGAAGCGAAAGTTTATCTTCTGTGCGGTAACAGTGCATAAATTTGTTTGGGAGAGTGTTATTATGGCTCTTAAAACGGGCGCGGTAATAATTGCCGCTGACGGCGGAAACCAAAAAAAACCGATGTATATGAACGAGCTCTTATCGGTACCGCTCATTTCATATGTTTTGTCATATTCTGCGTCGGGTGAAGCGGAAAAAACGGCGCTTGCCGTTAAAAGAGCCGATTTTGTTCCCGACGGTATAAAGAACGGACTTGATGTTTTTACATCGCCGAACGCCGAAAAGGACAGCGATTATCTTCTTTCGGCAGCCGATTATATAAGTAAGTTTGACTATATATATGTACTGTACGGCAATGTGCCGCTTCTGAGCGGAAAATCGCTCAAAAATGCCCTGTCCCTTTGTATCTCGGAGAAAGCAAAGGCGGCGGCAATCTTTTCAAGACAGCCGTCGGGTGAAGAAGTAATAGGCGCATACGTTTTTTCGTCCGAGATACTCGTCCCGCTTTTAAAAGACGGGTCGCATTCAGCCGCAGAGCTGTTTTCCGAAGCCTGTAAAAACGGCGAAAAGACGGCAAAATATGATACGCAGACTTTTTCCGAGACGTTGCCCGTATATGATATGCGCTCGCTTCATAATATATCGGAGATACTTCGCATAAGCGAAATCGAGCGGCAGCTTGACTGCGGCGTAAATATACCGTGCTTTGACGGTGTTATGATATCTCCCAATGTTAAAATAGGTGAGGGTACTTTGATTTTGCCGGGCACGGTGCTCAGCGGCAAAGTGACAATCGGTAAAAACTGTACCGTGGGACCGAACACGATTCTTCGCGATACCGTCGTAGGCGACGACGCATATCTGAACAGCGTTCAGAGCTTTGACGCAAAGATAATGAGCGGAGTAAATATAGGTCCGTTTGTTCACATAAGACCGAATTCCGTTATAGGCGAAAAGGTACACCTCGGAAACTTCGTCGAGGTTAAAAATTCCAATATAGATACCGGCACAAAGGTTTCGCACCTTACGTATGTAGGCGACAGCGACGTCGGCAAGAGAGTAAACTTCGGCTGCGGAACGGTCACCGTAAATTATACGGGTAAAGCCAAATTCAGAACCACCATAGGCGACGACGCCTTTATAGGCTGCAACACAAATCTCGTAGCTCCCGTAACAGTGGGCGACGGCGCGTATACCGCGGCAGGCTCTACCATAACCGAAGATGTTCCGGGCGATTCGCTCGGCATAGCGAGAGCGCGTCAGGTAAATAAAATAGGCTGGTGCCTCAAAGATAAGTAAGGACAGGTAAACACAATAATGTTTGGCAGATTCAAAAAAACGGAAGCTGTCGGCGCACCCGAATTTATAGTGGCAGGTCTCGGCAATCCCGAGAGTAAATACACCCTGACACGCCATAATTCGGGGTTTTTGTGCGTTGACTTTCTCGCCGAAAAACACGGATTCAAAATAAACAAGTTAAAATTCAAGGCGGTTATAGCCGACACGGTTATAAATTCGCACCGCTGCATAGTTATGAAGCCGCAGACATATATGAATTTAAGCGGTGAGGCTGTAAAGGCGGTGGCGGATTTTTACAAGATTCCGCCCGAAAAAATAATAATAATTTTCGATGATATTTCGCTTGACGTCGGCAGGCTCAGAATTCGCAGAAAAGGCTCCGACGGCGGTCATAACGGAATAAAGAGTATAATTTCATGTATCGGCAGTCAAAATTTTCCCAGAGTCAAAATCGGATGCGGCAAAAAGCCACACCCCGATTACGACCTTGCCGCATGGGTGCTCTCGGAGTATAAAAAGGACGAGGCGCCCGCTCTTAAAACGGCTCTCGAAAATGCCTGCTGTGCGGTTGAGCTTATTCTTGACGGCAAAACCGACGAGGCTATGAACAAATACAATTCCTGAAGGAGTTTTAATTTAATATGTCAGCATTTACAGAGGTTTTAAAGACCTCGCCCGAGTATATGACGCTCGAAAAGGCGGTAAAAGACCGAAACCTGCCAGTGGGAGTGCTCGGAGTTTCGGGTGTTCATAAGGCTCATCTCGTAAATTCGCTCTGCGGCAATTTAGACCGCAGGGCTCTTGTCATTATGCCCGACGAAGCCGCGGCAACAAAATTTTGCGAGGATCTGTGCACCTTCGGGAAAAATGCATTTTTGTATCCTGCAAGGGATTTTTCGTTTAGCTCCGCCGAAAACCGTTCTCACGAATATGAGCAGCGCCGCATAAATGCGCTCACAAATATCCTGAACGGAACGGCGGACGTTGTTGTTTGCTCCGCCGAAGCGGCGGTACAGAGAACCATCCCCCCGAAAGACTTGAAAAAGCATTCGCTCACGATAAAACGCGGCGAAGACATAAAGCTCAGCGACATAACAAGTGTGCTTCTCTCATCCGGCTATACGAGAGCCGATATGGTTGAGGGCGTAGGGCAGTTTTCGGTGCGCGGCGGAATACTCGATTTGTTTTCGCCCGATGACCAAAACCCAGTCAGAATAGAATTCTGGGGCGATACCGTTGATACCATGGCGCATTTTGACATAACGTCTCAGCGAAGAACGGACAATGTAGATAAACTCACGCTTATGCCGTCCACCGAGATAGTTTTTTCGGGCAACGACGAGTTAATCAAGAAAATTACCGAGTTTTACGATACCGTAAAGGGTAAGGGCGCCAAAAAAGCGCGCGAGATGCTGCAAAACGATATAGACAGGCTGAAAAACGGCGTGAATTTAAGCTCTGCCGACAAGTACCTGCCGCTCGCTTACGACGAAAACGCAACCGTTTTAAGCTATGCCGACTCCCTTTTGCTGTTCGTCTGCGAGAGCGCCGGCGTCAAAGAAAAGGCAAATGCCGCAATAAAACTCCAAAATGAGGATATCAAATATCTTTTGGAGGAGGGCGAGCTTTGCCGCGGACTTGACGAATTTACAATGAGCTTTCCCGAGCTTACAAGGGAATACGAAAAAAAGGACACGGTTTTTCTCGATGATTTCGCACGCGGTTCGTTTGATGTTCCGGTGCGCGACCTCATAACATTTACCGCGTCCACGCTTCCCTCATGGAACGGAAAGCTTGACGTGCTCTTAGACGATTTGTCGCCGCTTGTGCAAAAAGACTCTGCGGTTGTGGTGATGGGAGGAACCGAAAAGGCTGCGAAAAATCTTGCCGAGGATCTCGAAAACGAGGATATTCCCGCACTTTATTTTCCGCTTGAGCCTGCCGAATTCCCGCGCGGCAGAGTTTCGGTTTTGCCGGGTGCGTTGTCGGGCGGCTTCGGCTATCCGCATGAAAAATTCTATACCTTTACCTACGGCAGAAACGCCGTTGCCTCAAAAAAACGGAAAGCACGCAGCGGATTTAAAAAGGGTCAGAGTCTCCATTCGCTTGATGAACTGAAGCGCGGCGACTACGTTGTCCATTCGCTTCACGGTATAGGCGTCTTTGACGGTATCAATAAACTTGAAGTAGGAAAGATAACCAAGGATTACATCAAAATAAAATATGCAAAGGGCGACGTTTTGTATGTCCCCGTAACGCAGCTTGACCTTGTCTCAAAATATATAGGCCCTCACGAGGATGACGGCAGAACCGTAAAGCTGAATAAAATCGGCGGCAAGGATTGGGAAAAAACCAGAAATAAGGTTCGTGCCGCCGTTAAGGATATGGCGGATCAGCTCATAGCCCTGTATTCAAAAAGGCAAAACAGCCCCGGATACGCGTTTTCGCCGGATCTTGATATGCAGAGCGATTTCGAGAGAAGATTTGAATACGACGAGACGTCAGACCAGCTCAGGGCGATTGACGAAATTAAAGGCGATATGGAAAAACCGTACCCCATGGACAGACTTCTCTGCGGCGATGTCGGCTTCGGCAAAACAGAGGTGGCACTTCGCGCGGCGTTCAAGTGCATAGCCGACGGCAAGCAATGCGCCATACTCGTTCCCACCACAATTCTCGCGTATCAGCATTACCGCACCATACTCAAAAGATTTGACGGGTTCCCCGTAGAAATAGAGATGCTGTCGCGCTTCAGAACTCCGAAGGAGCAGGAGAAAATACTTAAAAATTTAAAGCGCGGTTCACTTGATATAATTGTAGGCACACACCGCCTTGTTTCAAACGACGTTAAATTCAAGGACCTCGGGCTTCTTATAGTAGACGAGGAGCAGCGTTTCGGCGTGGCGCAAAAGGAAAAGCTTAAGGAGATGTTCCCCACGGTAGATGTTCTTACATTGTCCGCAACACCTATTCCGCGAACGCTAAATATGGCTATGACGGGAATACGCGATATGTCCGTAATAGAGGAAGCTCCGCAGGACAGATACCCCGTTCAGACCTATGTTATCGAGCAAGATATGGGCGTTCTCTGCGAGGCAATGGAAAAAGAACTTCGTAGGGGCGGTCAGGTATATTATCTTCATAACCGCGTCGAGTCGATAGAAAGTACGGCGGCAAAGATAAAAGAGATGATGCCGTCCGCGCGCGTAGCCGTGGCTCACGGTCAGATGGGTGAAGAGGAATTGTCGGAAATCTGGCGCGACTTGCTTGAGGGCGACATTGACATACTCGTTTGCACCACCATTATCGAGACGGGCGTCGATGTTCCGAACTGCAATACCCTGATTATTGAGGACGCCGACAGGCTCGGGCTCGCTCAGCTTCATCAGATACGCGGAAGAGTCGGCAGAAGCACGCGCAGAGCGTCGGCTTACTTCACGTTTAAACGCGGCAAGGAGCTATCCGAGATAGCAAACAGGCGCCTTTCGGCAATAAGAGAGTATACGGAATTCGGTTCGGGTTTTAAAATTGCCATGCGCGACCTTGAAATACGCGGAGCGGGAAATGTCCTCGGCGCGCAGCAGCACGGCCATATGGAGGCGGTAGGTTACGATATGTACTTACAGCTTCTCGGCGAAGCCGTGGAAGAGGAAAAAGGCGAAAAGCCGACCTCACGCAAAAAGGAATGTCTTATAGATATGCAGATAGACGCCCATATTCCCGATAATTACATCAAGAGTATTCCTCAGCGACTCGCGGTTTACCGCAGAATTGCCGACATCAAAAACACCGAGGACGCAGATGACGTTAAGGATGAGCTTCGCGACCGTTTCGGCGAAATTCCGCAGTCGGTTCAGGGCCTTATCGATGTTTCGCTTCTTCGTAACACCGCCGCCGCAAAGGGCGTGTACGAAATAGGACAAAAGGGCAATTCCGTTATACTTTACGTTAATGATATAGATACAAATACGGTTTTGAATCTCTCCTCTATGATGCGCGGCAGAGTGTCGATAATGGATTACGGCAAAAAGCATATTGCGGTCAAGATTGCCGACGGTCAGTCGCCGCTCGATACGCTGAAAGAAATATTCGGATATATGGTGTTCTGATTATGAAAATAGCTGTTATTTGTGATTCTTTTAAGGGGAGCCTTAATTCAATCGAGGTCTGTGCCGCCGTTAAGGCGGGACTGCTTAAAGCCGATAAGAATTTTACGGTGCTTTCTCTGCCGTTTGCCGACGGAGGGGAGGGCACTTCTCGCTGTTTTTACGATATACTCGGCGGAAAAAAACGAAAAATCACGGTACATGACCCGCTCTTTCGCAAAATCGAGGCGGAATATACCGTCTTACCCGACGGTACTGCTGTAATCGACGCGGCATCGGCGAGCGGACTTACGCTCATAGGCGACAGGGAGCGCGAAACCAAAAAGACTTCATCTTTGGGGTGCGGAGAGATGATATGCGATGCGGCAGAGAACGGAGCCGAAAATATTATTGTCGGGCTCGGCGGCAGCGCCACCACGGATGCCGGTATGGGCATACTTTATGCCCTCGGTATGCGTTTTTATTCGGACGGTAAAACCGAGCTTGCGCCTATGGGCGAAAATATGATAAATGTAAAAAGCCTTGAGCCGACGCCGTTTTTTTCACGGTTTAAAAACGTGAGGTTTACTCTCGCGTGCGACGTTACAAATCCGCTGTGCGGCAAAAACGGTGCGGCGTATGTTTTTTCGCCGCAAAAGGGCGCCGCGAAAAGCGATATTGAACTTTTGGACAGGGGCTTACGCAATATGGGTGAGATTTTTGAAAAAATGTCGGGCGAAAAAATCTTAAACCTTCCGGGCGCCGGAGCGGCAGGCGGTATTGCCGGCGGTATGGCAGCATTTTTAAACTGTACGGTCAAAAGCGGATTTGAGGTCCTGTCGGATAAAACACCGCTTAAAGAGACAATACGGCAGTCGGATGCCGTTATAACGGGCGAGGGCAGGACGGACAGCCAGACTTACTTCGGTAAGCTGCCGAAAAAAGTTTCCGAAGTCGCCGAAAAATTCGGTGTGCCGTGCCTGCTTTTAAGCGGAGACATCGAAAACGGCATTTCTGCGGAGAAACTCGGATTTTGCGAGATGTATAAAATCAGAGACGGCGGATTGAGCCTTGAATTTTGTATGAAAAACGCCGCTTCGCTTTTGTCCGAAAAAGCTTTCGAGATAGGCAAAAACTCAAAAATAATAAATAAGCAATCCGGCAGCATTTGAGAGAAAACAGGAGAAAACAAGAGATAACAGATACAATCGTTAAATTTTTGAAAAAACGGTGTTGACGAAACCGTTTCTTCGTGATAATATATTCGGGCAATAAAAAAGAAATAAATATTCGGAGGTTATGTTTTATGTCAACTTATATGCCTAAGGCTGCTGACATCAGCCGTAATTGGTATGTTCTTGATGCTGACGGCAGAACGCTCGGTTCCGTTGCCGCAGAAGCTGCTACGCTTCTCCGCGGTAAACACAAGCCGACATTTGCTCCTCACGCTGACTGCGGCGATCACGTAATCGTAATCAACGCCGGCAAAATAGTTCTCACAGGCAACAAGCTTGAAAAGAAAATGTACTATCATCACACCGGTTACATCGGTAATATGAAGAAGGTTAAGTATAAGACCCTTATGGCTGAAAAGCCCGAATTTGCTCTTGAAAAAGCAGTTAAGGGTATGCTTCCCGACAACACACTCGGCAGAAAGCAGCTTACAAGACTTCGCATCTTCAAAGACGGTGAACACACACATGAGGCTCAGAAGCCCGAAGTTAAAGAATTCTGAGAAAGGGAGGCAAAATAAATGTACGAGACTAATCCTTATTTTTACGGCACAGGCAGAAGAAAGAAGTCGGTTGCAAGAGTTCGCGTTTATGCGGGCACAGGCAAAATAACGATAAACAATCGTGATATCGACGATTATTTCGGCCTTGAAACACTTAAACTTATAGTTCGTCAGCCTCTCGCTCTCACCGGCACAGCTGACAAATTCGACATCGTCTGCAACGTTCAGGGCGGCGGTGTTACAGGTCAGGCAGGCGCTATCCGCCACGGCCTTTCAAGAGCTCTTCTTCAGTATGACGAGAATCTTCGTTCGGTACTCAAGAAGGCCGGCTTCTTAACTCGTGACCCGAGAATGAAAGAGAGAAAGAAATACGGTCTCAAAGGCGCTCGTCGCGCACCGCAGTTCTCAAAGAGATAATCAGAGAGTATTTCTCTTGCAAAACACTTCTTTGCCAAACCGCAAAGAAGTGTTTTTTTTGTTATGTCCCCCGAATATTTAAAAATCGCACATAAAATCACTAAAATTTTCAAGAAGTATTGCATTTTATTGGTAAATAATGTATAATTTCGTTATTGCTTAAGTAGGATATAAACAGAATTGGGGGAGAATTATGAATTGGACATTATATTGGGTGCTTTTAGCAGTCGGTATCGTTATGACGGGGATATTTTTATTCCTGCGTATTAAAAAAGGCGGTATTTCCGCACTGTATGCCAAGGCGGCGGCAAGTCTCTGTTTTATTTCAACGGCTTTTGCCGCAACAAATGCAAACCACGACAATCTTCAGTTCGGGTCGTGGGTGGCGTTCGGTCTTGTGCTCGGTATGGTCGGCGATATTTGGCTTGACTTAAAATGGATTTATTTGCAAGATAAGGATTCGTATCTTTATTCCGGATTCATCTCATTCCTTTTGGGTCATGTCTGCTTCAACATAGCAATTTACAAGAGCTACAGGTTTACTGCCAAAACCCTTGCCGTTTCCATAGGCGTATCGCTTCTTATAGCTATCGGCAATATTTTATCCGAAAAGCTTATGAAAAATCATTTCGGCAAGTTTAAATTTATTGTGTTCCTCTATACCTTCTTCCTGGCGCTGACTATGGTTTCGGCCATTATGGCGGCAATTGCCACGGGCTTCGAAAAGGTATGGGTAGTTATGGCGATAGGCGGCGTTCTCTTTACTCTGTCCGATGCCGTGCTTTCGGGTATGTACTTTGCCGAGAATAAGAATACAAAGTTCAACATATTCTTAAATCACATCTTATATTATGCCGCTCAGTTTACAATGGCGGCGACAATCCTTTGCATAAAATAAAAAATCGGTGGGAGCTTAAATTTAAGTTCCCACCGTATTTTATAACCGCCTTTAGTTAAAAATTAACTAACTGTAATTATTGCATTTTTAATGCTTTCAGTCCTGAAATGACTTTAAGGCGTCAATTGTGTCTTGTATCAGCTCGTCAAGCGTAATACCGAGCATATCCGCACCGCGCTGTATTACTTCACGGGAACAGCCGGCGGCGAAATTCTTCGCCTTGAATTTTTTCTTCACGGATTTAAGCTCAAGATCCTGTACACTGTGCGACGGGCGCATTTTTACAACGGCTCCTATAAGCCCCGTAAGCTCGTCCACGGCATAAAGGACCTTTTCCATCTCGTGTTCCGGCTTAATATCTACCGTTATGCCATATCCGTGGCTTGCCGTGGCGTGAATTATTCTTTCGTCAATGCCTCTTTCGCGCATTATTTCCTGTTCCTTTATGCAATGCTCTTCGGGATACATTTCAAAGTCAAGGTCGTGTAAAAGCCCTACGATTCCCCAAAAATCCCTGTCGCCGCCGTAGCCGAGCTTATCGGCAAAATACATCATTGTTTTTTCAACCGTTTCGGCGTGCTCAAGGTGAAACGGCTCTTTGTTGTATTCCGTAAGGAGCGCGTACGCTTCGTCTCTTGTCATATTCAAACACCCTTTCGTGTTATTTATTTTGCCTTGTAATTTGTCAAATCTTTTACTACTTCACCGGCTATTATCAGCCCGACTACAGACGGGACAAACGCGTTACTGCCGGGGATAGCGCGTCTTTGCGTGCATTTTCTCGCCGTCCCGGGAGGGCAAATACAGTGTTCGCGGCAGCTTATCGCCATATCCTCAATAGGAACAAGCGGCTTTTCTTTTGAATAAACGACTTTGAGCTTTTTAACTCCGCGTTTTTTCAGCTCATATCTCATAACTCTCGCAAGCGGACAGACCGAAGTCTTGTAAATGTCAGCCACCTCAAATGCGGTGGGATCCATCTTGTTGCCGGCACCCATTGAGCAGATTATGGGAGTTTGGCTCTTTTTTGCCTGCATAACAAGCTCGATTTTGCCGGATACGGTGTCTATGGCGTCAACAACGTAGTCGTACTGTGAAAAATCAAATTCAGCCGAGGTCTCGGGCGTGTAAAATTTTTGGTGTATTGTAACTTCGCAATTCGGATTTATATCCTTTATGCGCTCTTTGGCAACCTCAACCTTGTATTTGCCTATAGTGGAGCGCATTGCGAATATCTGGCGGTTTATGTTTGTAAGGCAGACCTTGTCGTCGTCGATAAGGTCCAATTTACCTACGCCCGATCTTGCAAGCGCCTCAACGGTATAGCCGCCGACGCCGCCGATGCCGAATACGGCAACGCGCGAATTTTGCAGTTTTTCCATTGCTTCTTTTCCGAGCAGCAGCTCTGTACGTGAAAACTGGTTTAACATAATCTCCGCCTTTGTATAATCAAAAAAATTTTGTATCACAGACAAAACGATGTCTGTGCCGCCAAGCGCGGTTTTATTGTGAATTCGTCTTTTTGCCTTGCTCAGATGCAGTAAGAGCCGTTTGTGCTGTCGGCTTTGTCGATTAAATCCTGAATGGTAACGCTGTCGGCGTATTTGTTGATAACATCGTAAAAGCCGCGCCAAAAATCAAGTGTCTCACAGTATGAACTGCGCTCGCAATAGTTCTTTTCGTCCTGCAAACAGGCAACAGGCGACAGCGAACCCTCGCAAACTCTGAGAATGTCTCCTGCCGTGCATTTTTCCGGGTCTACATTGAGCTTATAGCCGCCGGCATTGCCGCGGAAACTGCGTATAAGACCGGCTTTACTCAGAATTGAAACCACCTGTTCAAGGTATTTTACCGATATATCCTGCCTTGAGGATATATCTTTAACAGAGACCGGTGCAGCACTTTGGTGGCGGCCTATATCTATCATAACGCGCAAAGCGTAGCGCCCTTTTGTTGAAATCATAACATATCCTCCTGTTTTGAAATATATCCCTATTATACTACCGATTTAGTAGGATAGTCAAGACCGAGTTTGTACGTTGCAATAATTCCCTTTTGACAACAGAAATTAAAGAATAATGTGCAAAACAAAGAGGGTGTTATTAAGTCGGTTTCAAAGAACCGTCATCTGACAAAAACAAATGCCGAAACGGAGCAGTAAAATTCACTGCCGCGTTTCGGCTTCTTTTATATTCGTGATATGTAATTTTAAACGAATCAAGAGTTACATATCGCCGTTTTTATCCTGCGGTTTCTCGAAATTTGCCGTGCGCATACTTTGAGGCATATACGCATTTGACTTTTCTTCCGGAACATTGTATTTTTCAGTCTGAAAAGCGGGCTCGTTTTCGTTTTTTGCAACTTTGTTTTTATTGCCTTTTACAATATTTATAATAGGTCTGACTGCACCGAGTGCACACAGAAATATGCCGATTATCAGGTCGGTTACATATGATTTGGAGATTTCGGGCTCACTGAGAAATCTGTAAGCATTTCTCAATGACTCGGCAAAAGTGAGCGTGAAATCTATCTCTCCGTCGGCAAACCACGCTTGATAGGCGCTGTAAACGTCTTTTGCAAGGCAGCAGTACCAAGCGAGAATTATCACAAGCAAAGCCATAACCACTGAAATTACGCAGCCGAATTTGCTGAGCCTTTTAGCGAAAACCTCATATCCTTTAAACGCACATATAACTCCTATCAGTCCGCTTATTGCGGCAATATAGCCTACTTGATACAGCAGAAAATACACAATTCCTCCCGCAAGTGAAAAAAGGAGCGCGCCTACCGTGCCTGCAAGACGATTTTCGGGGACGACTGCGGTATCGGAACTCTCCGTATATTGTGAGAGAGGTTCGATTTCTGTTGACTTTTTCATTTTGAAATTCATCACCTTTCGGGCATCGCGTGCATACAGGCACCGTCTTGCCGCAACTTTGATTTAACTTGACCTCGGCAAGGCGAACCTTACCGAGAATATAACGATAAGATTATACATAAGAATGAGAACTTTGTCTATAAAAAGATTTACAACGATAAAGCCGCTTTTTTGAAAAATTTTGACTTGCATTTGACTTGCATTTTTTCTTTTAAATAGCCGCAAATAGCACAAAATAGCGTAAAAGCGGGTAGCGTTTTGAGAATTAAAAAACGCCGAAAACCCTTGATACACAAGGCTTTTCAGCGTTTTTGTTGCCGCTTTCGAAAGCGGCGCCGTGGTGCGGGTAGCAGGACTTGAACCTGTACAGAGTTGCCTCCACAAGAACCTGAATCTTGCGCGTCTGCCAATTCCGCCATACCCGCATATTGAGTTTTTGTCCTCTGAATTTTACACGGCGAGGACATCCGAGGCGGAGCTTACTTTCAGATAAATCTTACTTTCAGCTTGTTCCGCAAATATAAAAACGCATTTCTGCGATTTTATCGTTTTGACGTGGACGCATTATCGGACACAGTATCTGCCGATTTGCCGCACGATATAATATATGATATTAAAAATCAAAACTTCGTATTACCGAGAAGCAATAAAACCTGGATTTTTAATTTCCGCTGTTTATAATACCATTTAGCGGCGTTGTTGTCAAACCCTTTTTATGCGCGCGTAATTGACAAAACAGTCAAAGTAACTTATGATATAAACATCAAAAGGAGTTGATAAAATGGGGAACGGTAAATCGCCCACCGGTGAAATAAACAGCCCAAAAAGGCTTTATTATATTGATATTCTCAATATTCTGTCTTGCTTTGCCGTTTTGGTTCTCCATTGCTCCGACGGAGTTTTTTATTATCAGAAATCACGGCTTTGGTTTATATATATGTTTTTGCAGACGGCGGCTCATTTCGCCGTGCCAGTATTTATTATGATAACCGGCGCAAATTTGCTCGATTACCGCAAAAAATACGATACAAAAACGTTCTTTAAAAAACGTGCCGCGAGAACATTGATACCGTTTTTCTTTTGGCAGCTTGTTTATTTTATTCGCCCGTATGTTTTAAAAGAGGCAACCGAGCCGTTCGGCATAAAAAAGCTTTTTGCCGCGATGTTTAATAATGAGGCAAATTATATTTTTTGGTTCTTCTACTGCATTTTTGCCATTTATATGTGCTTGCCGCTGTTGTCGCTTGCCGCAGATAAGAAAAACATCAAAACCATAGAATATGTGTGCGTTGTCGGCTTTGTGTTCCTCTCGGTAGTGCCGCTTATCAATAAATTTGCTTTTCCCGTATTCAAAGAGCTGACCCCGCCGATAGTAAAGGGTTATCTCATATATGTTCTTATGGGCTGGCTCATAAAAAATAAGGATTACACAAAAAAGGCGCGCATACTTATTTATATGTCGGGTATTTTCGGAGCTGCCGTAATGTTTTTCGGAACATATATCGTCAGCGAAAAAGCCGGGAAGCTTGACGACATTTTTATGGATTACCCGTCGATAGCCTGTATACCTATGGCAGCCGCCGTGTTTACGGCAGCGAAATATATAAAATGGGAACGCCTTTTCACGGTAATATCCAAAAAATTTATAAGGACGCTCTCGTCGCTCAGCCTCGGAATATATGTTACGCATATGCTTGTTTTGTATGCGTTCTGTAAAGTGGCTGTCTTTGCGGAACATCCCGTGTATTATTCGGTGTTTATGCCGTTTATAGCATATATTATATGTGCCGTACTGTCGTTCGTCGTCAAAAAAATACCGATATTAAAATATATTATGCCTTAAAATCTTTTTTCAGAAATTCAGCTACGCCGTCATTATTGTTTCCCCCTATGACTTCATCGGCAATGCGCCGAAGCTCCGGGACAGCATTTTTGACGGCGTATTTTCTGTCCGCACGCGAAAACAACAGAATATCGTTTCTGTTATCGCCGAACGCCGCGATTTCGTCCGCACCGACCAGAGCCATAACCTCTTTTGCGCCGTTAGCCTTGCTCGCCTTACTGCTGTATATTTCGAGAAACCAGTAGGGGGTGTACGTGTCTGCGTAAAAAGAACAGGTGACGCCGTTTATTTTCCGCGCCGCGTCATAAATGGGCTTCAGTTCGTCATATTCATCGGAAAGACTCATAAAGACCGGGTGCATATCGTCCAAAATCTCATATTCGGAGACTTTTTTAAATTCGCCGTAGAATTTGCCCTTCCTTTTTTCGTAAAAATCGCGGTGAACAGGCAATTTGAAATCCGTATATTCTATTGTGAATTTTCCGTCGTCACCGTAGAAAAAGGCAAACGGTGATTTGTTCCTTTGCACAAATATTTCCGTTATCGCAAAAAAGGCGTCCTTCGGTATTTCGTGGTAGGCAACCGCTTTTTTGTTCTTCAAATCAAACAGGAACACACCGTTCATAAGCACCGCCGGCACGGATATGTCAATATCTTTTAAAAGCTCTGCGGCAGACATTGCGCTCCTTGCGGTGGCAACGGTAAATAACATTCCTTTTTTTATGAGACCGTTTATTATTTCGACGCTGCGTCTGGGTACTTTTCCGCTGTTATTCAGAAGCGTTCCGTCCATATCCGATATGTAAAGTGTTTTCATATGTCTCTCCGTCAATTTTTTAGGAAGAGTTTAGCATACGTAAAGTTTCTTGTCAAACCGCGTTTACCGCTCATAAATGTGATAAATTATATTGTCTTGAATGTAAATTTGTGGTAAAATTTATGTAAAATATTCGAAAGTGGTATATGAAATGACAAGAAAATCCAAAACCCTTATTTCAATACTGTTGTTTATAGTTTTGTTCGGCGGACTTCTTTTAACCGCCACATTTACAGATTTGCAGGTGAGCGATATTCTGACGCGGCACGCTTTGGCGCCACATTCGTATTATACAAACGACCCGTTTGGCGCCGCCTTTGAGTGCGTCGGCAGCGCGCCCGTTTATTTTATGCTCGCTTTCAGCATACAGATACTCTTTTGGGGCGTCAGAAGATTTTGGAAGAAACGCCCGATAAAGGATATTGTTGAGATTATCGGCGTCATAGCGGGTACTGCGGCATATTACGCTTTTTTAAACGAGACCGTGGGCTATCTTTTACAGCACCTTGACGCCGAAAGCTATAAGGGCTCGGCATTTTTGACGGGTGTAGCGCTGTTCTTGGCGGCGCTTTTTATGCTGCTCGGAACATTCGCCGTAAAGAACTTTTCGGATGAATCCATAAAAAAGCTTATAAATTTTGCGTTTGCGATGATTTGTACCGTAATACTCGCAAATGCCGTGGTTGCGATAGTTAAAATCCCGTTCGGTCGTATGCGTTATCGCGCTATGAATACCGCGGGCGGCGCTTCGATAGGCGGATTTGCGAATTTCACAAGATGGTATGTGAGAAACGGTCAGATGGATAAGGCGCAAATGATGACGCTCTTCGGCACGACCGATGCGTGCAAGTCTTTCCCGAGCGGCCACACCTGCGCCGCGGGTATGAGCTACGGGCTTATAATGCTCGCGGATTCTCTCGGTATAAAGAGCAAGGGCAAAAAAGCCGCCCTTTGGATATGCCCGTTATTATTCACGGGAATTGTTGCCGTCAGCAGAATAGTTGTCGGCGCTCACTTCTTCAGCGACGTGCTTATGGGCGGCACAATTTCTTTCCTCTCGGTTATGCTTTTCCGTGAAATATTCATTTTGAAGGGCGCAAATCTCAAGGCTCTTTTTGCAAAGAGCAAAGGCTGATAAAAAATTTTTTACATTATCAAATATGGTATTGAAATTCAAAAAATATATGTTACAATGTGTTTAAACATAATAAAGGAGGTCATGTAAAATGGCATATAAGATTTCGGATGACTGCATTTCATGCGGCGCTTGTGCTGCTGAGTGTCCGGTTGAGGCTATCAGCGAAGGCGACGGCAAGTATGAAATTGATGCAGATAAGTGCATTGACTGCGGTACTTGTGCAGATACATGCCCGGTAGGCGCTCCCACACAGGAATAATTTAAAGAAATAAAAGTAAGCGAGGATATTTCCCCGCTTACTTTTTTTATGCCCGAAAGCGCACGGATTTTCGACTGCCGTGAATTCGATACCGCCGCCGAAAAAATATATTCCGCCGTTTTTCGATAAAAACATTGACTTTTTTTAATTTTCAAATTATATTTATTTCATACCAATTAGGGGGTGCAAACTTTTTTGCGCTTCCCAACAATATCTATCGGTTGGAAAGGGGCTGCATAATTGGAAAACAAAGCAGTGATAATTGATCTTAAAAATATTTCAATAAGCTTTGACGACCAGCCTATATTAAAAGACGTGAGTCTTGAGATTCACGACGGCGAATTCGTCACATTACTCGGACCCTCGGGTTGCGGTAAAACGACGACTCTTCGTATAATAGCCGGATTTCTCTCTCCGGACAGCGGCGATGTCGTTTTTGAAGGTAAAAAAATAAATGGTGTTCCTGCTCATAAGCGACAGGTGAACACCATTTTTCAGCGTTATGCGCTGTTCCCCAACCTTAATGTTGCGGATAACATTGCCTTCGGACTGAAGCTTCAGAAAAAATCCAAAAGTGAAATTAAAAAAACCGTTGAAGAGATGCTCTCGCTCGTAAACCTCAAGGGATTTGAAAAACGCAATGTTTCATCGCTTTCCGGAGGTCAGCAGCAGCGCGTCGCAATTGCGCGCGCCCTTGCCGTTAAACCGCGCGTACTGCTTCTCGACGAACCGCTCGGCGCGCTTGACTTAAAGCTCCGCAAAGATATGCAGAGCGAGCTTAAAGCGATACAGCAGCGGCTCGGTATAACGTTTATATATGTTACACACGACCAGGAGGAAGCACTCTCCATGTCCGATACCATAGTGGTTATGGACAGCGGCGTTATCCAGCAGATAGGCTCGCCCACCGATATTTACAATGAACCGCAAAACGCTTTTGTTGCGGATTTCATAGGCGAAAGCAATATTGTGGACGGTATTATGCTCTCCGACTACAACGTCGAATTCCAGGGCATACGTTGCCGCTGCGTCGATAAGGGCTTTGGGCTTAACGAGCCTGTGGACGTAGTGGTTCGTCCCGAGGATATAGATATGGTGCCGCCCGGGGAGGGTATGCTCTCGGGCGACGTTACCTCCGTGACCTTTAAGGGAGTTCACTATGAAATAATCGTTGACATAAAAGGCTTTAAGTGGATGATACAGACCACCGAAAAAGCCGAAGTCGGCGACCGTATAGGTATTTCGATAAAACCGGATGAAATTCAGATAATGAAAAAGAGCGAATATTCGGGTCTTTACGGCGATTACAGCTCGTTCAGCGAAGAGTTCGACGAGCTTTCAGACCCCAATGCCGAGCTCTCCGATGAAGACGAAGTCTCCGAGATAGGAGATTAAGCCATGAAAAAGTCTTCTCTCACTTTAAAGCTCGTAAACGCTCCGTATATGATATGGGCGATGCTTTTCATAATAGCTCCGCTGATAATGGTAATCTACTACGCTTTTACCGACCGCAGCGGCGCATTTACCTTTGATAATATCAAGGCACTTTCATCTTACGGTGCTATTTTCGGCAGATCCGCGTGGTACGCGCTTTTGGCGACGGTAATCTGCCTTTTTCTCGCATATCCTCTCGCGTACATTATGGCAAAGAGCCGTGCAAGTACTCAGCGAACCATAATGATGCTTATAATGCTCCCCATGTGGATGAATTTCCTTATCCGCACATATTCGTGGATAACGATTCTTTCAAATACGGGGCTTATAAACTCGCTTTTAAAGGCCGTTGGGCTGCCCACGGCGCAGCTTATCAACACTCCCGGGGCGGTAATCCTCGGAATGGTGTATAACTTTTTGCCGTATATGGTGCTGCCGATATATTCGGTTATGTCAAAGCTTGATAAAAGTCTTGTTGAGGCGGCGCAGGACCTCGGAGCCGGCAAACTTCAGGTGCTTCGCAAGGTTATAATGCCGCTCAGTATGCCGGGCGTAATTTCGGGCATAACAATGGTATTTGTCCCGTCGGTAAGTACTTTCTACATAAGCCAAAAGCTCGGCGGCGGAAAATTTCTGCTTATCGGCGACTCTATTGAAATGCAGTTCCAGTCCGCATATAACTATAATCTCGGAGCGTCGCTCTCGCTTGTGCTGATGCTTCTCATAATAGTATGTATGCTTATTATGAATCGCTTTGCCGATAATGAAGAGGGGGCGATGATAATATGAAAGCTCTCAAAAAAATATACATCGCTCTTATAATGATATTTCTTTATGCCCCGATGCTCGTTATGGTGGTGTTCTCGTTTAACGCCTCAAACAGCACAAGCGTTATGTCGGGATTTTCGCTGAAATGGTATGTCGAAATGTTCCGTAACGACACGGCTCTTACGGCTCTTCGCAACACACTTATCTTAGCCGTTACCTCCGCTCTTATTTCAATCGTTATAGGAACGGCGGCGGCAGTCGGAATAAATTCAATGAAAAAACGGTGGCTTAGAAGTGCCGTTATGACCGTTACAAACGTTCCTATGATGAACCCCGAAATAGTTACGGGTGTTTCAATGATGCTCCTTTTCGTGTTCGTAGGCAAAATAGTGTCGTCAAGCAGCGTTTTGGGCTTCCCTACGCTTTTGATAGCTCATGTCACGTTTAATTTGCCGTACGTCATACTTTCGGTATTACCGAAGCTCCGCCAGACCGACCGCCATCTTTCCGAGGCGGCGCAGGATCTCGGCTGCACGCCGATCTCCGCTTTCTTTAAAGTGGTGCTTCCCAATATCAAGTCCGGCATAATAACCGGATTTATAATGGCTTTTACGCTTTCGCTTGACGATTTCATAATCAGTTATTTTGTAAGCGGCGCAAAATTCCAGACGCTTCCGATAGTCATTTTCTCAATGACAAAGAAAAAGGTGAAACCCGATATGTATGCGTTGTCAACGCTTATATTTGTATCAGTGCTTGCGCTTATGATTCTTATGAATGTGCTTCAGGCGCGCAGCGAAAAGAAAGAACGTAAAAGAGCAAAAGGCTCAGAAGGTTAAGAAAGGATTGTGAAAAAATGAAAAAGATAATTTCGGTTGTATTGACACTTACTTTGTTTGCGGGAATATTGATGCTTTCGGGCTGTTCGCTTAAAAACGAAAAGCTTGACATCTCCGTTCTTCTCGGAAATTACGACGTTGAAGAACTCAAAGGTACCGAAATCAACGTATATAACTGGGGAGAGTATATTTCCGACGGTGAGGGCGGAAGCGTTGACGTTATCTCGGATTTCGAAAAACTTACGGGCATTAAAGTCAATTATAATATGTATGACAGCAATGAGGACCTCTATGCAAAGCTCAAAAGCGGCGGAGTGGATTACGATGTTATAATTCCTTCGGATTATATGGCTGAGCGCTTAAAAGACGAGGGGCTTTTGCAAAAGCTTGATTATTCGGTGATAACCAATTACGCGGGAATAGGCGACGAATACAAAAACCTTTTCTTCGACGAAAACAACGAGTATACCGTAGCTTACACGGGCGGTATGGTCGGGCTTATCTATAATACGACCATGGTTTCCGAAAAGCCCGACAGCTGGAATGTTATGTGGGACCCGAAGTACTCCGGCGAAATACTTACCTTTAATAATTCGCGAGATGCTTTCGGCGTGGCTCAGTATCTTCTCGGCTATGACGTAAACTCGACCAACCCCGACGAATGGCGTGCGGCGGCAGAAAAGCTCAAGGAGCAAAAGCCGCTGATTCAGTCATACGTTATGGATGAGGTCTTTAATAAGATGGAGGCGGGCGAAGCCGCCATAGCTCCGTATTACGCAGGCGATTACCTTACGATGAAACAGGAGAATGACGATCTCGAATTTGTTTACCCCAAGGAGGGAACAAACAGATTTGTGGACGTAATGTGCGTTCCTACAAGCGCCAAAAATAAAAAGGCTGCCGAGCTGTTTATAAACTATATGTGCGAGCCCGAGGTGGCACTCCACAATGCGAATTATCTCGGCTATCTCTGCCCCGTTACGGCTGTTCTCGGCGACGACAGGTATGAGTATAAGGATAATGAGGTGCTCTATCCCAAGCAGGAAGTGAAAACGCAGTATTTCCACAATCTTGATCAGGATACGCTCGATCTTCTCTCAAAGCTTTGGGAGGAACTCAAGCTCGCGTAATGTCGGTTTCGATTATTTGTTAAAATTTCGGATATGTTTGGCGCGTTGCATAGGCTTCGGTCTTTGCGGCGCGCTTTTTGTATTTTAAATATCGACTGTTTTTGCGCCGAACGGTTCGCTTTTTCTTGACTTATTGCATAAAAAGATATAGAATATCTAAGATAGTGTATTAGAATGCGAACAGTATTGCGATTGATACCGTTACACTGTCAAAAACCAATAAATTTTCTTATTTTCAAGCATGAATAATCGGAAAACCAAAAATTAAAAGGAGGTGCAGAACTTTTTGAATCCTGTAACGATAGCTATAATAGCCGCGGCCGTGGCTGCAGTTGTTTTCGGAGTTGTCGGATTTGTACTCGGCGAGGTTCACCGTAAAAAGGTGGCGGAGTCTGCTATAGGCTCGGCTACGGAAGAAGCTACCAGAATCGTAAATCAGGCTGTTCAGACAGCGGAAAATAAAAAGAGAGAAGCGATTTTGGAAGCTAAGGACGAAATCCATTCGTTGAGATCCGAGGCGGAAAAGGAAAACAGAGAGCGCAGAGCGGAAGTTCAGCGGCAGGAACGCAGAATAATTCAAAAAGAGGAGTCTCTCGATAAAAAGACCGAGGCTCTTGAAGCAAAAGAAGAAGCTTTAAACGAAAAAGTAAAAACGGCTGATAAAAAACTCGAAGAGGTTGAAAAAATCAAAAAGAGCCAGTTCGATATGCTCGAAAAAATTTCGGGCTATACAAAAGAACAGGCAAAAACATTGCTTTTGCAAAATCTCGATGAGGAGCTCACTCACGACAAAGCCGTTAAAATTATGGACTTTGAGCAGAGAACCAAGGACGAGCAGGACGCTCTCGCGCGTGAGATAATCTCTACCGCGATACAGCGCTGTGCCGCAGACCAGGCAGCAGAAGCTACGGTTTCGGTGGTAACTCTTCCCAATGATGAGATGAAAGGTCGCATTATCGGCCGCGAGGGCAGAAACATACGTACCCTTGAAACAATAACCGGCGTAGACCTTATAATCGACGACACGCCGGAGGCTATAACGGTTTCAAGCTTTGAGCCGGTTCGCCGCGAAATAGCAAGGCTCACCATCGAAAAGCTTATTTCGGACGGCAGAATACACCCTGCACGCATTGAGGAAATGTACGAAAAATCAAAGCGCGAGATTGAGCAGACCATACGTCAGACAGGTGAACGCGCCGTAGTTGACGCAGGCGTAAACGGTATACACCCCGAGCTTGTCAAGATACTCGGCAAACTCAAATACCGCACAAGCTACGGTCAGAATGTGCTCAATCATTCGCTTGAGGTTTCATACATAGCAGGGCTTATGGCGGCAGAACTCGGCGCCGATGTAAAAACGGCTAAAAGAGCGGGACTTCTTCACGATATAGGCAAGGCACTTGACCGTGAATTTGAAGGCTCTCATGTCGATTTGGGCGTTGAATACGCAAGAAAATATAAGGAAAACGAGCAGGTAATTCACGCAATTCAGGCTCACCACGGCGACGTGGAGGCAAAGACCGTTGTTGCTTGTCTCGTTCAGGCGGCGGACGCCATTTCAGCCGCAAGACCCGGCGCAAGACGCGAGAATGTACAGAATTATATCAAACGTCTTGAAAAACTCGAAGAAATAGCAACGTCGTTTGAGGGCGTTGAGAAGTCATTTGCAATTCAGGCAGGCCGTGAGATTCGCATAATGGTTAAGCCCGATGTTATAAGTGACGATCAGATGACACTTGTTGCGCGCGAAGTTGTCAAAAAGATTGAGGATGAGCTTGAATATCCCGGTCAGATAAAGGTCAACATTATACGCGAAAACAGGACTGTCGATTACGCGAAATAATTTTTAAGCCCTGATGCCTTAAAGAGAAAAACTTTGAGTGTTGTCGGGGCTTAGCTTTTCCGAAAATCCAAACAGAAACGGTGCATTATGTCAGATACTATAAACATCCTCGCCGTGGGCGACGTTGTATCGGCGTCGGGCTGCGAAAAGCTGAGGAAATGTTTACCGAAATTAAAAAGAGAAAATAATATAGACGTAACGGTGGTAAACGGTGAAAATTCCGCTGTCGGAAACGGCATATTGCCGATGTCCGCAGACGATATTTTCACGAGCGGCGCGGACGTCGTAACCGGCGGCAATCACACCTTCAGACGTCGTGAAATATATGATGAGCTTGAGAGAAACGAGTTCCTTTTAAGACCCGCAAACTACGGGAAAGAGGCTCCCGGCAGAGGCTATACCGTTGTAGACCGCGGCTCTTTCAGAGTCGGCGTCGTAAATCTGTGCGGCACGGTGTTTATGGAGCCGCTTGAAAACCCGTTTATCTGCATAGACAGGGTAATTGAAAAGCTCAAAGAAGAAACCGACATTATAGTTGTCGATTTCCACGCGGAGGCCACAGCCGAAAAACGAGCCATGGGCTTCTATCTTGACGGAAGGGTTTCGGCTGTGTTCGGAACCCATACCCATGTGCCCACGGCGGACGAGCAGATATTGCCGCAGGGCACGGGATATATAACGGATATAGGTATGACGGGTCCCAAAATGTCCGTATTGGGCGTTACACCCGAGCTTGCAATAGAAAAGATGAAAACTAATATGCCGGTGCGTTTCCAAAATCCGAACGGCGACGCCGAGCTTGACGGTGTTATATTTACCGTGAGGCGTGATACGGCAAAAGCTGTTTGTGTACAGAGAATATCGCTTTAAAAGGAGAGTGCGACCGTGAAAAAGAAAATATTTTCGGCAATATGCCTTTTGCTTTCTGCGGTATGTATCTTTTCCGCCTGCCGCAAAGACAATGGCAGCGGCAATTCCACCGAGCAGACGAGTTCCGCTTCCTCGGGCGGCAGCGATGTTTCTTCGGCAAACGACCTTATTTTGCCGTATTCCAAAAGCGATTCGCTGAATCCTTTTTTTGCCGTCGGCACAGAGAATATAAGTCTTACCGATTTAGCCTATGACCCGCTTTTTAAGGTCAAGGCAGACTACACTCCCGAAAACGCCATAGCCGAAAAGGGCGATGTTTCGGGAACTACGGTTACCGTTACGCTCTCCGGGGCGCGCTTTTCGGACGGTTCGTCCGTTTCGGCACAGGACGTTGTATATTCGTTTAACAAGGCAAAGGCGTCGTCGCGTTACGGTCAGATGCTTTCAAATATTCAGTCGGCAAAGGCGTCGGGCGGCACGGTTATCTTTACGCTTTCTTCACCGGACCCTTATGTGCTGAATGCGCTGAGCTTTCCCGTTGTCAAAAGCGGCACCGCCGACAAGGCTGAAAATATTCCGATAGGCAGCGGCCCTTATGTGTATAAAGACGGGCTGTTTTCAAAGAATGAAAATTACGGCGGCAGCGTAAATATACCCGAGATAAAGCTCTATGAGATTGAGGATTTTACCTATGCCGAAAACGCTCTTGAAATCGGCAACGTGAATTTCCTGTTTAAGGATATGAGCGACAGTGTTTACCGTCATGTCTCGGTTGACAGCAGCACGGTCAATATGAATAACTTTGTCTTTTTGGGTATAAATGACACAAACGGAGTTTTGTCGTCGTCCGCCGTCAGAACTGCCGTCTATTACGCCATAGATAAAAAAGATATAGCGTCTTCGTCATATCAGGGGTACGCCACGGCGGCTCCGCTTCTGTTTAATCCGGCATTCTCCGAGCTTTCCGGAGTCACAAATGTGAATTTTGCCGAGAGTGCAAATATTGACAAAGCAAAGTCAATACTTACCAAAACAGGGTATAATAAATATGCAAAGGACGGCTCGCTGACAAACGGCTCGCAAAATCTTAAAGTGTCGCTCCTTGTGAACAGCGAAAACAGCTTCCGCACGTCGGCGGCAAACAGTATAGCCGAAAGCCTTAGGAGCATAGGCTTTAATGTAACCGTTGATGCTGTTCCGCTCGATAAATACAATCAGAAAATATCTTCGGGCGATTTCAGCCTTTACTTGGGCGAAATAAAGCTTACCGAAAATCTTGATTTGCGCCCGTTTTTTTCGGAAAAAGGGTCTGCGTCAAAGGGTATTGACCGAACACTTCGTGTGATTACCGATTACGACGCCTTTTGCGAGGGAAGTATAGGGCTTTCGGATTTCCTTGACAGCTTTTTAAACGATATGCCGTTTGTCCCGATTTGTTACAGGAGCGGTTTTGCGGCATATAAAAAGGGCTTAAAGCCCGATTTCTCGTATTCCTCCGACCATCTCTATGCGGGAATTTGCCGTTGGACATTGGGTTGAGATGACGAGAGCTTCTTTTACCGCTTTCGGAACAGCGTATTGTGTTTAGGCGGTTTATGGTATATAATAACAGCATTACAGGAAAGGAGAATATTGCGCTCTTCAGCAATATAAACCGATATATGATTAAAATTGAAAATTATCTCGGCGTTATTGAGATACATCAGCACTATTTTTCGGAGCTTATCGGTCAAACCGTAACCTCGTGTTTCGGTGTTGCCGGTATGGCAAACAGCGGTGCGTCACAGGGGCTTCGGTCGCTTCTTTTTAAACGTAAGAATTATCCCGACAAGGGCGTCAGCGTGCGTGCCGACGGCGGTGATCTGATAATAGACCTTCACATAATCGTGACCTACGGCGTTAATATCGGAACCATTGTGGATTCCATAACAAACAAGGTCAGGTATACCGTCGAGCAGTCAACGGGTCTCGGCGTAAAAAAAGTCAATGTGTTTGTTGACGGAATGAAAGAATAATTAGGAGTGTACAAATTTTGTTAACAGGTAAGCAGTTTAAACGCGCTTTCATTTCCGGCGCTAACAATATACTGAATCACAGAAAAGACGTTGACGCGCTCAACGTATTTCCGGTACCCGACGGCGATACCGGAACCAATATGTCAATGACCTCCTCCGCGGCTGTGAGAGAACTTCAGGTAATAGACGACGATGATATAAGCGTTGTGTCCTCAAAAATCGCCGCTGCTCTTTTAAGGGGCGCGCGAGGAAATTCGGGCGTTATATTATCATTGGTTTTCAGAGGAATTTCAAACGGCTTTAAAGGTAAAAAAGAGGTCGGCGGCAAAGACCTTGCCGCGGCACTCACTCTCGGCAAAGAGTCGGCTTATAAAGCCGTAATGAAGCCCACCGAGGGTACTATTTTAACTGTTGTACGCAAGGCGGCGGCAGCGGCTGAGGAGCTTTCGTCCGATGACTGCGGCGCCGTTCTCGACGAGGCTTACCGTGCGGCACAGGAGGCTCTTGAAACCACCCCCGAGCTTTTGCCCGTTCTCAAAGAGGCAGGCGTGGTAGACGCCGGCGGTCAGGGCTTCCTCTATATACTTGACGGTATAAGAGGCTATATAAACGAGGGTAAGTTTATAGAAAATAACGACGATGCTTCACCCGTAAAAAGCAATGCCGAAGAAAACAAATCCGTTGTGGCAGCGGCTTCGGGTGACATCAAATACGGTTATTGCAGCGAGTTCCTCATAACAAAATCGAAAAATCCCGAGAGCACGCCGCTCAAATTAAAGGCGTATCTTGAATCGATAGGCGACTGCGTTGTTGTGGTTGACGATGACGATATAGTAAAGGTTCACGTCCACTCAAACGAACCCGGCAATGTAATTCAGGCAGCCCTTAAAATAGGTCCGCTCATAAACATAAAAATAGACAATATGCGTTATCAGCACGCAAACGCGGATGTCGGTATGGACGCCAAAAAGGACGATAAAGAAGAAAATTTAAGCCGTGATGCCGAAATCAATAAGGTACAGCCGACCAAAGACTACGGCTTTGTGGCTGTCGCGGCAGGCGACGGTATGGCAGAGCTTTTTAAGGAGCTCGGCTGTGATGTCGTTGTTTCGGGCGGACAAACCATGAATCCGAGTACTGATGATATTTTAAACGCTGTTGAGTCAACTCCCGCAAAGCACGTTTTTGTTTTACCAAACAACAAAAATATTATAATGGCGGCGGAGCAGACCGTAAACCTTGCGGACAGGGGCGTCAGCGTTATCGCAACAAAGACAATCCCTCAGGGCATAACCGCTATGCTCAATTTTGACGAGAGCCTCTCAAGCGAAGAAAATCACCTTAATATGGCAAAGGCTGCGGAAAATGTGCACACGGCTCAGGTTACGTTTGCCGCACGCGACAGCGTATTCGGCGGTCAGAAAATCAAAGAGGGTCAGTATCTCGGTATGGAGGACGGCAAAATAACCCTTGTGGAGGATGACCTTGTAAACGCCGCATACAGAGTTACACGCCGCCTTGTCAAAAAATTCGGAGGCTCGCTGATAACCGTATTTTACGGTGAGGACGCAGACGAAAATTCGGCAAACGTACTTTCGGCACGTTTACAGGAGCGTTTCCCCAATGTTGAGGTAAATGTCATTAACGGCGGTCAGCCGGTCTACTACTTTATTTCGTCCGTCGAATAACAGGACGTTTTTCAAAAACAGTTCCCGGATGTGTTCATAATGGACTTTTCAACCGAAATTAAATATTTAAAGGGTGTCGGACCTGCTCGTGCCGAGGCGTTTTCAAAGCTCGGCGTCGATACGGTCGGCGCCCTTTTGCGCTTTTATCCGCGTGCATATGAGGATTGGAGTAATATAATACCGATAAGACAGGCGCCGCCGGGTACTGAATGTTGTATACGCGGCGTCGTGAGCTATGCCCCGACTAAGGTGAGAATCCCCGGCGGAAAGTTCCTTTCAAAAACAAGTATAACCGACGGAAAAGGTATACTGAACCTGGTCTTTTTTAACAATAAATATATCGGCAATATGCTGAAAGAGGGCGAAGAGTATCTCTTTTTCGGCAAAATAACCGCTGATAAGCACGGCATAAAAGAAATGGTGTCCCCGTTGTTTTCAAAGGAAGCGGGGAACGGCAGAATACGCCCCATATATCCGCAGACGGCGGGTTTAAGCTCCAAGCTTACGGAGAAATGTACCATGCAGGTGCTGAAAAACTGTAAGGAAATACCGGAGTTTATGCCGCCCGAAATACTCGCGGAAAACGACCTTTGCTCTCTCGATTTTGCTATACGTAACATACATTTCCCCGAGAGCTTTGAGGCGCTTGACAAGGCGAAAAAAAGACTGATTTTTGATGAGCTGTTTATATTGCAGCTGGGGCTTTTGTCAATCAAGAACAGAACCGACGAAGAAAAAACCGATATGGTGCTCAAAAAAGACTGCACCGAGGAGTTCTATGCCCGACTGCCGTTTTCGCCGACGGGAGCACAAAAAAGAGCGATTTTTGAGGCTTTTTCCGATATGAGCTCGGGTGAGCCGATGAATCGTCTGCTTCAGGGGGATGTGGGCTCCGGTAAAACCCTTGTGGCGGCGGCACTCATATACAATACCGCGAAAAACGGTATGCAAAGTGCGTTTATGGCGCCTACTGAGGTTCTCGCGGAACAGCATTTCAGAACGCTCTCAAAAATATTTGACGGTACCGATATAAAAACGGTACTGTTGACGGGCAGCAGTACCGAAAAAGAAAAGAG
The DNA here is from genome assembly GCA_002437245.1 of Ruminococcaceae bacterium UBA6434. GTDB lineage: Bacteria > Bacillota > Clostridia > Oscillospirales > Acutalibacteraceae > Fimenecus. The sequence continues at coordinate 66,659 of DJOQ01000034.1, forward strand.
AGAAATTAAAAAGGCGATACGCGACGGCTCTGCGGACCTTGTCATAGGAACGCACGCAATTATACAGAACGATGTGGAGTTCTTGCGCCTCGGATTAGCCGTCACCGACGAGCAGCACAGATTCGGTGTGGCTCAGCGGGCGGCGCTTTCAAAAAAAGGTCAAAATCCCAACATTCTCGTTATGTCCGCTACGCCCATACCGAGAACACTCGGTCTTATAATTTACGGCGACCTTTCGGTGTCGGTTCTTGACGAGCTGCCGCCGGGCAGGCAAAAAACCGAAACATACTGCGTGTCGCAGGCTCTTCACGAGAGAATATACAACTTCATAAAGAAGCATCTTGATAAGGGCTATCAGGCATATATAGTTTGTCCGCTCGTGGAAGAGGGCGACAGCGACCTGATACCTGCACAGGAATATTGTAAATTTCTGCAAAATACCGCATTCAAGGGTTACAGGCTCGGGCTTTTGCACGGGCAAATGAAATCAAAGGAAAAAGACAATATAATGCGCGATTTTGAGAGCGGAAAAATACAGCTTCTTGTGTCCACCGTGGTTATCGAGGTAGGAGTGGACGTGCCGAATGCCGTGATTATGGTTATAGAGAACGCCGAGCGTTTCGGGCTTTCACAGCTCCACCAGCTGCGCGGCAGAGTGGGCAGAGGTAATGCTTTGTCCACGTGCATTTTGGTGTCGGACGCACAAAATGATGAGGCGAAACGCAGATTTGATATAATGTGCAAGACCACCGACGGATTTTTGATAGCGGATGAGGACCTTAAAATGCGCGGTCCGGGCGACTTTTTCGGCTCGAAGCAGCACGGCTTGCCGTCGCTTCGAATAGCGGATATTTTAACCGATACCAAAATACTGGAAGAGGCTCAAAAGAGCGCGCAAAAGATAATTGCAACCGACGGCAAACTGCAACTGCCGGAGCATAAAAACATAAAACGTCGGATTGATAAGATGTTCGGAAACGGTTATGTAAAAGCGTAACAGTTTCCTTACGATGTTCGTTAAGGTTGAAATTTGTCGCTTTATGTGTTAAAATTATTATCAATACTTTCGGTGCCGTGTGATTTTTAACGTCACCGCTGTGAGGCTAATATGTTTTTTGAAAAGCTTTACAATTTTATATACCGTATAGGCTTTACGGCAGGCACGGGTTTTATGAAATTCGGCAAATGGCTGTCGAGGGTGCTTTCGCGTCCCGTAAAAACAGTCGGCGCCGTATTTTTTGCCGTGTTTCTTGTGATTGACAGGTTTGTGCTCAAAACCTTCAGAACCGTAAGCAAGGAATTTAAACTTCTTATGGCGGATATAAAAAGGGTCAGCTCAGATTTTAATGCGCTTGTCCATACCGACAGAAAATCCGCTAAAGTTAAGTTGCGAACCTATGTAAGGAAGGCTTTTTCAAGGCACGGTATAGTGTTTACCTTTGCGGTAAATCTGCTTGTCCCGATTCTTTGTCTCGGCGTGCTTTGCGCTACGGTAAGTTATTGGAACAACGCCACTTTTGCGCTTGAAATCAAATATAACGGCTCTGTAATAGGCTACGCCAAGAGCGAATCCGAATATCTCGACGCAGAGCAGCAGGCTAAAACAAGGCTCAAGACCGCCGCATCTGCCTCGGGTAAAGAGCAGGAGCTTATAAAGCCGGCACAGTATCAGCTCAAGGTTGTAAACAAGACCGACCTTACCGATTCCTCCTCAATGTGCGATAAACTTATAGAAAATTCCGAGAGCAACATCACCAATGCCTGCGGTATTTATATTGACGGAGATTTTCTGTGCGCCGTTAAAAACGAGACGGACGCCACAAGCGTTTTTGATAAAATACTCAGCGATTATAAAATAGACGACCCCAACGCGGCAAAGGGCTTTGTTGAAAACATCACCTATGAGCAGGGGCTTTACCCCGATAACGAAGCTACGGTTTGGGACGCGGAAAAGCTTTCCTCCAAGCTTAAATCAAAAAAGAGCGAGGCGGTTTATTACACGGTAAAGGACGGCGACACCGTTTCGGGAATAGCCGCCGCAAACGGACTTACCGTTGCCGAATTACAGCAGTTGAATCCGGGGATTTCCGAGACAATCCGTTCGGGTGACAAGCTGCTTATTTCAAGCGAGGTAAACTACGTCAGAGTTCAGGTCACAAAGACCGAAACCCATACCGAATCAATAGCCTATACGAGCACCAACGTCAACAATGCAAATCTTTATACAGGCACCAAAAAGGTTACAACAAAGGGCGTAAACGGCGTTCAGCAGGTAACCGAGCTTGTGACTTATATAGACGGTACGCGCGTTTCGTCAAAAGAGGTTTCAAGGGTGACCCTTTCCGAACCCGTAAACGAGGTTATACAGATAGGCACAAAGGCTCCCGTTACGGGAAAAGGCGTATCCGGCGGCAAGGTCATTACAACCGGCGGCAGATTTGTTTGGCCCGCAATAGGCGCTTCGTCGATATCCTCCGGGTACGGCGGTGCAAGACGTCACGGCGGTATCGATATAGTAAAGCCCGGCGGCGGAAGCACGGGGCTTACAATAGTTGCCGCGGCTTCGGGAACCGTAACCACGGCGACATATCATCCGAGCTGGGGCTATTATATAGTCATAAACCACGGAAACGGGCTTTCCACGCTCTATGCGCATACTTTGCCCGGTTCGTTTAAAGTTCGAGTCGGTCAAAAGGTTTCGGCAGGTCAGCCGATTGCAAAAATAGGCTCCTCCGGCAACGTAACCGGACCGCATCTTCACTTTGAGGTTTATGTAAACGGCAGGCGAACAAATCCGATGCCGTACCTCGGCAGATAAATAATAACAACAAAAGCACGATTAGCCGCAGCCAATCGTGCTTTTTTGTTTGGTTTTGCAATCGATTAAATCAGTCCGAAATGCAAAAATGCGTTGTAAAGACCGTCATCGTCTATATCGGAAGTGACGTATGAAGCTAACTTTTTAAGCTTATCGCAGGCGTTGCCCATTGCAATCCCCGTGTTTACGCTGCCGAACATTTCCAAATCATTTTCTGCGTCGCCGAACGCAAAAGCGTCGTTTATATCTCCGCCGCAGTAATTCAGATATTCGGCTATTCCGCTTGCCTTGCTGACGCCGTTTTTTGATATTTCTCCGCTCGTGTTACCGAGATTGCCGAAGCTGTAACCTACGATATGAAATTCATCGCCGATATTGTTTTGCACATCCGAAAAATCCACGCCTGAGTCGTAGTATATGAGCTTTTCAACGTCGTCCCTGTTTTCGGCGTTATCGTCGATTACGGTTTTGCCGAAAAGTGTGAGCAAATCGTTTTCGCTGTAACCGAGCTTTTCAAAGAGCGCAAGCGTTCTGTCAACGCACCATTGTTTTGAAACCAGAAACCCTTGAGTTTGCAGATAATATGCGGTTTTGCGGCTTTCAAAGTAGTTTACAAGCCTTTTAAGGCCGTCGCGTTCTATAAAGTGATGAGCAACGGTTTTGCCGTTCGAAATTACCATGGCTCCGCCCGATAAAATCAGACCGTCAAACGGTACCTCCTTTAAAAGCCACGGGTATACCTGCGAGAGCTGCCTGCCTGTGCAAATTACAAGCTTATGACCGTTTTTGTGCGCTTTTTTCAGCGCTTCCAACGCCGACGGGGGCATCACGCCGTTAAATCCGACGAGTGTGCCGTCTATATCGAGAAACAGATATTTGGTATTCATCAGCCTAAAATTTCCTTGAGTATTTTCTGAACTTCCTGAGCCGGAGCTTTGCCCTTGAGGGCGCGCATAGCCTGACCCATAATGTAACCCATTGCCTGAGTTTTGCCGGCTTTATATTCGCCGACGCTCTTTTCGTTGTCGGCTATGACCTGCTCTATAATGGGGCGTATAGCCGAGAGGTCGGTGACAAGACCGAGGTTGTTTTCTTCAACATATTTTTCGGGATCGACATTTTCCGTGAATATCTTTTCAAATACGGTTTTTGCGGTGCCGCGGTTTATCTTGCCGGCTTTTATCATATTTATAAGCTTGCCGAGCGAGTCTTGGTCAAACAACATATTTTCAGGCAGAGTGCCCGTGTCGTTGAGCATCTTCATAAGCTCGCCCATTATCCAGTTTGCCGCGTCCTTGGGTGAATTGCATATTTCAACCGTGCGTTCAAAAAGCTTTACGAAGCTCCTGTCGGACGTTATAATGCCGGTATCATATTCGGGGAGACCGAATTGCGACATATAGCGTGCTTTTTTTGCCTCGGGCAGCTCCGGCAGAGATTTTCTGATGTTTTCAATATATTCGTCCGAAATCTCAATAGGCGGAAGATCGGGCTCGGGGAAATATTTGTAATCCTGAGCGTCCTCTTTGGAGCGCATGGCGTAACTGTACCCCTTGTTATCGTCCCAACGACGTGTTTCCTGCATTACCTTTTCGCCGTCCTCAAGAAGCTCAATCTGCCTTTCCGCCTCATATTCAATAGCCCTTGCAATGGCTTTGAAAGAGTTGAGGTTTTTCATCTCGGTACGTGTGCCGAATTCCTTTTGCCCTTTGGGGCGAACCGAAAGGTTGACGTCGGCTCTTAAAGAACCCTCCTGCATTTTGCAGTCCGAAACTCCGATATACTGAAGAATCGAGCGCAGCTCCGTAAGATAAGAGAGAACCTCCTCGGCGCTTCTGAAATCGGGCTCCGAAACTATTTCAAGCAGCGGCACGCCGCAGCGGTTGTAGTCTACAAGAGTGCAATCCTCAAATTCGTCGTGAACAAGCTTTCCGGCGTCCTCTTCCATATGAATTTCGTGAATTCCTATCTTTTTGGGGTTGCCGTCTTTATCCTTTACCTCTATAAAACCGTTGCGGCAGATAGGCAGATAAAGCTGCGATATCTGATACGCTTTCGGCAGGTCGGGATAAAAATAGTTTTTTCGGTCAAATTTGTTGTGCTGAGTTATTGTGCAGTTTGTGGCAATGCCCGTTCTCACGGCAAATTCAACAACTCTTTTGTTGAGAAGCGGCAGAGTTCCGGGCATACCCGAGCATATTTCACAGACGTGAGTATTCGGCTTGCCGCCGAATTCGGTGGAACAGCCGCAAAAGATTTTTGTCTTGGTGGCAAGCTCCGTGTGGACTTCAAGTCCCATAACAATTTCCCATTCCATAAAGCTGTACCTCCTTAACCTAAATCCGGCAGTTTTTTGTGGAAGTCGGTGGCGTTTTCAAATGCCTTGGCGGCACTCATAATTTCCGCCTCTTCAAACGGCTTGCCTATTATCTGCATACCTATCGGCATATTGTCTTTGTCAAATCCGCACGGAACCGACATCGACGGCATACCGGCTATGTTTATCATAACGGTGTATATGTCGCCGAGATACATCTTCAGCGGGTCGGAAAGACTTTCGCCTATTTTAAGCGCAGTAGTGGGAGCTACGGGGCCTAAGAGCATATCATATTTTTTAAATGCGTCGTAAAAGGCGTTCTGTATAAGCTTTTTCGCCTTGAGAGCCTTATTGTAGTAAGCGTCGTAATAGCCGGAGCTTAAAACGAAGTTGCCGAGCATTATGCGGCGCTTAACTTCCATTCCGAAGCCTTCCGAACGCGTTTTTACGTATGTCTCCATAAGCGTGTCGGCGTTGGGACTCGAGTAACCGTACTTTATTCCGTCGTACCTTGAGAGGTTTGAACACGCCTCCGCACAGGCGATAATGTAATATGCCGGAATTGCGTATTTTACTATCGGCATCTTAAATGTTTCGACAACGGCGCCCTCTTCGCGGAATTTATCCGCGGCGGCCAAAACCGCGTCCTTTACGTCGGGGGTTATGCCTTCGCCGAGATAATCTTCGGGAATACCGATTTTTTTGCCGCCGACGTCGCCTTTGACGGCTTTATCGAAGTCGAATTTCGGATATACCATGGATGTGCCGTCTTTTTCGTCTTTGCCCTGAATTACCGAGAAAAGCGCCGCGCAGTCGTCAACGGTTTTTCCCATGGGGCCTATCTGGTCGAGAGACGACGCATAAGCCACAAGTCCGTAACGTGAAACGGCGCCGTAAGTCGGTTTAAGACCGGAAACGCCGCAGAAAGAGCAGGGCTGACGGATAGAACCGCCTGTATCCGAACCGAGCGCTACGGGCGAAAGTCTCGCGGCTACCGCTGCCGCCGCGCCGCCGGAACTGCCTCCGGGAACCTTGTCTGTATCCCACGGGTTATGGGTAACTCCCGTGGCGGAGGTCTCTGTGGTGCTTCCCATGGCAAACTCGTCCATATTGAGCTTGCCTATTATTACCATTCCCTCGTCATTCAGACGGTTCACAACCGTTGCGTTGTATGTGGGAATGAAGTTTTCGAGTATCTTGGAGGAGCAGGTCGTAAGAATGTCCTTTGTGCAGATGTTATCTTTAATGCCTATGGGCACGCCGGCGAGCCTGCCGTTATATTTGCCGCAGTCAATTCCCTTTTGCACTTCTTCGGCTCTTTCGTAAGCCTCTTTTTTGCAAAGGGTGTTATAGCAGTGATATTTTCCGTCGTATTTGTCTATTGCCTCAAAAAACGCGTCAACTGCGTCTTTTACGGTTATTTCTTTATTCTTTACGGCATTTGATATTTCAAGAGCCGTCATTTCGCAAATATTCATAGTTTACCTCACTCAACCGTTTTATGAACGACAAAGCAGCCGTCGCGGCTTTGCGGAGCATTTTTCAAAATATTTTCTGTGTCGGCGCCGTTTGTAACCGTGTCGTCACGCATTACGTTTGCAACGGGGAAAGAGTGCGAAGCAGGCTCAACTCCGTCTGTGTCAAGCTCGTTGAGAGTGTCAATATAGGTGAGTATGCTTTGCAAATCCTTTTCCGAGGCTGAACGCTCCTCTTCGGTCAGGTGAATTCTGCCGAGTTTTTCGAGATATTCAACAAGACTTCTGTCTATCGTCATAAGATCACTTTCTTTCGCTTAGTATATCGGTTATTTTTCGGGGACGGGGCGGCGAAGCTTTATATGAACTTCGCGAAGCTGCTGCTCCGAAACGGTATTGGGAGCGCCGAGAAGAAGATCCTGAGCGTTTGAATTCATCGGGAATGCAATAACCTCTCGTATATTCTCTTCGTCCTTTAAGAGCATTACCATTCTGTCAACGCCGGGAGCCATACCCGCATGAGGCGGAGCTCCGTAGTGGAATGCGCGGAAGAGTGCTCCGAAGCGCTTTTCGACTTCTTCCGCCGTGTAGCCTGCGAGCTCAAATGCTTTTACCATAATGTCGGGGCGATGGTTTCTGACAGCTCCGGAGGACAGCTCTACACCGTTGCAGACTATATCGTACTGATACGCCTTAATGGTGAGGGGATCCTGATTTTCAAGAGCGTCCATACCGCCCTGAGGCATTGAGAACGGATTGTGTGTGAAGTCGAGCTTGCCCTCGTCCGTCTTTTCGTACATCGGAAAATCGGTTATGAAGCACATTTCAAAACGGTCGTTGTCTATAAGCTCAAGCCTCTCGCCGAGAGCCGTTCTTATCTGACCTGCGAGCAGGTTTACCACCTTGATGTTGTCGCTTATGAAGAAAAGAGTGTCGTCGGTTTTGAGGTCGAGCATATTTTTAAGCTCGGCTTTCTTTTCGGGAACAAGGAATTTATCGATAGGGCCTTTAAAAGAGCCGTCCGGAAGAACGGTAAGATAACCGAGACCTTTCATCCCGATAGAAAGCGCATATTCGAGGAGCTTTTCAAAAAAGCCCTTGCTCTTTTTGCCGCAGCCGGGAGCGACTATGCCGCGCACGGGTCTGCCCTTAAACGGCTTGAAGTCAACGTCGCTGAAGAATTCCGTAAGGTCGCTTATTTCAAGCGGATTGCGAAGATCGGGCTTGTCGGTGCCGTATTTCAGCATTGCCTCTTCAAACGGTATTTTTCTGAACGGAGCGGGGCTTACCTTTTTGCCGCCTCCGAATTTTACAAATGTATCGTAGAGGACCTCCTCCGCCACCGCGAAAACGTCCTCTTGTGTGGCAAAAGCCATTTCAAAGTCGAGCTGATAAAATTCTCCGGGTGAGCGGTCGGCTCTTGCGTCCTCGTCGCGGAAGCAGGGAGCTATCTGAAAATATTTGTCGAAGCCCGAAACCATAAGCAACTGTTTAAACTGCTGCGGAGCCTGCGGCAGAGCATAGAATTTACCCTCATGCTTTCTTGAAGGAATAATATAATCTCTTGCGCCCTCGGGAGAAGAGCAGGTGAGTATGGGGGTGTTGATTTCCGGGAAGCCCAGACTCTCCATCTTTTTGCGAAGGAAGCTCACTACCTGCGAACGGAAAAGGATATTATCGTGTACCTTTTTGTTTCTGAGATCGAGGAAACGGTAAGTGAGTCTTACGTCCTCTCTTGTATCGGTAGAAGTTTCAACGTCAAACGGAAGCGTTTCCGAGCACGGCCCGAGTATTGTAACTTCGTTTACACGAACTTCAAGTTCGCCCGTGGCAATCTTTTTGTTAACGGTATCTTCGTCGCGCTTTACGACTTTTCCGGTAACTGAGATAACGCTTTCCTTTTTTACACCCTCTAAGAGCTCGTCGTTGTTTATTACTATCTGGGTAACGCCGTATTGGTCGCGAAGGTCGATAAATGCAACTCCGCCGTGATCGCGAATGGTATCGACCCATCCTGCAAGGCTGACTGTTTTGTTTAAGTCGTCAAAGGTAAGCTCATTGCAGTTGTGTGTTCTGTAAGCCATTGATTATACATCCTTCCGAGATTTTTACAGCACTGCCTTTTTTGGGCACGGTACTGCATAAAAAACCTAATTATACAGTATCGTATTATATCATAATGTTCGGATAATGTATAGTATTTAATTACATAATATTGTAACAAATATTATGATTTTTGAATTGAAAAAGCTTATGCAATATGATACAATACAAATGTATATGTTTACGTGTTTTAAAAACATTTCATCTGACACGGAGGTTTAAGATGATGAACTCAAATAAAAAGATAGTCATAGCCGCCATCGTTATGCTTCTTGCCGTATTTTGCGTAATGTCGGCCTGCAAAAAGAACATCGCAAATTCGGGTAAGGGCGAAACCGTGGTTGTAACCGACGAAAACGGCGTGCCGATAACCGATGAAAACGGCGAGGCGGTAACGGTAGTTCTCGACACCACCATAGTGGACGTTACAAACGAAAACGGCGAGCTTGTCTATGATGAGGACGGTAACGTAAAAACCTCCGTTGTTTATATTTCAAAAGAAGTCGGCATTCCCGTAACGGATGAAAACGGCAAAGCCGTGACAAATGCGCGCGGCGAGGTGCTGACCACAATGATAATCGTACCGCCTACCACGGGCGGACCTGCCGTTACCGAACTTCCCGTAACCGACGGAAACGGCAATGTCGTTACAAAACCCGGCGGCGAAACGGTCACATACACCATGACCTACACAACCTCCCCCGCAACGCCCGGCGACAACAGCGCAAACTGGGGTTCAAGCTACGGCGGCAGCGGCAACGATTCGTTCAACGATACCGCAAAAACTCCCGACGGCGGCTTTGTAGCCGTAGTTCAGGCGAACTCTGCCGACGGCAGTCTCAAAAATCTTTCGGTTAAGAGCACACCGGCGGCTGTTGTAATTAAATACGACAAAAACGGCAGACTTCAATGGCAGAAATATCTTCCGTCAAATAACGGTATAATTTTGTCATCGGTAGATACCGATTCTTCGGGCAATATAATAGCGGCAGGTTATTCCAAATCCACCGACCTCGGTGTGCAGAGCTACGGCGATTACGATGCCGTTATATATAAACTCAATTCCTCGGGCGACATACAGTGGGTGCGCTCCTTCGGCGGAAGCAAGACGGACGGTTTTTATTCCGTAGCCGCTTCTCCGGACGGCTCATATATAGCGGCAGGCATTACGTTTTCATCGGACGGCAACGCGTCGGAGGCAGGCGCCGCCGGCTCTTCAAAGGCGATTATAGTAAAATACTCTTCGTCGGGCGATGTGGTTTTTGTACGCTCCTTCGGCGGAAACGGCGATACCTTCAACGATGTAAAAACCGCCTCCGATGGCAGTATATATGCGGTCGGCGCGTTCCAGTCGGGGGCTTTGTTCCAAAGCCGCGGCAGAGCCGACGCAGGCGTTGTAAAGCTCGGCTCAAACGGCGATACGCAGTGGGTCAAGCAGTACGGCGGCAGCGGAATAGACAACTTTGTGTCCGTAACTCCCGCTAACGACGGCGGATGCGTTATAGCGGGCAAGAGCAATTCTTCGGACGGCGACCTCGCGTCACTCGGCAACGCAGGCTCATTTGACGCGGTAGTCGTAAAATATAACAGTGACGGCTCATTCGGCTGGCATACGGCTGTTAAGGGCTATTTCGACGAAGAATTCAATGCCATAGAAGCTACTAACGACGGTTATGTTGCGGTAGGAAGCTCATGCTCAAGCAACCGCGACCTCAAGGCGGTGGGAAACCGCGGCGGCTCCGACGCTCTCGTTGTGACATTTTCAAACGGCGGTTCTCTCAAGAGTATTCAGAGCTACGGCGGCAGTCGCGACGACTCGTTCGGCGGCGTCTGCGTGCTCTCGGACGGTCAGATAATAGCCTGCGGCTCAACATACTCCGACAACGGCGACCTCATAGGCTCAAAGTACCTCAGCAACGGCTCCGCAAGTATGGGTATGATAGCAAGATTTAAGTAAAGGACTTTTTAATTGATGAAACATTATCCCGGCTATTTGCCGAAGAGCCATAAAATACTTTGGCTCGTCATTCGTGTCGCTTTAATGCTTTGGGGAATTTACGGTATTTTTCACGGCTCAGTGGTGGAATTTCTCGAGGCGATATTTGCCATTCTTTTTACTCATCTTTGGGATTATTTCCAGGTGTTCGGCGGCAGGTCGTTTATTATAAGAATCGGCTACGAAAATCAGACCATGCTCAACGTGTTTATATTTGTATGCGTTGTAATAGGCTCTACTCTTAATAACAGAACCGATTTCGGCAGCTTCGACATAATAACTCACACCTGCTCCGGCTTTATTTCGGCGTGGTTCGGCTATGATTTTGCGGTTCTCATGCAGGAGAAAAATTACTCAAAGCTCTCTCCGGCGCTTGCCGCGATGTTCGGCCTTTGCTTCTCGCTCGGCATTGACGTCGGCTGGGAAATATATGAATTTACCATGGACCGACTTTACGGCCTTTCGCTTCAGTGCTCTTCGCCGACAACGGATTACGGCCTTATAGATACAATGGGCGATTTTATATGTGCCGCAAGCGGCGCGCTTGTAGGTATGTTTGCAGTGGCGTTTTACAGAAACGGCGTTATCGGCAGGCATAAAAAAGAAATCCGTGCAAAGCTTATGAGAGAGAAAGAGGAGGAAAAGCTTAAACGGCAGCTTCTTGACGAGTATCTTAAATCACGTAAAGATAATAACATCTGACTTAAAACGGGGGTTTACCGGTTGAAAAAAGCTGTAATTTTGTTAATAACAGTCCTTACGGCGGCGCTGGCTTTTTCGTCGTGCAATAAAAAAAGCTCCGTTACGGTAAACGGCGTATCCGTTTCCGAGGGTGTTTATAACTATTATTATGATATAGAAAAAAATTCCGACGGGGATAAGTCGCAGCAGGAGATCTCCGATGCAGCGCTTTCGGATGTCGCGACTTACGTTGCGGTAAATTCGGAATTTAAAAACCGCGCTCTTGCGCTTTCGTCGGAGGATAAAAATATAATTTCGCAGAATGTCAATAATTATTGGCACGTCTTTTCCGAATATTACAAAGCTATCGGCGTATCAAAGCAGGACATTCAAAAAATCGAAGAGAGCAAAAAATACAAGGACGCCGTTATGGCGGATTATTATTCCGAAAACGGCGAAGAACCTGTTACCGACAGCGAATTACGCTCATATTTTGCAGAGAATTTTATCGCGTTTAAGGCTGTTACGGGCTATCTCCCGTCCGGCGGAGACACCGAGGAGCTTGAAAAGCAGTCGCTGTTGCAGAACTTTACGCAGTATGCGGGCGCTATAAATGACGGTGCCGGTATAGACGAGGTCGGAGCGGCTCTCGAAAATGCAAATACCGATTCCGACACCGTTGTAATAGGGCGAAACGATACCTCATACCCCGACGGCTTTTTTGACAGCGTTTCCGCCATAGAGCCGGGCAAGGCAGGGGCTTTTATTGCAGGCGACTATGTCTATATAGTCAGCCGTGAGGATATAAGCGGAAACGAAGACCTGTTTTCAACATATCGCGTCAAATGCCTTAAAGAATTTCGCGGCGAGCAGTTTGACAAAAAGCTTGCGGAGATTTCAAAGGCTTATAAAGCGGTAAAAAAGTAAAAAAGTTTATACGGTATATATGCAAAAGACCGATTCGCCTTGGCGAATCGGTCTTTTTATGCGTATTTTAATTTAATTTTGAACTCCCTTGAGCATTTTTTGGATTTCTTCTTTTGAGAAATGGTATTTTTTGTGGCAGAAGTTGCAGACAACCTCCGTGGTGTCGTCCTCCGCCATTTCCGAAAGTCCGCTTTTTCCTGTGGCAATCAGAGCTCTTTCAACCCGTTCACGCGAACAATTGCAGCGGTAAGCCGTAGATGTCTCATCGAGCATTTGCAGGTTGAATTTTGAAAGCGCTTTTCTGCAAATATCCTCGGGGGTGAGCGAGTCGGAAAGCATTTTTGTGACGGGGGGCAGGTCTTTAATACTCTCTTCAACCTTTGTTATGACGGTGTCGTCCGCCGTGGGGAGCAGTTGTATCATAAATCCGCCGGCGCATATTATTTCGCCGCTGTCGTGTTCGGTGAGAACGCCGAGCGCACATACCGTGGGTATCTGCTCGCTCACGGCATAATATGAAGTTATGTCCTCGGCAATTTCGCCCGAAACTATCGGTGTGCTGCCGATATACGGCTCTTTAAGCCCGAGGTCTTTAATAACGGTGACAAAGCCGTCCTTGCCGACAGCTCCGGCTACATCGAGTTTGCCTTTTTTATTGAGGGGCAAAGAAATATCGGCTTTGCCTATGCAACCTCTGACGTATCCCTCCGAGTCTGAAACCGCCAGAACCGTTCCGCACGGACCTCCTCCGTTTATTTTTACCGTAATCGAATCGTCTTTTCCTTTAAGAGTGCTGCCCATCATGGTGGCTGCGGTAAGCATTCTGCCGAGTGCGGCGGAACATACCTTTGACGTGCCGTGTATGGAACGCATTTCGCGCACTATATCGGTACTGTCGGTAGCCATTACGGAAAGAGTGCCCTCTTCATCTATCATTCTTACGAGTTTACCCATTTTTTCTGCCTTTCCGAGCCGCAAACACAGCTCTCTGTGAATTGTCGCTTATAGGTTTGTTGTCATATCCGTCATAAATCCCTATAATTTCAAAGCCTGTCTCGGCGAGAGCGTTTTCGATGTCGCAAAGGTTATATGCGCGTTCGGAAAAGCTCTCCGAATATCTTTCGTAAAGCCCGTTTTCGGTCTCGGTAAAGAAGTCAAGATCAATGTTTACCGTGTCGCCGTCAAGGCTGTTTTGCCACGCGCATAAGGCGTCGTCGTTTTCGTAGATAAAAGCATTGTTGCCGAGTACTTTTTTGTGCTTGTAAAGAGTGTTTACGTCGAAAACGAAAATTCCGCCCTCCTCCGTAAAAAGCGAAACGAGGGAGAATACTTTTTTTATTTCGTCAAGACTTTTGAGGTGATTCAGGCTGTCGAGCGTGCATACGGTGCAGATGATAGTGCCGTAAAGGTTAAGCTGTGTCATGTCCTGACACAAAAAGAGTATGTCGACATTTTTATCCGCAGCCTTCTGCTGCGCTTCCGACAGCATCTCCGGCGACAGGTCGGTACCTATTACGGAGTACCCTTTTTCGGAGAGGCGCACCGCAAGAGAGCCCGTGCCGCACGCAAGGTCAAGCAAAAGCCCCCCGTTTATCCCGTCGCGGGATAACAGGGAGCATACAAATTTTTCTATTTTGTCATAATCCACGTCGTCTGTGAAACTGTCGTAGAATTCCGCAAAATAACCGTAGCTCATATTTATTTATCTTTTTTCTCAACGCGCTCAAAGATTTTTTCATAACCGTTGCAGCCGAATTGCAGTGAACGGTTGACACGGCTTATTGTAGCAGTGGAGGCGCCAGTCTCTTTGACGATATCGCTGTAAACGCGCTCGTCTGAAAGCATTTTGGCAACGACTATTCTCTGCGAGATTGCTTTAAGCTCCGTTACGGTGCAAAGGTCCTCAAAGAAATCATAACATTCTTCGCGCGTTTTTAATGAGAGTACGCAGTCGAAAAGAAAATCGGTATCAGCGTTTTTTAATTTACTGTTCATAATAATTCCAATGCCTTTCGTGCCGCGGATATTTTTGTTCTTACAGGGCACCTTACCGCGGCAAACCAAAGGTGCCGAAACAGCCGCATATTTAATTTCTGCGGAGTTGGATTTAATGTAAAAATCATCGGCAAACTCTAAATGCATTTGCCGAATTACTTATGTATTTTAGCACATTAAATCTTAAAAGTAAACATAAAAGAAAGAAATAACAAAAATCTTTACAAACCATATAATGTAGTATATAATAAAACGGTACCGAGACCTAAAAAATAAAAAATTTAAATTTTTTGCAAATTAGTGTTGACATCGGGCTTAAAATATGTTATCTTATTTCAGCCGTCAGAAAACGGCGGCTAACAAATGGGAGCATAGCTCAGCTGGGAGAGCA
>DJOQ01000046.1 GCA_002437245.1 Ruminococcaceae bacterium UBA6434
CTTGCCCGTTTGGGCTTGGGTCCTGATCGGCTGCGGCGTACTTGCCGTGATCGGTGTGGGCGTAATTTGCGCTGTCTCGGTCACGAAAAAGCGCAGAAAAGCGCGCGGTGAATGACGTTGTACCGACAGGACCAAAGGAGGCATGGAAGATGAAACAACGCACATACATCGCAATTGACCTGAAATCTTTCTACGCCTCCGTGGAGTGCCGGGAGCGCGGCTTGGATCCTCTGGACACAAACCTCGTTGTCGCGGATGAGAGCCGGACGGACAAGAATCTGCTTGTCCGCCGTATGTACGTTGTGGCAAATCATCTCCTGTCGGAAGCCAATGCGCCGAAGAAAAACGACGGTGACGTCCAGCTTAACCTCTTCACCGACTATGCCGCCGAAGAGGAAAAACAGAAGGCCGAGGATGCTGCATTGGAGCGTGAGCAGAAAATACAAGCCGCCACGCTTGCGATCAAAAAGAAGTACGGAAAGAACGCCATTCTCAAGGCGATGAATCTTGAAGAAGGCGCAACAGCCAAAGACCGCAATGCTCAGATCGGAGGGCATAAGGCATAAGAAAAATCTATCATTTATGAGGAAAAGAATGCAACTACGAGAATATCAGCCTTCTGACTGTGAGCAGTTAGCCGAGTTGTTTTATCAAACAGTTCACAGTGTTAATGCAAAAGATTACACAAAAGAGCAACTGGATGTTTGGGCAACTGGCACGGTCAATTTGCGTGAATGGAACAACTCTTTTCTGGAACACCGAACGATTGTTGCCGTTGAAAATGGTAAAATTGTTGGGTTTGGGGATATGGACAACACTGGCTATTTGGATAGGCTTTATGTTCATAAGGACTACCGGCACAAAGGCGTTGCTTCTAAGATTTGTGATGCGCTGGAATCTTCTGCGAAGGGAAAAACGTTCATTACCCATGCGTCTATCACAGCAAAACCATTTTTTCAACAGCGGGGATACCGCGTAGTAAAAGAACAGAAAGTCATTCGGCAGGAAATCGCTTTGACGAATTATGTAATGGAGAAGCTGGCAACTTAGGATTTATCCTAGAAGGGAGATGTACAATGCGTAGTAACAATAAGTATGACGAGATTATGCGGCTTCCGCACCATGTCTCCAAGACGCGCCCGCAGATGCCGATGTCGGATCGGGCAGCGCAGTTTGCGCCCTTCGCCGCCCTCACCGGTTATGATTCTTCAATCAAGGAAACCGGACGTCTGACCGACGAAAGGATTGAGCTTGACGAGGAAGCTCTGACTGCATTGGATATGAAATTTCAGATTCTCATGGAAGCACTCGATGAAGAACCAGAAGTTTCTATTACCTACTTTAAGCCGGACGAGCGAAAAGCCGGAGGTTCATATCTTAAAGTCACGGGAACATTGAAGAAGCTGGATGAATATGAGCGAATATTGATGTTGATGAATGGGCAGAAAATTAAGTTGGACGCGGTTTTGGCTATTGACGGGGATATTTTTGCCTGCCTTACCTGAGAAAAGTTGATACGGTTCACCTAAAAGGCTCAATACCGTGGTTCGGTGTTGAGCCTTTTGAAATAAAAGCTGTTAGGGAGGTTTTGCTAGCAAAACTCATCAATGTGCAGATGCCGCATTTTGTAAAACGCGCCTCGTATCCGCTGCCGTCGGGATAAGCTTTCATCACCGCGTCCCTGTATTAAAATGTTCCTTTGCGCTTCCGAATTCAAAATATGTATTTTTCAAAAGCTCTTTGGGCAAATCGGGAAAAGGCTTGTTTTCGAGACTGTCGCTCATCTGACGGCGCAGATTGCCGTAGCGAAGCGCTTTTCCGGCAGAGATGAAATACGGTTTAATGTCATCGTCGTCGCACCACAGAATATTTTTCAGTGTTTTTCCCTTGGTCCAATACAGGCTTTTTATGGCAAAATACAAAAACGGCGTCATAATGCGGCGCGTGCCTTTTTGATTTGAGCGAATTGACCTCCGTCAAAGAATATGTGCCCGACGGGTATTTCGGTCTGTGCAACAAACGACAGGGCAAGGTCGGCACCTATGGAAGAAGCTACAACCAATGCAAGCTCTTTTATGTTTTGTTCGCATAAAAACGCCTCTGTTTACCTTATCTCATCTTTTTTATCAATATATTTCTGACCGACGCAGTAAACGGTGAGGTAGGCAAAATGCAATAATATTTGTCATTTAAATATTCAGCGGCTCTCTCGCTGCTTTTTCCCGTCACTCCCATGGCGTGAAAAAACAGTATTGCCGGAGAGAATTTGCTTCCGTATGTTTCAAACAGCATATTTAACCTCCTAACGATTCCTGCGATAGCCTTGCTCATCGCGATATTCGGGATGTTCTTTAAGGTATTCGTCGCGATCGCCTACAATTGTGTAATCGCATTTATCGCCGTTTGCGCAAGTGGTTTTTCTGACAAGCCTTGCGTGGACACATTCCATGGCTTCAAAATCGGGATTACAGAGCGCCGGCATAACCTCTGTGAGATTGTGCTTTTTCGCAAACTCCGCGGTGGGGCAGGCGGTAAATTCATAGTATATGGGCTTGTTTTCGTCAAACGGGGCTATATTCATTTTAAAATCGCCCCACTTGTCGCATTGCCTCTTGGCGTTTTGAAATGACTTGTACATAAGCTTTTTGAAAAATGGCTTGTTGCAGTCCGCAAATTTCATCTTACGGAATGCTCCGAGAAATAAATTACCTTCCATCTCTTCGATTTCGGCAAGACTTGCGACGGATTTGCAGACCGAATAGTATGCCATCAGGGCTATACAGTCGTAATTGCCGCCTTTGCCGTTATGAAAGTTCTTTTTGCCGCCTAAATCCGTGCGCCAATCCGACAGGAAGTCCGTGTATTGCTTTTGTACCGACTCCCATACTTCATCGCACTTGTCGGGTGGGAAATGAAGCGCAATCTTTTTTTGTATTTCCTTTTTACAGGATTTTGAGTATAAAACATGGCATTTACGGTCAAATTGCAGTTCGTTGTCTTTCATAATGCTTCCTCCGTGTAAAATGTCGGTAATTTGCCCTTGCCGCTTATGCTTGCTCAAAAAGAGGTTGAACGCAGCCTTACCGGCACAAAGTTAGCAATCACTAACTAAGGCGTATTTTAAAAGCTGCCGTTTCGGCAGCTATAAAATTTGTAAAAAGAAAAGCGTAATTTTATTCTTTTTCGCTTTACCGGTATTTTATAACAAATTATTCCGAATTTCAATACCGATTCAGGATTGCGAATAAAAATATGCGCCATACCTTTTCACAGCCTTTATCGGTTGTTTATTTGGCATAAAACCGGAGCAATTTCAGCCGCCGTGACCGAAAAATATCATATCGACAAAACTTTACCGACAGGCGAGGTTAAGCTGAACGGACGCACTTACAAAGGCAAAAAAAGCCATTGAAGATGCTCTTAAAACTTTCGGTGATAAACTACACCGAAGAAGAGCGCAAAGAACTCGAAAAACAGCTCGGAATCGCAAATGAAGCCCTTGAGGAAATCGGTAATGCCGAAAAGTAAAAGATGAGATTGACAAACTCCCGTCGCCCGATAATGTAGCTCCCGATGATAAAGACGCGGTAGAACGCGTCAGGCAGGCGGCGGATAATCTCTCCGAAGAAGAAAAAGCGTTCTGAAAAATAATCGGAAAAGCGGACAGTCATATTTCGGCTGTCTGCTTTTTTCGTATTCGTTTATAACTTTTTGTAGCTATCAATTTGTTTTTGTGTTACAATTATTTGCGGAAAAATATTCTGACTTTTTAAGGAGCGCACTATGAAAAAGTTATTTAAAAACGGAATTGTAGTCAACGTTTTTACGGGTGAACTCATAAAGACAAACGTCCTTTTTGAAAACGGAGTTATTTTGGGCGTGGATGATTACGGCGAGGATGAAGCCGATGAAATAATCGACGTTACGGGAAAATACATTTGCCCCGGGTTTATAGACGGCCATATACATATTGAAAGCACAATGCTCACTTGCGCCGAATTTGCCAAAACCGCGGTTTCTCACGGTACAACAGCAGTAATAGCAGATCCGCATGAAATAGCCAATGTCTGCGGCAAAGATGGGCTTCGCTATATGCTTGAATCAAGCGAGGGACTTCCGCTTACCGTATATTTCGTAATACCGTCATGCGTTCCGGCAACGGGCTTTGATGAATCGGGTGCGGTTCTCTCGGCAGATGATATAGAAGAGTTTTATTTCGAAAAGCGCGTCCTCGGTCTCGGTGAAGTTATGAATTACGTCGGCGTGGTAGCAGGAGACAGGGAGCTCGAAAGGAAAATAAAATCCGCTTTGGCTCGCGGACTTGTGGTAAACGGCCATGCTCCGCTTTTGTCGGGTAAACCGCTTGATAAATATATTTCCGCGGGAATAGGTGACGACCATGAGTGTTCCTCTGCCGATGAAGCCAAAGAGCGCATACGCAAGGGTCAGAGAATAATGATAAGACAGGGTACTGCGGCAAGAAATCTCTCGGGGCTTTTGCCTTTGTTTGACGATCCGTGGGAGCAGAGATGCCTTTTGGTAACCGACGATAAGCACCCTGCCGATCTTATTTCAAACGGACACATAGACAGCATAATCCGCTCTGCCGCACAAATGGGTAAGAGCGCCGTAACAGGCATAAGAATGGCTACTCTCCATGCGGCGGAATGTTTCGGGCTTAAAAATACAGGCGCCGTAGCGCCGGGGTACAAAGCGGATATGCTTGTCCTCGATGACCTTGATAAGGTGATTGTTCGCGATGTATACAAAAACGGTGAAAAAGTTGTTTCGGACGGTAAAACACTTCGGTTTGATACGCCGAAGATAAGCGAGGCACTTGAAAAAAGGGTGCGCAGCTCCTTTAATTTGCCTGTGCTCTCTTCGTCTGATTTTGTCGTCGGTTATAAGGGAAAAAGGAAATGCCACGTTATATCGCTTGTAGACGGGCAACTTTTGACCGACGATTTGGTATCGGATATTGATTTTGACCGTAATAACGGCATAGATATTGAGCGTGATATATTGAAAATAGCCGTCATCGAAAGGCATCATAACACGGGTCATATAGGCAACGCCTTTATAAAGGGCATAGGTCTTAAAGAAGGCGCAATAGCTTCCTCCGTGGCGCACGATTCACACAATCTTATTGTGATAGGCGCAAATACCGAAGATATGGCGTTTGCTGCAAACCGTATTCGTGAGCTCGGCGGCGGTATAGTTTCGGTCAAAAACGGAAGGGTGGTATCCGAAATGCCTCTCCCGATAGGCGGACTTATGTCATGCTCGGCGGCGGAAACCGCCGCGGAACAAAACGAAAAGGTGCGCGAAAGCGTGTATTCTCTCGGTGTGCCTAAGGGCTTTGAGCCGTTTATGATAATGTCATTTTTAAGTCTTCCCGTTATACCGCATTTAAAACTTACCACAAAGGGGCTTGTCGATGTCGATACCCAAACGCTGCTTCCGCTGATTGCGGAGTAAGCTTTGCGTTTTTGTAAGTTTTGAATTTTTGAGGCTTTAGTGTTATCGGACGGCAATTTATGTCGTCCGATAAGTGCTTTTAAGAAATAATTAATTATATTGTAATCATTTGTCACTTGATTTTGTCGGATAGTGTAATATAATGAAAGCGTATAATATCAAGAGAAGGGTGTATTTGTGTGGAGAGACAAAAAGCGGAAGCGGTTATAAAACAAAATATTTTGTATAGAAAAATTATACTTGCGCTTTCTGCGTCGGTTCTTGTGATTGCGGTTTTACTCCTTATATTCGGAATTAAATACGGCAAAACAAAGCGCAGTCTTAAGTCCGTTACGGCGGAAAAAGCTGCTGCGGAACAATCGCTGAGCGAACGCGAATCATCGTTTGCGGACGAAAAAAGCAGTATGAGCGGCGAGATTTCAAAATTGAATGAACAAATATCGATGAAAAAAGAACAGGAGATTAAGTCGGGCGGAGAAAAAACCGTGTACCTGACATTCGACGACGGACCGTCGCCCAACACTCCGCGGATAATCGATATCCTTAACGAGAACGGAGTCAGGGCGACTTTTTTTGTCAAAAACGGCGATAAGTATAACGGCTATATGAAAAACATAACGGAATCCGGAAATAAAATCGCGCTTCATTCTTACACGCATGACTATTCAAAAATATATGTTTCCGAGGAAGCCTTTTTTGACGATTTGCAGAAAATTTCCGACCTTGTGTATGACGAGACGGGTGTTCGCACAAACATAATCCGTTTCCCCGGCGGCGGCAGCAATACTATAAGCCGCAAATATTCCGTGGGCATTATGTCAAATCTTACAAAAGATGTTAAGGAAAAGGGATATTATTATTTTGACTGGAATGTTTCTTCCGGTGACGCAAGCGCAAAAGAGCTTCCGAAAGAGCGAATAATCGAAAACTGTCAAAAAGTGCCGAAATCCAATACTGTTGTAGTGCTTTTGCACGATTCATCGACAAAAAACACTACCGTGGACGCACTGCCCGATATAATCGCGTATTATAAAAGCATGGGGTACGGCTTCGATGTTTTAAGCGAAAAAACATATCCGATTCATCAGAAAGTCAATAACTGATTTGTGCCCGATTTTTTTGTATATATTCCATATGAACAAAAGCTTGCAGTTGTTATTTTGCACAAACATTTAAAAATGTTTTGATTTGTCTTTGGAAGTACAGCCGAATTATTGCAAAATCCCCCATATATCGTGTCAAAGCCGTTGACGAGGACAAGTTTTGTGGTATAATATGTTAACGGTACGAAGAAAAAACATTATTATATATCAATATTTGGGGAGAATGACTATGTACGTTAAAGATGTTCTTGTTCAAAATCAGGTAGGGCTTCATGCTCGTCCTGCAACTTTCTTCATTCAGAAAGCCAATGAGTTTAAATCTTCTATCTGGGTTGAAAAGGAAGAGAGAAGAGTTAATGCAAAGAGCCTTCTCGGCGTTCTTTCACTCGGCATAATGGGTGGCACAAAGATCAGGATCATTGCAGGCGGCCCCGATGAAGAGCAGGCTGTCGAAGAGCTTGTTAAGCTTGTTGAGTCAGGCTTCGCTGAATAATTTTGAATATTTAGTTAAAACGGCACACCGTGTTTTCTTCGGTGTGCCTTGTTTTTTAACAAAGGACGGTGAGCGCTTTGAATCCGAAAATGAAAATACTCAGAAAAAAGGCGATGAGTCTGCCGCTTTTACCCGGTGTGTATATTATGAAAAACTCCGATAACGAAATTATTTATATCGGTAAAGCAAAAGCGCTCAAAAACCGTGTCAGCCAGTATTTCGGCTCTCAGAACCGCCATCCCGTAAAAGTACGTAAAATGGTGGAAAACGTCGATCATTTCGATTATATTGTAACGGGAAGCGAATTTGAAGCTCTCGTTCTTGAGTGCAGCCTTATAAAACAGCACACACCTAAATATAATATTCTTTTAAAGGACGATAAGGGCTACAGTTATATCCGCATTTCGGGCGGAGAATACCGCAAAATTTCCGCCGTATTTAATAAAAAAGACGACGGCGCAGAGTATATAGGTCCTTACTTAAGCTCTTTCACGGTAAGGCAGAGCGTTGACGCGGCAAATAAAATATTTAAACTGCCGCAGTGCAATAAGGTGTTTCCGCGTGACTTCGGTAAGGGCAGACCGTGCCTTAATTATTATATTTCACAATGCTGCGGACTATGTACGGGTAAAATCAAAAAATCCGATTATGATGAGGCGGTAAACGGCGCAGTTGCGTTTTTGAAGGGCGACAGCCGCGAAATAATCGCCGATTTGCGCAAAAAAATGGAAAATGCGGCAGAAGAGTTGGATTTTGAGCAGGCGGCAAAGCTCCGCGACCGCATAAACGCCATAGAACGTATAAAGGAAAAGCAAAAGGTTGTATATAAATCGGTTGAAGAACAGGATGTTTTTTCAACCGCCGATATTGACGGCAGTGTGTGCCTTGCGGTTTTGAGATTTTCAAACGGCAGGCTTTTTGACAGCGAGCACTTTTTCTTTGACGACCCCGGTGATAAAGAGACTATGCGCTCCGATTTCATAACGTCATATTATTCTATGCGCGACAATATTCCGAAGCGCGTTACGGTAGACGGCGAGGTTGCCGATAAGGAGCTTTTGGAGCAATGGCTTACCGAGAAAAAAGGTAAAAAGGTCACGGTTTTTGTTCCGTCAAGGGGCGAGCAGCTTGAAATAGTAAATATGTGCCGTAAAAATGCCGAAGAAAAACTTGCCATCAAAAAGGGCAGAACCGGCAGGGAAATTGCCGTCCTCGATGAACTTAAGGATTTACTCGGGCTTAAAAATACTCCTGAGTACATTGAGTCCTACGATATATCGCATACCGCAGGTCAGGACTCTGTGGCAGGTATGATAGTCTTTAAAGCCGGTAAGCCTTATCGCAAGGCTTATAAGCGTTTTGCCATAAAGAGTTTTGACGGTAACGATGATTACCGAGCAATGAACGAAGTGCTTACAAGACGTTTTTCCGAGTATGAAAAAAGTAAAAATTCCGAAGAGGGCTTCGGCAAATTACCCGACCTTATATTGCTCGACGGCGGCGCCGGGCAGGTTCACGCCGTAGAACCCGTGCTTCGTGAATTCGGGCTAAACATCCCTCTTTTCGGTATGGTAAAGGACAATCGTCACCGAACGCGCGCAATTTCGGGCGACGGCGGCGAGATAGCCATAAATTCCAGGCGTCAGGTGTTTACGCTTGTCTCCGAAATTCAAAACGAGGTTCATCGCTTTTCCATAGCGTATCATCACAAAAAGCACGAAAAGCGCGGACTTTCTCTTTCACTTACCGAGATAGACGGCGTCGGCGAAAAAAGGGCAACAGCTCTTTTAAAGTACTTTAAAACAATAACGTCAATCAGAAATGCCGATGTCGCGGAGCTCTCCAAAGTTCCCGGTATAACATCGTCCGTCGCACAGAAAATTTACGATTATTACAATGCAAAGGATCAGTAAAATGAAAAACTCAGTTATATTTGACCTCGATGGAACTCTTCTGAATTCTCTCGACGACCTTGCCGACAGCACAAATTACACACTCAGAACCGCGGGTTACCCCGAACGAACGCGCGACGAGGTGCGCAGGTTTGTCGGAAACGGTATATATAAGCTTATTGAGAGAGCCGTTCCCGCAGGCACCGATAAGGCGGAAATCGATAAGTGCTTTGATATTTTCTGCCAAAATTATAAAAAGAATATGGCAAATAAAACGAAACCGTATCCCGGAATTACGGATATGCTGAAAACTCTTTATGAAAACGGCTTTAAGCTTGCCATAGTTACAAATAAGGCGGATTTTGCCGCGCAGGAGCTCTGCGGCGAAATGTTCGGCGATTATGTCAAAACCGTTGTAGGAAGCGTAAAAGAGCGCAGAAATAAGCCGTTCCCCGACAATGTTCTGTTTGCCATGGAAAAGATGGGCTCCGAAAAGAGCGAGACCGTATATGTCGGCGACAGCGAGGTTGATGTTGAAACGGCAAAAAATTCGGGCCTTAGTATGATTGCCGTGCTTTGGGGCTATCGCAGCAGGGAAGTTCTCGAAAAAGCCGGAGCGGAAAAAACCGCGAAAGACGCCGAAGAATTAAAGAAAATGCTCTTAAATTTAAAAAAATAGTGAAAACTGTTGACAATTGTGATAAAATAATGAAATAATATTAGAAGCATTTTTATGGGGAGAACTTATGAGAGTTATTACCGGTACAGCCAGAGGACGAAAACTTGTGACTCTTGAGGGCGAAGAAATCGTACGCCCGACTACCGACAGGGTAAAAGAGGCTATGTTCAGTATAATACAGTTTGATATTCCCGGGAAATCGGTGCTTGACCTTTTTGCGGGGTCGGGTCAGCTCGGAATAGAGGCTCTTTCACGCGGCGCCGAAAAGGCTGTGTTTGTTGATAAAAGCGCAGAGGCTTTTTCCGTTGTCAAGCAAAACCTTAAATCCTGCGGTTTGTCGGATAAAGCAACGGTTGTGAATTCCGACAGCTTCGGTTTTCTTCGCAGCACCGCAGAAAAGTTTGATATAATTCTTCTCGATCCGCCGTATAACAGGCAAATGGCAGAAACAGCCCTTTCTCTTGTCGACAGCGTCTTGAAAGACGGCGGCATTGTAATGTGTGAAACCGATTATCGCGAGGAATTACCGGAAGAAGTCGGTGATATTAAAAAGTTTAAGGAATATAAATATTCCAAGACCAAACTCACTACCTATAAAAAGTAAATTCGGAGGGGATTCCTTGAAAACGGTTATATGTCCCGGCAGTTTTGACCCTGTTACAATGGGGCATCTTGACATTATCCGCAGAAGTGCGAAAATGTTTGATAAGGTCATCGTTGTCGTAATGACAAATTATCATAAAAAAAATAATTACGCTTTCACTTCGGAAGAGAGAGTTGAGCTTTTGAAGCGCTGTACCGCAGATATGCCAAACGTCGAGGTAGACCGCTATGACGGTTTGCTCGCCGACTATGCACGCCGCAAAGAGGCGGTTGCCATAGTAAAAGGTCTTCGTGCGGTTTCGGATTTTGAGTATGAATTTCAACAGGCGCTCACAAATAAAAAACTCAATAACGAACTTGAAACGGTGTTCATTACAACGCGTGCCGAAAATATGTACTTAAGCTCAAGCGTGGTAAAACAGGTCTGTGAGCTCGGCGGTGACATCAGTACATTCGTTCCTGCTGAAATACGCGAGGACATTATCAAAAGGATAAAAAAATAACCGGAGAGACAGCAAATAAGAGGTGTAAAACAAATGACTATTGAAAGCTTAATAGAGGAACTTGAGCAGATAATCGACGAGGGAAAATCCGTTCCTTTTACTTCAAATCAGATAGTTGACGTCGAAAGACTCAGAACCACAATTGAGGATATGCGACTCAATATGCCCGATGAACTGATGCAGGCGAGAAAAATAGCTTCCGAGAGAAAAGAAATACTTACAGCGGCTCAGAGTACCGCCGAGGGAATTATAACCGCCGCAAAGAAAAAAGCCGATGAGCTTGTTTCCGAGCACGAGATAACAAAGGGCGCCGAGGCAGAGGCGGAAAATATCATGGCGGAAGCACGCAAAAAGGCAAACGGTATTGTCGAGCAGGCGAGAGGAACCGCCGCGGAGCTTACAGAGCAGGCTCAGAAGTGGTCCAACGATATGCGCAAAAGCGCAGGTGAATATGTTGAGAGAGTCGTATCTATGGCAGATGAGGGCCTTACCAACTCCGTAAATGAGATCAGACGCGTGCGTCAGTCTCTCAAAGCTGCCGCTCAGCATAAAAAGGCTCCGGAAGAGAGCAAGTAATTTTTGCTGCCTTATATAGTATTTTATTTTGCCTCGTTGCATATATTTGCTTCGAGGTGAATTTATATGTTCGTATACTCCGTAAAGAAAAGGCAAGTAAAAATGGCGCTGCTTATATTTTTTGTGGCGCTATTCGCAGTCGTGCTGATTATTGTTTCTCATCATACGGCAGAGGTCGGCAAAACAGCGGCGTTAAATATCAAAGCCGCTTCCGCCGAAGACAGAATTGCATATCTTTCACAGTTCGGCTGGAGTGTAAAAGAGGACCCTGTCGAGGTTTGCGAAGTGATTATTCCCGCGGAATTTGATGATGTATACGAAAAATACAATGAACTTCAAAAGGAACAGGGATTTGATTTATCTCTGTACGCTTCAAAACGGGTAAAGCGTTGGACATACGAGATTACAAATTATACCGGTTACGAAAATACCGGATTTATCCATGCGAATATTTTGGTATATGACGGTAAGGTCATAGGCGGAGATGTATGCTCAACAGAGCTTAACGGCTTTATGCACGGCTTTGCCAAACCCGATAACACCGGCGAATAAATAAGGAGAAACGGATGAAAAAAGAGCGGATAGATAAACTTATAGCAGGCAGCGGCAAGCTCAGCAGAAAAGATGTGATCGGGCTGATTTCGCACGGCGATGTTGAGGTTAACGGTAAGACGGTCAAGAGCGGCTCCGAAAAGGTCGATGCCGAAACGGACGAAATCAGGGTGCGCGGTGAAATTTTTACAATAAAAAAACATATTTACATTATGCTCAATAAGCCGAAGGGCGTTGTTTCGGCAAGCGACGGAAAAGGCGAAAAGACCGTTTGCGACCTTGTACCCGAGGAGCTTATGCGTCGTGGGCTGTTCCCGGCAGGCAGACTCGATAAAGATACTACGGGCTTTGTGCTGATAACTGACGACGGCGAGTTCGCACACCGTATTCTGTCGCCGAAAAATCATATAGACAAGACTTATGTTGTATCGCTTCGTGATAATATCGAAGATGAGGCTGTTTCGGTACTTGAAAACGGTATTACCCTGCGTGACGGGACAACTTTTTTGCCGTCAAAAATAAAAATACTGTCCGATAAAGAGTGTGAGATAACTATTTGTGAGGGTAAATACCATCAGATAAAGCGTATGTTTTGTGCCGTCGGAAATAAAGTCGTTGATCTGCGCCGTATAAAAATGGGCGGACTGTTTCTTGACGAAAAGCTGAAAGACGGCGAGTGCCGCGAAATAACCGCCGATGAATTAACCTTGATTACCGAAAAATAATAGGAAACTCAATTTTTATCGCGGCGGTGCAATGCAGATATCAGATGTCATATTCAAAAGATAGGCAATTTCTGTTGCCTATCTGTTTTTTTGCCCATAAAACATACTAATCCTATTGACAAAGTATGATTAGGGTGATATTATGAGTTAAATCAGAAAAGAGGTTTGCGTATGAAAGTGTATGAAAGTATTTTGGATTTAATAGGTAATACGCCGTTGTTAAAACTTAATAAACTTAAAAGCGATAAAAAGCTCGGCGGAAACATTATCGCAAAAATAGAGTCCTTTAACCCCATGGGGAGCGTCAAAGACAGAGTGGGAAACGCGCTTATTGAGGACGCAATAAGCAAAGGACTTGTAAATAAAGACACAACTATTATTGAGCCCACAAGCGGAAATACCGGTATCGGCCTTGCGTTTACGTGCGCCTGCAAAGGACTGAAACTGATTCTCACAATGCCTGATTCCATGAGTATTGAGCGCAGAAAAATAGTAAAGGCTTTGGGAGCTGAGGTTGTGCTTACACCGGGTATGTACGGTATGAAAGGCTCAATAAAAAGAGCCGAGGAGCTTTCACAAAAGATTGAAAATTCATTCGTACCTCATCAGTTCGAAAATAAGGCAAATCCGGAGATACATTACAAAACAACCGGTCCCGAAATATATAACGACCTTGACGGCAATGTGGATTTCTTTGTATCCGCTGTCGGTACAGGCGGTACAATTA
The DNA here is from genome assembly GCA_002437245.1 of Ruminococcaceae bacterium UBA6434. Classification (GTDB taxonomy): domain Bacteria; phylum Bacillota; class Clostridia; order Oscillospirales; family Acutalibacteraceae; genus Fimenecus. The sequence continues at coordinate 13,332 of DJOQ01000046.1, forward strand.
CCGGTACGGCAAAATATCTTAAAGAAAAAAATCCCGATATAAAAATTATTGCAGTCGAACCTGCAACATCTGCCGTCCTCTCCGGTGAAAAGCCCGGACCGCACAGAATACAGGGTATCGGAGCAGGTTTTATTCCGGAGGTCGTTGACTTAAGCCTTATTGATGAAATAATAAAGGTCGGCAACGATGAAGCGTATGATATGACAAGGTATGTGGCAAAAAAAGAAGGCGTTTTTGTCGGTTCGTCTTCAGGCGCAGCACTTTGCGCAGGAGTTGAGCTTGCCGAAAGAAAAGAGAATGTCGATAAAAATATTGTGGTCATTTTACCCGATACGGGCGAAAGGTATTTGTCCACAAATTTATTTTGACACACAATCATACTAAATCTATAGGGTAAGTATAATATATGAAATTGGAAACAAAGAAAATCAACACAGATGTTTTAATAATAGGCGGAGGCACGGCAGGCTGCTATGCGGCACTGACTTTAAGCGAAAAATCCAATCTGTCCGTGTTGATTGCAGAAAAGGCGAATATTAAGCGAAGCGGTTGTCTTGCCGCAGGTGTAAATGCGATAAATGCTTATATAGTCAAGGGTAGAAAACCGGAGGATTATGTTGCCTACGCCACTAATGACGCAAACGGAATTGTGAGGTATGACCTGCTTTTGTCTGCGGCGAAAAGATTTAATTCGTGCACGAAAAAAATGGAGGATTTAGGTCTTGTTATCCTAAAGGACGAAAACGGCGATTATGTTGCAAGAGGTAATCGAAATATTAAAATCAACGGCGAAAACTTCAAGCCTATACTTGCAAAGGCGGTTGGCAACGCCAAAAACGTCGATGTGCTGAACTTTGTAAATATAACGGATTTGCTTGTTAAAAACGGCAGAGTTTACGGTGCAACAGGTTTTAGTATAAGGGAAAATACTGCGTATGTGATTTATGCAAATGCCGTGCTGATTGCTACAGGCGGTGCAAGCGGACTTTACAAGCCGAATAACCCGGGATTTTCAAAACACAAAATGTGGTATCCTCCGTTTAATACAGGCGCAGGCTATGCGATGGGTCTTAAAGCAGGAGCCGAAATGACAACATTCGAAATGCGTTTTGTTGCTTTGAGATGTAAGGATACAATTGCTCCTACCGGCACAATTGCTCAGGGCGTCGGCGCAAAACAAATTAACTCAAAAGGCGAAATTTACGAAACCAAATACGGTCTGACCACAAGCGAGAGAGTTTACGGAACTGTTGAGGAAAATCAAATCGGTAACGGACCTTGCTATCTTAAAACTTCGGGTATAAGAAAGGATAAGGACGATTCTCTTTTAAAAGCGTATCTCAATATGGCGCCGAGTCAAACGCTTAAATGGATTGAAAGCGGCAAGGCACCGAGCGAGCAGGACGTTGAAATCTGCGGTACAGAGCCGTACATAGTGGGCGGCCATACGGCTTCGGGGTTTTGGGTCGATACAAACAGAAAGACGACGGTTGAAGGCCTTTATGCGGCAGGCGATGTCGCCGGCGGTTGTCCCCAAAAATACGTAACGGGTGCACTTGCCGAGGGTGAAATAGCGGCAGAAAGTATTATCAAAGATTATAAATCAAACGGAAAAATCGAATTTAATATACCGAAATATGAAAAATATTTTGAAAACAATTCATCACCGTTTACCGTGTCCGAACTTGAAGAGGCAATGCAAAAGGTAATGGACGAATACGCAGGCGGCATTTCCGTCAATTACAGATTTAATGAAAAACAGCTTGATTTGGCAAAAGAAAAAATCGAACATATCATTTCGCTTTCAAATGATTTAAGAGCAAACGATATGCATGAGCTTATGTTCATTTTTGAGCTTAAAGAAAGGCTTTGCGTATGTCTTGCGCTGATAGCTCATTTGAAAGCACGAAAGGAAACCCGTTGGCATACCTTTAATGAAAATTTAAGCTACCCCGAAGAAAACGCCGACTTTAAGTGTTATATAAATTCCGTTATGAAAAACGGAGAAATAAACACATTTAAAGTGCCTCTTATAAAGGAGGAATATTATGAGCATAAGAATTGACGGCGATAAATGCGTAGGCTGTTTAAAATGCGTGGATGTTTGTCCCGGTACTCTGATAAGCGAGAAATCAGGCAAGGCATATATGAAATATCCCGATTTGTGTTGGGGCTGCGTTTCATGCGTTAAGGAATGCAATGTCGGCGCAATCAAGTTTTTTCTCGGTGCGGATATCGGCGGCAGGGGAAGCAGCCTTAATGTAAAAAAAGACGGCGATATTCTTCATTGGAATATTCAAAAATACGACGGTACAAAAATAACCGTTGATGTTAATTCTAAGAATTCAAATAAATATTAGCTAAGGAGATTATGTATGAGTAAACTTTCACACCTTGATGCTCTTGAGGCTGAAGCGATATACATAATAAGAGAAGTTGCGGCCGAATGTGAAAAGCCCGTTATGCTTTATTCGATAGGCAAAGATTCCTCTGTTATGCTTCATTTGGCACTCAAGGCGTTTTATCCCGAAAAACCGCCGTTTCCTTTTCTCCATGTAAACACTACATGGAAGTTTCACGAAATGATAGAGTTCAGAGATAAGGTAGCTAAAAAATACGGAATCGAAATGCTTGAATATATCAACGAGGACGGCGTAAAGAAAGGTATCAATCCGTTTGATTACGGCTCGTCTTATACTGATATTATGAAAACTCAGGCATTAAAGCAGGCGCTTAACAAATACGGCTTTACCGCAGCTTTCGGAGGCGGCAGGCGTGATGAAGAAAAGTCAAGAGCCAAGGAGAGAATTTTTTCTTTCCGTAACGCTTCTCACGCATGGGACCCGAAAAACCAGCGCCCCGAAATGTGGAAGCTTTATAATACCGAAATAAACAAGGGCGAAAGCATAAGAGTTTTCCCTATATCCAACTGGACCGAAAAGGATATTTGGCAGTATATCAAGCGTGAAAACATAGATATTGTTCCGCTGTATTTTGCGGACGTAAGACCTGTTGTCGAGCGTGACGGCAATCTTATTATGGTTGACGATGACAGAATGAGATTAAAACCCGGTGAAAAACCGATGATGAAATCCGTTCGCTTCCGTACACTCGGCTGCTATCCGCTTACAGGCGCGGTAGAGAGCAAAGCGAAAACTCTTGATGAAATTATAGAAGAAACTCTTGCAAGTGTTGAATCCGAGCGTACAAGCCGTGTTATTGATAATGACGGCGGTGCCGCAAGTATGGAAAAGAGAAAAAGGGAGGGCTATTTTTAATGAACGATTTGCTCAAATTTATTACCTGCGGAAGTGTTGACGACGGTAAGTCAACTCTTATAGGTCATATCCTTTACGATTCAAAACTTCTTTACGCCGACCAGGAAAAAGCACTTTTGCTTGACAGTAAGGTGGGGTCAAGAGGCGGCGAGATAGACTATTCTCTTTTGCTTGACGGACTTATGGCAGAGCGTGAGCAGGGTATCACAATTGATGTCGCATACAGATATTTCACTACGGACAAGCGCTCGTTTATTGTAGCCGATACGCCCGGCCATGAAGAATATACAAGAAATATGGCGGTAGGCGCGTCGTTTGCGGATCTTTCCGTAATATTGATTGACGCAACACAAGGCGTGCTTGTTCAAACAAGGCGGCACGCAAGAATCTGCAAGCTTATGGGCATTCGCTATTTTGTGTTTGCTGTAAACAAAATGGACCTTGCCTCCTATAGTGAGAAAACATTTAACAATATAACCGCTCAAATCAAGGAACTTTCAAATGAACTCGGGCTTGAAAATGTAAAGATTATTCCTGTCAGCGCAACTGCGGGCGACAATGTAACCGTAAAATCAAAAAATATGCCTTGGTACAAGGGCGAGCCGCTTCTCGAATATCTCGAAAATGTTGAGATTAAAGAGCCCGAAAGCGACAATGAATTTTGTATGCCTGTTCAAAGGGTGTGCAGACCCGACCATAATTTCAGAGGCTTTCAGGGTCAAATTGAGGGCGGAAGCATCGCTGTCGGCGATGTGATTAAAACTCTTCCGAGCGAAGAAGAGGCAACGGTTAAAAGCATTATCGTCGGATTTGATGAAGTCAAGAGCGCAACGCTCGGTCAGCCCGTTAATATTCAGCTTTCAAAAGAGGTTGACGTGTCAAGAGGCTGCGTCCTTGTTCCTCGGAATTCAAAAATTAAGGCTTCTAAGGGCATAAAATCAACCGTCCTTTGGATGGATGATGATGAACTTGTTGTCGGCAAAGAATATATTTTAAAGCTCGGCACAAAGCATATCCCCGCAACGGTTAAAAATATAGAATATAAAATCGATGTAAATTCGGGCAAGCATATTGATGATACAAAGCTTGTTAAAAACGAGATTGCATATTGTGAAATTGAATTTGCGGAAAAAATTATTGCTCAAAAATTCAATGATAATAAGGCTCTCGGCGGATTTATTCTTATCGACAGAGTAAGCCATATGACCTGCGCCTGCGGTGTTGTGGAGGAGCTTGAGAGCGATACCCCGAAAAAGCCTTATTTTTCAAACGGCGAAATCAATATTGACGGCTTTGTTTTTGAAGAATTCTATTTCAATCTTGAAAATGCTTTTCTTAAAAAGCAGGAAAGCGATGTTATATATAAGGTCGGCGATAAGGTCAATGTTGAGGGCGAAAGCTTCAAATATCCAGACTATTTCGATATCGTTTCTCCCGAAAACAATGCGGCGGTTCTGATAAGGAACAGGCAGATAGAGGATATAATCTCTCTTGATGATTATTTGTATTCGGGGCTTCCCGTTGTAGATGTAAGGGGATTCGCATTAAAGATAAAATCAAATGCGGATTTGCAAAACTTCCTTTATGAGTTTAAACATATCGAAAATGACAAAACGGCGACATTTTACAACAAATGGTCAAAGTTTGAAACTTACAGAAGAATTGTATGCAGCGACAATTTCTGGATAATCTAAGGAGAAAAAATGGAGAAATATTCTTTTGATACGATTTTGCTTCATCCGAACATTTCAAATGACAGCGGAGCAACCGTAACTCCTGTTTATCAAACAAGCGCTTTTGAACACGAAAGTGCCGAGAGCATTGCCGATTTGTTTTCAAACAAAAAGCCGGGTTATTGCTACACAAGGCTTACAAATCCCACGGTTGATGCGTTTGAAAAGCGGATAACGCTTCTCGAACACGGCAGCTCAAGCATTGCGACTTCTTCAGGTATGGCGGCTATATACAACAGCCTTGTCAATGTGCTTCAAAGCGGTGACGGCATTTTAGCAAGTCCGTCGCTCTACGGCGGTACGATTGATTTGTTTGAGGACATAAAGGCGTTCGGAATTGATGTTAAGTATGCAGATGACAACAGGGTTTCATCGTTTAAAAAAATAATCGACGAAAATACCAAAGTCATTTTTGCGGAAACAATAGGCAATCCTAAACTTGACGTTACGGATATTAAGGCTTTGTCAGAGTTCGCACATACAAACGGCTGTTTGCTGTTTATCGACAACACCGTGGCAACTCCGCTTTTGTGTAACCCTTTAACACTCGGTGCGGATATTGTGATTAACTCAACATCAAAGTATATAAACGGCTCGTCCACCGCTATAGGCGGAATAATTACGGTGAGCAAAAATATAAAGGCGGATTTTGACCGCTTTCCGTTACTCAAGCCTTATTCAAAGTTCGGTGTGTTTGCATACACCGCTAAAATCAGAGCAACCGTTCATCAGCATATAGGCTCGGCAATGGCACCGCAGACTGCATTTTTGAACAGCATCGGTATTGAAACCTTGTCGCTTAGAACACGGAGTGCCTGCAGCAACGCACTTGAACTTGCAAAATATTTGTCAAAGCTTGACGGACTTACGGTTAATTATCCGGGGCTTGAAAGCAGCAGTTATCACAATCTTGCAAAGCAAATGTTCGGCGACAAATTCGGTGCGATTTTGACTGTTCGGGTGGGCAGTAAGCAAAAAGCGTTCTATTTTATAAATCATTTGAAAATACCTAAAATCGTTTCGAATATCGGCGACACAAAAACGCTGGTTATTCATCCGGCATCGACTATTGTGCTTCATTCGACCGACAGCCAAAAACGTGCGGCAGGTGTTTATGACGATTTAATCAGGATAAGCGTAGGTATTGAGGACATAAACGATTTAATATCAGATTTCAAATCGGCTTATGATGAAATTAACAAGGAGTAATTATGGCTAATGTAGATTTTGCCGCTCTTAAAAAAGGCGGCTTTATGAGGCAAAAACAGAAAAATATGTTTTCGTTAAGGCTTCAGACAGTCGGCGGTGAGCTGACAGCCGAAAATTTGAAGAAAATCAGCGAAGTTGCCGAAAAATACGGCAGAGGCTATGTTCACCTTACTTCAAGACAGGGCGTTGAAATACCTTTTATCAATTTTGATGATATTGAAGAAGTCAAAAGCGAACTTGCCAAGGGCGGAGTCAAACCGGGTGTTTGCGGCCCGAGAGTAAGAACCGTCACAGCCTGTCAGGGCAATGCGGTTTGCCCGAGCGGCAATATCGACACAAAGAAAATTGCCGACGAGCTTAACAGAAGATATTTCGGCAGAGAGCTTCCGCACAAATTTAAATTCGGCGTAACCGGCTGCCAAAACAATTGCCTTAAAGCTGAGGAAAATGATGTAGGCATAAAAGGTGCGCTTGATGTGAAATGGGTTAAAGAGAATTGCATATCCTGCGGCGTGTGCATCAAGGCTTGCAGAAAGGGCGCCCTTTCATTCGGAGATAACGGCGATATTCTGCTTGATAAATCAAAATGCAATTACTGCGGCAGGTGCGTCAAGTCTTGTCCGACAGACGCGTGGATAGGCGAGAGCGCATACATCGTTTCGTTCGGCGGAACATTCGGCAATGATATTGTCAAAGGCGATGAGCTTTTACCGCTTATTACGAGCGAAGACAAGTTATTTAAAATAACCGATGCGACTATTGATTTCTTTGAAAAGAATGCGAAGCCGAGCGAGAGATTCAGAAAAACGCTCGAGCGCGTCGGCGAAGATAAACTGAAAGAAAAATTACAGGAGGTATACAATGGCTGAATATAAAACAGACAGCACGGTTGATATTACCGATGTTGTGTGCCCTATAACCTTTGTTAAGGCGAAGTGTGCAATTGAAGAGCTTGATGTAGGTCAAACTCTTGCAGTCAAAATGAATGACGGGGAGCCCGTTCAAAATGTACCGCGCAGTATGAAGGAAGAAGGTCACAAGATTAAAAAACTCCTTGATAATGAGGACGGAACTTACACCCTTATTGTTGAAAAAGGAGCGGATGAATAATGTCAATCAGAATAAATGAAAGCAATTTTGAGACCGAAGTTTTAAAAAGCAATGTTCCCGTTATTCTTGATTTTTATTCCGACAGTTGTATTCCCTGTAAGGCAATGAGCGCTATGTTGGGCGATATCGAGGATGACTGTAACGGCAAGGTCAAAATCGCAAAGGTGAATGTCAATATTGATTCGTCTCTTGCGGAAAAATTTGAGGTAACCGCATCACCGACTCTTTTGTATTTTATCGACGGCAAAGAAACAGACAGAACAGTAGGTATGCTTTCAAAAGAAGAAATTATAAAAAAGGCAGGGCTTTAATATGTTTATTACAGTAGCAGGCGAAAAGAAACAGTACGACGACGGTATCACCGTAAGTGAGCTTATCGAGAAGGAAAATGTTGAAAATGCGGAGTATGTAACGGTAACCGTAAATGACGAATTTGTTGACAGAGATGCATTTCCCACAACAAAGCTTAAAGAAAATGACGCGGTGGAATTTCTCTATTTTATGGGAGGAGGAAAAGCTTAATGTTTTCAAACGAACAGCTTGAACGCTATTCACGCCATATAATTCTTAAAGAGGTCGGTGTAAAGGGTCAGCAAAAACTGCTTAATGCAAAGGTTCTTATTATCGGAGCGGGCGGCTTGGGTGCTCCCGCGGCTTTGTACCTTGCTGCGGCAGGTGTCGGCACCATCGGTATTGTTGACGCCGACGAGGTTGACCTTTCAAATCTCCAAAGGCAGGTAATTCACACCACGGCGGATATCGGCAAGGCAAAGGTTAAGTCGGCAAAGGAGACCATGGAGGCAATAAACCCCGATGTTAAGGTAAATACATATCGTATGTTTGTCGATTCAACCAATATTACGGACCTTATCAAGGATTACGATTTTATCCTGGACGGAACAGACAATTTTCCCGCAAAATTCCTTATCAACGATGCGTGTGTTATGGCTAAAAAGCCTTTTTCTCATGCGGGCATAATTCGTTTCAAGGGTCAGCTTATGACTTATGTACCGGGCGAGGGACCTTGTTATCGCTGCGTATTCAAAAATCCGCCGCCCAAGGACGCGGTTCCGACCTGCAAACAGGCCGGTGTAATAGGTGCTATGGGCGGAGTAATCGGTTCACTGCAGGCGATGGAGGCGATTAAGTATATTATCGGCAAGGGTGATTTGCTCACCGGTAAGCTTTTAACCTTTGACGCGCTGAAAATGGAATTTCACACAATCAAGTTGCCGGATAATCATCATTCCTGTGCAGTCTGCGGCGACAACCCGACTATAACGGAACTTATTGATTATGAACAGGCTGTTTGTGAAGATAAATAAGGTGTAAAAATGATTTACATAACTAAAGATGATTACAATTTAATAATTTCGCATGCAAAAAATAATTTGCCGGAAGAGGCTTGCGGACTTCTCGGCGGAGTTGTTGACGGCGAAGATAAATATGTTAAAAAGGTTTATCTTCTTGAAAATACCGACCACTCAAACGAGCATTTTACCATGTCGCCGCAGGCACAGCTTCAGTCAATAAAGGATATGAGGCAAAACGGTTATGTCCTTTTGGGTAATTGGCATTCGCATCCCGAAAGTCCGTCAAGACCGAGCGAAGAGGATAAAAGACTTGCAATGGATACAAAGATCAGATATTTGATTTTGTCTCTTATGGATATCGATGCCCCCGTTCTCAACGCTTTTGTCATTGATAAAGACAAAAATGTTTCTAAAGAGGAAATAAATGTACTGTCTTAGTTTGGACTACAAAGCCGCCGATTCAAAGGCAAGGTCGGCGTTTTCGCTGACAAAAAGGGAGATACTTGCCCTTTCGTACAATGTCGGCAGTCTTGTTGCACTTTTTACCTGCAACCGAAGTGAAATTTATTTTTCATGCGAACCGTTGCTTTTGTTAAGTCATCTCAATGTACCGAGCGATATAAAAAACAAGCTTGTCCTTTATGAAAACGATGGGGCTGTGAAGCATCTTTTCTTTGTTACCTGCGGTCTCGAATCAATGTTAAAGGGTGAAGATGACATTGCAAGGCAAATAAAAAAAGCGTACAGTTTCTCACTTGAAAACAAAATTTCAAACAAGGAACTGAATATTGCTTTTCAAAAGGCGTTTAATTGCTCAAAAAGAGTAAAAAGCGAAACACTGCTTTCAAAGTCGGCGACTTCGTTTGCAACTCTTTCATCAAAATACGCCAAGGAGTATTACAAAAATAATAATTGCAGCGGCAAGATACTTCTTATCGGGGCAACCGGCGAGCTCGGCTCGGTTATTGCAAAAAATATTGCGTCGTATTCCTTGCCGCTTGTTGTGACAAAGAGAAACTGCGGCGGTACCGTTGACACGGTTTATGACGCTATTCCTTTTGAGAACCGATACGATTATCTTAAACGTGCCGATGTTATTATTACCGCGACATCGTCGCCTCATTTGATTTTTGATTATGATTTGTGTAAGGATTTGATAAATAACACACAGCTTTTCATTGATTTGTCAGTTCCGTTTGACGTTGACAGAAGAATCGGAAACGTTGCACATTTTTGTGATGTTGACTTTTTTGAAACGGTTGTAAGAAAGAACGGCAAAGAAAAAATGAAAAGTGTTAAAATGGCAGAAAAAATTATTTCGGAGGAATTCAACGCGTATAAGGAATCGGTTGAAATCAGCGATGAAAGGGCTAAACACAATGTATTTTCCGATGCTGTATAATTTGGATAATAAAAAGATACTTCTTGTCGGCGGCGGAAACATTGCTGCACATAAACTTGAAATCCTTTTAAAATTCAATGCCGATATTACAATTCTGACGAGCGAGGCAAATATTGATTTTGACAATGTAATAATCAAAGATTTTGAAGAAACCGACGTCGAAAATTACGATATTGTAATCGGCGCAACCAATGACGCAAAGGTAAATGCGTCAATTTATTCGGCGTGTAAAAAAAGAAAAATCCCCGTAAATATTGTTGACGACAAGGATAAATCGGACTTTATTTTTCCCGCAATGACGGTAAAGAAAAATTTAATCGTTGCGGTTTCCACCATGGGTGCGTCTCCTACGGCGGCGTCAAAAATCCGAGACGGAATTGAAAAAAATCTGCCGAACGATATTGAAGAAAAAATCGAAAAAATCTCTTTATATCGTCAGGAATTGATTAATCAAAATATCCCCTATAAGAAACGAAAAAGGCTGCTTGAAAAGTATTATGAAGAAAACCGTTAAAATAGGAACAAGGGGCAGCGCGCTTGCGCTTGTGCAGGCTGAAATGACTGCCGAAAAAATTGAAAATGCCGACAAAAACATAAACGCCGAGCTTGTAATAATTAAAACTCAGGGCGACAAAAATCAATCATCACCACTTGATGCTTTCGGCGGTAAAGCGGTTTTTGTAAATGAATTTGAGCAAATGCTTTCTGACGGCGATATTGATATTGCCGTCCATTCCGCCAAGGATATGCCGACATCTCTGCCCCAAGGCTTAGAGATCGGCGCCGTACTTCGGCGTGCGGATGTAAGAGATGTTCTCGTTTTTAAAAAATCGACCGAAGAAATTAAAACAATCGGTACAAGCTCAAAGAGAAGAACCGCTCAAATACTTAATTTATATAAAAACAGCGTTTGCCTGCCGCTCAGAGGCAATGTCCCGACAAGAATACAAAAAATGAAAGACGGTTTATATGACGCCGTTGTGCTTGCAAAAGCAGGACTTGACAGGCTCGGTATTTTCGGTGCCGATGATGAGCTTGAATATAAAATTTTACCGATTGATGATATGGTTCCTGCCGCTTGTCAGGGCATTATCGCAATTGAAAACAGACAAAACGATAATGATATTAAAAAAATTATCGGTAAGATAAATGATGAAAAAACAGCCGTTTGCCTTGAACATGAAAGGCAAATTATGACGCTGCTTGACGCTTCGTGTGTTGAGTGTGTCGGCACAGTTGAACTTGAAAATAATATCATTGTTATGAAAAAAATTAATGATGAATTAAGATATAAAAAATACAACCGATTTGACTTAAAACAGATTGAAAAGGACTTTATGTAATGGGTTTTGTTTATTTTGTAGGCGCAGGACCGGGTGATGAGGAACTAATAACGCTCAAAGGTATTCGTGCACTTAAAAAGGCTGATGTTGTGCTTTATGACAGTCTTGCAAATGATGAGCTTCTTGAATATACAAAGTCTGATTGCAAGAAAATTTATGTCGGTAAGCGCTCAGGTGTTCATTCAAAAAAGCAAGAAGAAATAAACAAAATACTTCTTGAAGAAGCAAAGGGCAAAAATGTTGTTGTAAGGCTCAAGGGCGGCGATTCATTCGTTTTCGGCAGAGGCGGAGAAGAGGCACAGGCGCTTGACGAACACAATATTCCGTATGCGTTTGTTCCGGGAGTATCGTCATGTTTGAGTGTTACGGAGCTTGCGGGCATACCCGTTACTCACCGCGAGCTGTCTCGCTCTTTTACTGTTGCGACAGGACACACAAAAGACGGCAAACTGAATGAGGAGTATATAAAAAAGCTTGCCGGGCTTCACAGTACGCTTATATTTTTGATGGGGCTTGCAAATCTCGAAAGTATATCAAACCTTTTGATGAAATACGGACTTGACAAAAACACACCGTGTTCTGTTATTTCAAACGGAAGCCTTGAAAATCAAGTTAAGGTTACATCAACTCTCGAAAATATTTATCGAAAGGTTAAAGAAAGCGAAGTAAAGCCGCCGGCAATTATAGTTGTCGGTAAAACGGCCGGTTTTAATTTTTCAAAAAAAATAAACATAGGTTTGACAGGCAGCGAAAAAATACAGCAAAGCCTGAAAAAAGAAATAGATTTTGCCAATACATATAATTTGCTTGATGCCGAAATAAACAAGCTTGAATTTGAAGTAAATGATTTTTCAAAGTATGACCTGATAGCATTTTTAAGCGCAAAGGCAGTCGATATTTTTTGCGGTAAATACGGTGCCGTTAAAAATATTTCTTACGGTGCCGTAGGCTCAAAAACCAAAAATGAGCTTGAAAAATACGGTATCCGTCCGTCTGTTGTGCCGGATGAATTTACAGGCGTCGCTCTCGGCGAAAAGATTGCCGGGGGAGGATATAAAAGCGTCCTTGTTGTCCGTTGTAAAAAAGGCGGTGAAGACATAGACAAAGTGTTAAAGCAAAAGAAGATTTTTTTTGATACGGTTTATGCCTATGATACCGTGTTCAAAAAAGGCGACGATTTTGAAATTTATAATACCCTTGACTATGTTACCTTTTCAAGCGCGCAGGGAGTAAAAGAATTTTTTAAGCATTATAAAAAGAATGACAATATTAAATATGTTGCAATAGGAAGCGTGACGGCTAAAGCGCTTGATTCCTTTGGCATAACACCGATTGTTGCAAAAGAATTTACCGCAAAAGGAATTGCAAACGCAATTTTGGAGGATATGTTATGAAAAGAACAAGAAGACTCAGAAAGAGCGAAGCACTTCGGGATCTTGTAAGTGAAACAAGACTTGACGCTAAAGACTTTATTTATCCTATGTTTGTTACTTTCGGCGAAAATATAAAAGAACCTATAGACTCAATGCCCGGCATTTATCGTTACAGTATTGACAGAATTGACGAAGAACTTAACAGAGTCGTTTCTTCCGGAGTAGGTGCGATAATGCTTTTCGGTATTCCCGAGCATAAGGACGAAAAGGGCAGCGAGGCTTATAACAATAACGGAATAACCCAAAATGCAATAAGGCATATTAAAGAAAAATATCCCGCACTTTTGGTAGTCGCAGATGTTTGCCTGTGCGAATATACCTCTCACGGCCATTGCGGCGTAGTCTGCCACGGCGAAATACTTAATGACGAAACGCTCACTCTTCTTTCAAAAGCGTCAGTTTCACTTGCAAAAGCCGGCGCCGATATAATTGCTCCGTCGGATATGATGGACGGCAGAGTTGAGACAATAAGAAAAGCGCTCGATGAAAACGGCTTTATCAATACTCCGATTATGGCATACAGCGCAAAATACGCCTCGGCATATTACGGTCCTTTTCGCGATGCGGCGGGCAGTGCGCCGTCGTTCGGTGACAGAAAAACATACCAAATGGATTACAGAAATTCAAAAGAGGCAATGATTGAATGTCAGTCGGATATTGACGAGGGCGCAGATATAATTATGATTAAGCCTGCTCTCGCATATCTTGACGTAATCAAAGATGCCTCAAACAGATTTGATACGCCTGTTGCCGCATATAATGTCAGCGGTGAATATTCAATGGTTAAAGCCGCCGCTCAAAACGGTTGGATAGACGAAAAGAAAATCGTCCTTGAAACATTGACTTCAATAAAACGTGCAGGCGCAGATATAATAATCACCTACCACGCGATTGATGTCGCAAATTGGTTAAAGGAAGGATAACAATGACTAATCACGAGCTCTTCGGTAGGGCAAAAGCGGTTATGCCCGGCGGAGTTAATTCACCGGTAAGAGCATTTAACAGCGTGGGTATAGAACCGTTTATTGTCAAAAGTGCAAACGGCGACAAAATAACCGATGTTGAGGGTAATTCCTATGTCGATTTCGTTTGCTCATTCGGTCCGAATATTTTAGGTCACGGGGACGAAAGAGTTTTGAAAGCAATTCATAACGCTGTCGAAAACGGACTTACGTACGGTGCCACATGCGAAAATGAGATAAAGCTTTGTGAGATGATAAAGGACGCAACCCCTTCTGCCGAAAAGGTAAGGCTTGTTAATTCCGGTACAGAGGCTGTAATGAGTGCCGTCCGTCTTGCGAGAGGTTATACGGGCAAAAATTACATAATTAAATTTGCGGGCTGCTATCACGGTCACAGCGACAGTTTGCTGGTTAAGGGCGGCTCGGGTCTTTTGACCGATTCGCTCCCAAACAGTAACGGCGTTCCCGGTGAATTCACAAAATATACTCTTGTCGCAAATTATAACGATAAAAAATCGGTTGAAGAATTATATTCAAAATTCGGCGACGATATAGCCGCTGTTGTTGTTGAGCCTGTTGCCGCTAATATGGGTGTTGTTTTGCCGAATGACGGTTTTTTACCGTTCCTTCGCAAAATTACAAAAGATAATAATTCGCTTCTTATATTTGACGAAGTTATAACCGGTTTCAGACTCGGCTATAACAGTGCTCAAGGGTATTTCGGCGTTACGCCCGATATAACGACACTCGGCAAAATCATAGGCGGCGGACTTCCCGTAGGCGCCTATTGTGCAAGCGATGAAATAATGAATCTCGTCGCTCCTGTCGGCAATGTTTATCAGGCAGGCACGTTGTCGGGTAATCCTATTACCGTAGCGGCAGGACTTGTCACGCTTGAAATATTAAAAGAAAACCCGAATATATATGATGAAATCGAAAGCAAGGCAAAAAGAATTGCAACGGCATTTAACGCGGCATTTGGTGATAGGGCTCACGCAAACCAAATCGGTTCGTTGTTAACATTCTTTTTTACGGATAAAAGTGTTACATCTTTTTCCGACGTTCAAAAATGCGATACAGCCGAGTTTGCCGAATTCTTCCGTTTTATGCTGTCTTGCGGATTTTATATTCCGCCGTCACAGTTTGAGGCAATGTTTGTTTCGACTAAGCACAGCGACGCGGATATTGACGATTTTATATCTGCAATAGAGGAGTTTGCAAATGGGATATGATGTTGCAATAATCGGCAGCGGACCTGCAGGTCTCGGCACGGCGGTTTACCTTAAACGGGCAATGCTCAGCGTAGTTGTAATTGAAAAAGAATATTTTTCGGGCGGACAAATGTTATCTACCGAGAACATAGATAATTATCTCGGCTTTGAAAATATAAGCGGATTTGATTTGGCGCAAAGGTTCAGAAAGCACGCCGAAAATCTCGGTGCAAAGTTTATCAATGCCACAGTAAAATCTGTAGAAAAAGGCAAAGTTATTTTGTCGGACGGTAAAGAAATCAAAGCCGGAGCTGTAGTTATAGCAAGCGGCGCAAGCCATAAAAAGCTTGGCGTAAAGGGAGAAGATGAATTTTCGGGCAAGGGCGTTTCGTATTGTGCTGCCTGTGACGGAGCGTACTTTAAGGGGAAAAATGCCGTTGTCGTCGGCGGTGGCGATACAGCGCTTGAGGATGCGCTTTACCTTTCCAATATTTGTAAAAAGGTGACCGTGATTCACCGAAGAGGTGAGTTCAGAGCAAAAAAATCTCTTGTCAATTCCCTTGAGAGGCTTGATAATGCCGAAATACTTTTCTGTGAAGAAATCGAAAGCGCTAACGGCGATAATAAACTTCAAAGCGTTACCCTTAAAAGCGGCAAAACGGTTTTAACCGACGCGTTGTTTGTTGCCGTAGGTCAAAAGGCGGATACAAGCTTTATAGACGGTATTGCTCTTGCCGATGACGGCAGCATAAAAACCGATGAGCGTTGCAAAACAAATATTGACGGAATTTTCGCAGTCGGAGATGTAAGGGAGAAATATTGCCGACAGGTTGTTACTGCCGTTGCCGACGGTGCAATAGCGTCAAAATCTGTTTGCGAATATTTAAACGGTGATTGATATGAAACTGAAAATTATAAAATCGCCGAGGCAGTACAAGGTGTATGATGAAGATGACAATCTTGTAGCCTTGGTACATAATAAGCTTTTTAATATGGATAAAAGCATTGATAATATTAAGGACAACGAAAAATTTTCAACCTCGGTTATTAAAAGCGATAACTGCTGTGTTTTTGACTGTGACGGTAATGAGGTTGCTTACGGTATTATTAAAGATGAAATAACAAGAAATTCCAAGCAGGCTTTTTTCGGAGCAACCGAAAGAGTGACAATAGAATTCGGTGAGGATTCATATGTCGCCGAGTGCACAAACGGCGATAATCTTGTAATAAAAAAGCAAGGTGTTGATGAAGAATTTGTAAGTGACATTGTATATGTTTATCACATATCAAAACGTGTTTCGTTTGTTTCAAGCGAGACAGATATGTCGATAACCACGCTCATTGTGATTTTTATTTTTGCACGTTATCTCTATGACTCAAAATTTACTGTGATGGTATAGTGTTTAATACATCTGTTCGTATCAACCGGCGTTTTTCGGAAATGTCGGTTGATATTTTTTGCCCATAAAAAACAGAGCGCCTGCCGATGCGAGACGCTCTGTTATGTATTATGAATTTATTTAATGAATTTGCGGCTTTCCTTTACAGCCATACTGTCGCAGCGCTCGTTTTCGGGGTGACCTGCATGGCCTTTCAGCCATATTATTTTAAGACGGTGATTTGATATGAGAGTTAAAAGTTCCTCCCAAAGCTCCTGATTTAACGCAGGCTTGCCGTCGCTCTTTTTCCAGCCCTTCTTTTTCCAGCCCTCTGCCCAGCCTTTTGTTATCGCGTCCGCAACATATTTTGAATCCGTATAAAGAGTTACGTCGCACGGCCTTTTAAGCACCTTAAACCCTTCTATTACCGCAGTAAGCTCCATTCTGTTGTTTGTGGTGTTGCGTTCTCCGCCGGAAAGCTCTTTTTCAGCCGAGCCGAAGCGCAGAATTGTTCCCCAGCCTCCGGGACCGGGATTTCCGGAACACGCACCGTCGGTGTACATTTCAATTTTATCAAGATTTTTTTCCATGTGTTCACATCCGATTTGTCATAAAATTACACGGATATTTTAACATTAAATTCGCATTAAAACAACAGATTATTTTATAACGACGGGGCAATAATATTTTTATATTCCTCACGTTTCATAGTGCGGATTGTGTATGAAAGGTTACGGTGATTTTGTGAAAGCGGTAATAACGGCGGATCTCAGAGACAATTTTTTTAACGATGATTTTTTCTGTATGCCGAAAATCCTTTTGCCTATACTCGGCAAGCCGCTGATAAGTTATATAATCGACATACTTTCGTTCTACGGAACAAATGAAATTGTGCTCTTGCTCGAAGCGCCGTCCGAAAAAATATCAGAGTACTTAAACGGCAGTTCCGATTGCGGAGTGAAGATTAGACCGATTGTCGGAAAAAGTATAAACGACGCTTTTAATTCGTTTTTAAATTCAAACGAAGAAACGGATGACGACTTAATACTGATAAACGATAATGTGCTCTTTGATTTCGATTTGACAGAAGCCGAAAAATATCACCGAAGCGTCGGGGCGGACATAACGGTGTTGACTTCACATTACGACAGAACCTCGGGCGAAAGACTTGTTTTTACCTCGCCGTCGGGAAAAATCACAGGTTTTTCGGGAAGCGTCGGCAGGGGAAGCTTACTGACCGATAAGGCGGATACGGGTATTTATATAATTTCACGTAAAATATTAAAAATGCTTCACGGCAGTGCAATTTCAAATTTTTCAAATGATATACTGCCCGAAATGCTCTCAAAAAATAAAAATCTTTTTGCAATTCGATGTGCCGGTTACAGGCACAGTATAAATACGGTATTGTCATATATAAAGTGTACCCGCGATGTGCTTGACGGAAAAACCGTGTTTTCTTTGCCGGAAATATGCGACGGTATATATTCAAACAGCGAGCTGCCTTGCGGCAAATACAATATTACGCCGCCTGTGTTCATAGGGGAAAATGCCGAAATTTCGGACGGAGCGGATTTAGGCCCGTATACCGTGGTGGGCGACGGCTGCTTTATAGGCGAAAAAGCATTTGTTCGGGGCAGCATTATGCTCTGTAAATCCGCTGTTTTGCGCGGTGCGGATATATCGGGAGCCGTTATGGGTGTAAATTCGGTTGCGGAGGAAAACAGCAAAATGTCTTTAGGCAGCGTGCTGTGTGAAAAATCAACTGTAGGCAGAAATATGACGGTGGGTGAAAATGCGAGAGTCACACCGAAACCGCACGGCGATATTACTGTGCCCGAAAGTCTGCCGTCGGCTTATTATTTCGCCGAAAACATTGCCTCTTTAGGCAGCCGCAGTACCGATTCGTTTTTCGGCGATTTTGATATAGGACTGTTTTGCGAAGCAGGCAGGGCCTTGGGCAGTTGCGAATTCGGTATGCGAACAGGCATAGGGTACGATGACAGCGTTTCTTCTTCGGCAGCGGTAAAGGCAGTTACGGCAGGTCTTATATCATCGGGCTCGCATGTATTTGACTTCGGCACGTGCTTTTTGTCCGAAGTCGGATTTTTTTCTTCTTTCTGTTCTCTCGGCTGCGGAATTTTCATTTATTCGGAAAAGAACGGTATTCATTCGGTGTTTTACGGAGACGGAGGACTGCCGTTATCACCCGATTCCGAGCAGGAATTTGAACGTCGTATGGAAAACAGCGAATTTCGCCGTTATTCGGCACAAAATATGAGAGCTGTTTCGGATATATCGAGTATGAGCAGTATGTATCGTCGTGAACTTTTGAGACAATCAGGCGATATGCTCGGCGGTATTTCGGCAAATGTAATGAGCGATAATAAGGATATACTTTTGCTTATGGAGGATTGCCTTTTGTCTCTCGGCTGCGATAAAGGCGATGACATCACATTTAAGATAACAAAAGGCGGAACCGAAATTTCGGCTTTTTGCCGTGAGTGTGGGTGGATCGATATGGATAAGCTAATCTCTTTGTGCTGTCTGTACGAGTTTCAGTGCGGTCATGATGTTGCCGTGCCGTACGATGCTCCGGCGGTCATAAATACCATGGCAGACGGATATGAGAAGCGCGTTTTGCGGTATCCCGTGCAGTCGGAGACGTCTGTTCGCAATGAGCTCAAGTATCTGTCATCAAAACAGTATTTCTTGCGCGACGGTCTGTTTATGGCAGTAAAAATACTCGGTATAATGCGCGAGACAGGCTATTCTTTCCCGAAACTGCTTTCGCAGATACCTAAATTCTTTGTAAAACACAAAACCGTCAGTTTTTCCTCTGTGCCCGAGGATATTTGCAGAGCGTTTCCGAATGATACCGTTTATCCGTCTTATGACGGTATGACAATGTATCGCGAAGGCGGCAGAGTGCTGTTAAAGCCGTCTGAAACAGGTGAAAAATTAGAAATTGTTTCCGAGGCGGTAAGTTACGAGATGTCACGCGAACTTTGCGCCGATATCGAAAATAAGCTGAGGGACTTCGGCACCGTTCTCAATTGACATCCGAGACAAAAAAGAGTATTATATTATAATCCATGATTATGCGGTGGAGTGGTTCCGTATCTTGATTAGGATTTTACCTGCTTTTTCGTACGTTTTGAAAAGCGGGCTACATATATTTATTTTTTATTAAGGAGATATTTAATGGTAAAGAAAAAAACAGAGAGACTTATTCCGCAGTCGGATCAACCCAAAAAGCAGATTAGCCGCGGAAAGGTAACTGTACCCAAAAACTCGAAACAAGGCGGTCTCTCTATCGAAAAAAACGGTCTTGAGAACCGCAAAACAGCAAAAAAACAAACTTCCGGCAAGAAAAATTCCGCCGGTCAGAAAAAACAAAACACACAAAAGGCAAAAAATCAAAATTCAAAAACACAGCAGAAGTCCGTCCAGAAAAACAGTACTTCAAAGTCTGTGAAAAGTGAACGTAAGCAGCCCAAAACAAACGGAAACACAAAGAGCCAGGGCAAGCGCCGCGGCAAAAAGAATAAGGTGCCGCTTAAAATTGCATTCCTCGGCGGACTCAATGAAGTCGGTAAAAATATGACCCTCTATGAGTGCGGCGACGATATGATGCTTGTTGACTGCGGACTTGAATTTCCCGATACTGAAATGCTCGGAGTAGACCTTGTAATTCCGGATTTTACCTATGTAACCGAGAATGCAAGCAAAATACGCGGTATAGTCATAACCCACGGTCACGAGGACCACATAGGCGGCCTTGCGTATCTTTTAAAGCAGATTAACATTCCCGTATACGGAACACGCCTTACAATAGGTCTTATCGAGGGCAAGCTCAAAGAACACGGTATTTTAAACCGGTGCAGTCTTAATGTCGCAAAACCCGGCGACCATATAAAACTCGGTTGCTTTGACGTTGAGCTGATACACGTAAACCACTCAATTCCCGACGCGGTGGCTCTCGCTATAAAGTCACCTGCCGGAACGGTTATACAGACGGGCGATTTTAAGATAGACACGACCCCCATAGACGGTGGAGTTATTGATATAGCTCGTCTTTCACAGCTCGGAACGGAAGGTGTGCTTGCGCTTCTTTCCGATTCCACAAACGCGGCTAAGCCCGGCTTTACCGAGAGCGAGAGAAAAGTCGGCGAGACATTTGAAACGCAGTTCAGAAAAGCAAACGGCAGACGTCTTATCGTCGCAACATTTGCTTCGAATATCCACCGTGTACAGCAGATAATAGATGTTGCGGAAAGTCTCGGAAGAAAGGTTGCTCTTTCCGGCAGAAGCCTCGAAAATGTCGTTTCGATAGCCGCCGAGATGGGGTATATCCGTATTCCCGAAGGTATACTTATAGGAATTGACAGTATCAATCGCTATCCTGCGGATAAGCTTGTTATTATAACTACGGGCAGTCAGGGCGAGCCTATGTCCGCCCTTTACAGAATGGCGTTTTCCGAGCACAGACGCGTGGCTATCTGTCCCAACGATTATGTAATTATCTCAGCAACGCCCATTCCCGGCAATGAAAAAATGGTCGGCAAAGTAGTTGACGAGCTTTTAAAACAGGGCGCCGAGGTAGTATATGAAAAAATGTATGACGTTCACGTTTCGGGTCACGCTTGCCAGGAAGAGCTTAAAATAATGATGAGCATTACAAAGCCCAAGTATTTTATTCCGGTGCACGGCGAGCAGAAACATTTGCGTAAAAATGCCGGACTTGCGAAAAGCGTCGGAATACCTCCTCAGAATATCCTCATTGCAGACAACGGCAAGGAAGTTGAACTGACAGAGGACAAAATCAGAATTTCCGGCGATGTGCCGGCAGGTATGGTATTTGTTGACGGCTCGGGCGTCGGAGATGTAGGCTCGGTTGTACTGCGCGACAGAAAGCGCCTTGCCGAGGACGGACTTATAATAATAGTAGCTACAATAGATAAAGAAACAGGCGATGTTCTTTCGGGGCCGGATGTTGTTTCACGCGGATTTGTATATGTACGCGAATCCGAGCAGCTTATTGAAAAGGCGAGAAGACTTTGCGACAGCGTTATAGCCGACTGTATGTTTGAAAAAATCCGCGATTGGAGCACCGTTAAAAATCGTCTCCGCGACGAAGTCTCGCATCTTATGTACCACGAGACCAAGCGCAATCCGATGATACTTCCCGTTATAATGGAAATATAACTGATTTTTATTTGCTTTTTTAAGTGAGCGCTGCGCCTCTTTGCGGATTATAACCGCGAAAGTGTTGATTTTGCGCCGCGGCGCCAAAGGGAGTAAAAATGAAATTCAAAATAAGCCATCTCATTAAAACTTATCCGATTACGTTCTTTGCGGTTGTCGCGCTGTTTACGGCTTCTGTCGTGACCGCCGCAAAAGGTGTGCTTTTGCCTCTTGCCATAGGCGAAGCGGCTCTTTCTGTTGTGCTTGCGGTTTCCGCAATCCTTAAAATGCACAATGAGTTCCGTATAATAAAAAATGCGGTTCTTTCACTCAATGCGTCGTTGTCGGATAAAGATATGTTAAAATTTTTCCCGCTCCCTGCGATAATCTGCAAGGCAAACGGGAAAATACTTTGGTATAACGACCTTTTTAAAACGAATGTTATAAGAACACGTCAGCCGAAGGAAGACAATATATCCGTTTTTACAGGCGGCACGGCTCTGTCGGAACTTACAGCGGGAAACAGGTTTTCCGCGTCTTATGACGGTCGAGATTATACGGTTATAAGCGGAACGGTCGATTGCTCGGGCGACAATTGCACGGTTTTATATTTCGTTGATGATACCGACCTTAAAAGCATTGTCAGAGAGTACCGTATGTCAAAACCGGCTGTGGCTCTTATCGCCGTTGACAGTATAGATGAGTTTTACAGAGTGTATAAAGAGAGCGAATATGCCGAAATAACAAGCGCGGTGGAAAGGCTTACCGAAAACTGGTTTTCTGAGTTCAGCGGCGTTTTTCGCAAACTCGGAACGGGGCGTTTTATAGCGATAGTACCCGAATCGGAGCTTGAAAAGATGATTTCAAAAAAGTTCAATGTGCTTGAAAACGTCAGAACCTATACCTATAACGGCGCCACCGTCGGAATAACGCTTTCCGCAGGCGTCGGCAGGGGAGATAATTTAAGTGACGCCGAAAGCGCCGCACGTCAGGCTCTTGATATGGCTCTCGGCCGCGGCGGCGATCAGGTTGCCGTAAAAGATAACGACAAGTACACCTTCTTCGGCGGAGTTTCGAAGGGCGTTGAAAAACGTACAAAGGTTCGTACCAGAGTTGTGGCTTCCGCTATGTCGGAGCTTATAAGAAATGCCTCAAATGTAGTCATAATGGGTCATAAATTTTCGGACCTTGACAGCGTCGGTGCCGCATACGGTATGTATAAGGCGGCTTTGGCGCTCGGCAAGGATGCAAAGATAGTGGTTAACAGAAAAACAACGCTTGCTCAGCCGCTTATTGATTTTATAGAAAAAAGCGATGATGATTGCTTTGTATCTCCCATAACCGGCGAACGTCTTATAGTCAAAAAGACTCTGCTTATTGTAGTTGACACCCACAAAGCTGACTTTGTCGACTCAAAAAATGTTTACGACAAAGCTCAGAGCGTTATTGTTATAGACCATCACAGAAAAACGGTCGATTACATAAACAACGCTGTCATTTTTTATCACGAGCCGCACGCGTCCTCTGCGTGTGAGATGGTGACGGAGCTTTTGCAGTATATCAGTAAACGTCCGGTTGCCGATTCTCTTTGCGCTACGGCTTTGATGTCGGGTATTATGCTTGATACAAAAGAATTTGTCCTAAGGGCAGGAGTCAGAACTTTTGAGGCGGCGGCTTATCTTCGCTCCCGCGGAGCGGACACCGTGACGGTTAAATCATTCTTTGCAAATTCCATGGAGTCGAGAAAACTGCGCGGTATGGTAGTTATGAATGCCGAAATGTATCGCTCGTGTGCGATTTCGGTTACCGATATTGAGTCAAACGATATCCGCGTTGTCTGTGCTCAGGCTGCCGATGAGCTTCTTTCGGTAAGCGGCGTCGATGCGTCGTTTGTAATATTTAAGACGGACGATATTGTAAATATCTCGGCGCGGTCCATGGGCAAAGTAAATGTACAGCTTATTATGGAAGCCCTCGGCGGCGGCGGTCACCAGACCATGGCGGCGGTTCAGCTCAAAGATGTTACCGAGAGTGAAATTAAGGATATGCTTAAAACCGCCATTGATAATTATTACAGTAATTTATGATTTCGGTTCCCGAAAAACGGGTGCCGTATAAAAGAAAGACTAACTATTAAAA
>DJOQ01000023.1 GCA_002437245.1 Ruminococcaceae bacterium UBA6434
ACACATCATTGTCAAACCTACATTTCGACATACAAGCGTTTTACACAGTATAGTCGAGGTCCTCTAAGACCTCAAGCAGCTCGGAGCGCAACGCCGCATTGCCGCAGAGCCGCGCATCGGAAAGAAGAGCCGCGTCATCCTTAGCCTTTTCAAAACTTATATAGCGGAGGCTTTTTAAGTTATTGATGCCGTTGAATTTTGTCATAACCTCGCGCACGGCTTCGCGTTTCGGCTTGTTTTTAAGCACTGTAATGCCGCAAAGCTCAACTTCAATCGGTGCGAAAATCTCTGTCGGAGGAAGTGAAACCGTAACCCTGCCGCCCGTATCCGCAAGCGAAAAATCAAGCTTTTCTTCGCCTGACGCGACCCTTACGCTCTCGGCGGACACAATATCAGCAAATTCAAACACGTACTGTCTTTTAAGCGGAAGATAATCCTTTTCTTTTCCGCCGCAGAGATACAGCTTAATGCCGTTTTCGGTTTCGCCGACGGTGACCTCGGTTATTGAAAAGTCGCCGTTTTTAAAATTATTTGTCTCACCGTCGTCCTCATAGAGAGAAAAACTGCCGTTGCCGCGATATACTTTAAATTTCAATACGGTGGGGTTAAGGCAACTGTTTCCTTCGTCGAGAGACAGCGGAATTACAGCTCCCTCACGCGCAAAAACCGGCATTGTGTTAAGCTCGCTGTGTATTCTGACCGTCTTGGAACCGCGATATATTTTGCCCGTAAAGATATCTGTCCAGCGCCCCTTAGGCAGCCAAACGTGAGTTTCGGCGCGGCGCGTTTTTTTGTTCATCTTTGATGTGACGGGGCAAACCAAAAGCTCGCTGCCGAACATATATCCGTTGCGGCATTTGTAGGCGCCCTCACACTCGGGATTATTGTAGTATAGCGGCTCGCAGAGCGCTCTTCCGAATTTATGCGTGCGGTAATTCATAGAGTAGAGATACGGTATCAACTCGTGTCGGAGCCTTAAATAGCGTTCCGCCGTCATTTCGGCGTCCCAACCGTAATTCCACGGCTCCTTGCCCGAGAGCGGATCCTGATTTGAATGCAGGCGCATAATCGGCGAAAATGTTCCGAACTGCACCCAACGAACATACATTTCATCGTCGTGTTTGCCGAAACAATGGCCGCCTATATCGTGACTCCACCAAGTATATCCGCAATTGGACGCGGTAGAAGTAAAATACGGCTGAAAGTCAAGTGCACGCCAAGTCATAACGGTATCGCCGGAAAAGCCGAGAGGATACCTGTGCGAGCCTATGCCGGCATACCGCGAGAGAATGAGCGGCCGTTTGCCGGAACGCTGTCTGTCAAGATAATGATAGTGATTTAGCGCCCACAACGGGTCAAGCCCCGGCAGCTTGCTCTTTGTGCCCTGCTGCCAATCTATCCACCAAAAATCGACTCCCTCATCTTCATACGGATGATGTGCCTTATCAAAATATGTATTTACAAACTGCGGATCGGTTATATCGAAATTAACGGGCTTTTTCTCGGCAGGGTCAAGCCCCATGGCCTTTGCCGCCTCGTTGTAACAGTTTTCAAACGAACGTATACCGAGAGCAGGATGCAGGTTAAGCGTAACTTTAAGCCCCTGCTCGTGCAGGAATTTCAAAAATCCCCTGTAATCCGGGAAAAGCTCGGTATTCCAGCTGTATCCCGTCCAGCCGTCCGACCAGAACGCCGGGCGTTTTTTACCGTAGCCCGACTGCGGAAACTGCTTTTTTATGTCTACCCAATGCCAGTCCATATCAACCGTGGCAACGGTAAGCGGAATATCTCGCTTTTTAAATTCAAGCATCAGGTTTTGATATTCGCTCTGCGTATATGCCTTATAGCGGCTCCACCAGTTGCCGAGCGCAAAACGCGGCACCAACGGCACCTCGCCCGTGATTTTGTAAAGAGCGTTTACCGCTCCTATATAATCGGTGCCGTAGGCAAACACATATATATCACGTTCTTTTGCCTTGCGTGGCCTCACTTCGCCGTCATCGCACATTATAAGCGACTTGCTGTCATCAAATACAGCCGCTCCGTCACGCGAGATAACTCCGTCTTTGAGCGGAACCGCGCCGCGTGACCGATCAAGCGTGCGCGCCGTGCCCTTTAAATTCTCGCCGTTGTCACAGCTTGATACCATATCGCCGATTTTGGCGTACACCGCCGTGCCGTTTTTCTTGTTTATACAAAATTCGGCTTTTTCGGTTTTTATTATGATTTTGGTCTTTGTTATTTCGAAGGTGAAATCGACCTTACCGTGATTGCGGAACCATACGCTCTGTGTTGCGTCGTCGCAAAACGATTTTTCGTTTCCGCACTCGACCCTTATAAGATTCGGAAATATGACCGTTATTCTTATGCCGCCTGCTATGAGGATATTATCGGGCTCGGCCTTGCCGTCCGTCTTTGCAACAAGGCAGTCGCGGAGTTTTTTCTCTTCCATAATATCAGTCCTTTATCTCGTCAAAACCGAATGCACGGTTAAAAATCTCGATATTTTTAACGCTTGCACCGCATTTTATTTCTCCTGTGGCAATATCGCAGCCTGCAAGTCTTGCGTCGTAGCCCGAACAGTCGAGGTTGCCGTCCGTATAGAGCTTAATCATACCGTTTCTCTCACGCAAGGCGTATACCTTTACATTATCTCTGCCCGCGATTACGGTATCGGATTTCGCCTTAATTCCCTTAACGTCGAAAACAAGCTTCCCGTTTGCGGCAAAAAGGCTCAAATCTCTGCCGCCGAGAAGTATCATACCGTCTGTGGGAACACCCGAAAGCGTCAGCCTAAGAGCAAAGTCGCCGCGCCCCGAAACGCCGTAGGTTGTAGGTATACAGCCGTTTTTGAAATATGTTACGGGTACTTTTTCGGAAAGAACGTTGCCGTAAATATCTTTTACATCCGCATCTATGGCAAACTTCTGTAAATTTTCGCCCTCGGCAGGCAAATATACTCTGACATCACTGTAATTGGCACGAAGCTCTTTTTTAAGAGCCGTGCCGTCAAGTGTAAAGGTGCTCATATTTACAGCTATATGACTGTTAAATCTGAATTCGACTGTCTTTTCGTCGATAAATTTTGCCTCTGTAAGCTTTAACGGAGCTGTACTTTCGTTTGTAAATTTAAAAATTCGTATTTCATGCGGTTCTAAATCCACCGAAACGGTATCACCGTATGAGTATTTTCTTTCATCGGGTTTTTCCGTATACGGTAAAACCGTTACGCACGTCATATTTTCGGCGCCCTCGGCAACTCCTATAATTCTGTCAAGGACAAACGAGAAGCTCTGCTTTTTATTTGCCGGATTTCGCACCGAAACTATGCCGTTTGCGTTATCCCACGCCGAGTAGCCGTAAACGCTGCCCGTATCGGGGGACTCGCCTATCAGCTTTGAATTTCGCAATATATTGAAATTCTCCCTGATAAACGACAAAACATCGGCATTGATAAGCCACATATCCGGCGTAAAAAGGTTAAAGCTGTAATAAAGCTCCCAAAATGCGGTTCCGCGCGTTGATATCATATACATATATTTGCGGAATTCCTCATCCGTCATATGAATTTTTGCGGAATTTCCGTAAATAGGCTCGTGGTTATACATATTTGACAGCGGAAACTGATATTGTCTTTTTCTGTGGAAGTCAAAATATTTTGAATCGCGATATGTAAGCATTTTATCGATATCGCTTCCGCAGAGCTTTTCTCCGTCGGTTGTTTTATCTATAAAACCTATATCTCCGCTGTTTTGCATCCAAAAACTCTCGCTGTACATAAGATGCCACGGACTTGCGTTGCAATAGCTTGTCTGGTTAATCCAGAGATCCTTACCCTTTTTCTTACGGAGAAGGTGCATTTTTTCAAATATATCCGTCCAGTTTTCCCAGCAGTCCGTAAAACAGTACATACCGTGTTTTCCGCCTACGGGGTGCCCGTGATGCTTATTTTTACATGACTTCAGGAGGAAACCATCAAGCTTCCAGTAATTGATATCAAATTTTTCCATACAGTCGGTGAAGAAATCGAGTACATTTTTTGTATATCGGTGATCAGCCACGCACACATCGCGGCTCTGTCTGTTATAACCGCCCTTGCCGGAACGCTCCATTCTTCTGCCGAACCTGTCGGTTTTCAGATTATAACCGCCGCGTGGTCCGAGCCAAAGCCCGAACTCCGACGAAAACTTTTTGCTGAGCGCAGAGCTCTCATAGAGTTCGTTTGGAAATTTATCGTTGAAGCACCAAAAATCCTTATCGTAATCAACCCAGCCGTCGTCCACGACATAAGAATTGAGAGGCGGCACGCCGGCGCTTGAAAGTCCTTTTTCGATTTCAAAAAACGAGTCTCGGATATTTTCGCTTGTTATATCAAGCATATGGTCATACCAGGAATTATACTGAGTGCGAAGATAAATCGGTTTTGCAATACCCTTGATATATTCGAGGAAATCCGCTCTGACAACCTCCATATCAAAGCTGCGCGCCGCACCGCTCACAGCAGGATGCGAAACATAAGTCTCCTTGCCGTTTGACAGCTCACGCAGAGTTTTGCCGGCGTAATACCTTATGTGCGCCGTTTCATTTTCTATGTTATTGTCGGTGGTCGGAAATTCGCAGCCGAAATACATACCGTTTATATATATAGGTTGACCGAGAGCAGTCTGAAATTCCGACAGATACGCCTTTTCCATATCGGGTCTTGAAAAACGCATTTTCACATCGTCGCCGAGCGCGAGATATTCAAGGTCAATATAATCGATAAACAAATTGTCGGGATTGCTTGACGATACGGTAACATATTTTCTGATGACGGGATCCGAGTCTCTCGCCTCAAATGTCACCTGCACAAATACGTCCGAAGAATGAATACGGTACGGCTCAAAGCAAAACACGGCTTTTTTAACCGTTTCCTCCTCTTTCAGCTCCGTGCTTTTCAGCTTACATTCGGAGGACAATATTTTGCCCTTACCGAATATGCCTTTTTTGTAGGATATTACAAATTCCTCGGAGCCGTCCGACGGAGCACAGGAAGTCTCTGTCATTCGCCTGTTGACTATGCGAACGGTACGCATAGCTTTACCCGATACGGATATTTCACGCACCGTGTTTTCGTTTCCTATGTATATCGTCTCCTCCTCAGAAGAAACAAAAGCTGTATTTTTATTCATAAAAGAACTCTCTTTCGTTTTTGTTTTGTACCGATGGTAGGTTATTCCGAAAAAATTACTTTTTCCGTGGCTCTGACGGCGTCCTCAACTATTTGGGCGCACGGGCGCTTTTTGTAATATGCCGCCGTGCGTTTTTCCGCCTCCGGAGAAGCTGCGGTGTTTTTTGAAATGCCCAAAAGCTCGCGGCAGATTATGGACGGATTAGTTTTTTTGAATTCTGCGGCAATTTCCTGAACCTTTTTATACGTATAGGATTTTGCCTCTCTGTTTTCGCCCGTATCGTCGCCGTATACCATACCTGCAACCATAGCCGCTCCGCACACAGCTCCGCAGACCTCTCTCATTCTGCCGACGCCTCCGCCGAGACCCGACGCAACCTTGAGAGCCGTTTTTTCATCCATTCCGAATTTGTCGCAAAACGCCGCAAAAACAGCTTGCGAGCAGTTAAACCCTTTACCGAAAAGCTCAGCGGCACGCTCTGTATAAACAGACACAAATCATCACCCAATCTTTGGTTCGGCACAATAAGCCGAATGTTATAACGACTTCGCAGCACCGATAAAAGTTTTATACACAATTTATATTATTTTAACATAAACAGACATTATAAACAACATATTTTATAACCCGATGGCAAAAATCCGCCGATATTTCGTCAAAACGCCGCGTTAAAGCGCACATAATCTATTGCACAAAATCGAAAATGTGTGTATAATTAATAAAAATACAAATTATGAAAGAAGTAATACTATGGCGAAGAAAAATATTGACTGGGGTTCAATAGGCTTCAGCTATATCCCCACAGACAAAAGATACGTTGCCAACTTTAAAGACGGCAAATGGGAGGGCGGACTTACCTCCGACCCCAACGTCGTTATCAATGAGTGCGCAGGCGTTCTTCAGTACTCGCAGTCCTGCTTTGAGGGTCTTAAAGCGTACACAACGGAAGACGGCAGAACGGTATGCTTCCGTCCCGACCTTAACGCCGCAAGAATGAAATCATCATGCGAGCGCCTTAAAATGCCCGTATTCCCCGAAGATAAATTCGTAGAGGCTGTCAAAGAAGTAGTCAAAGCAAATATCGACTATGTACCCCCATACGGTTCGGGCGCTACACTTTACATAAGACCGTATATGTTCGGCTCAAATCCGGTTATCGGCGTTAAGCCTGCCGACGAATATCAGTTCCGTATATTTGTAACTCCGGTAGGTCCTTATTTTAAGGGCGGCGCAAAACCCATCACCATTCGTGTAACCGACCTTGACCGCGCAGCTCCCAGAGGAACCGGTCATATCAAAGCAGGTCTTAACTACGCAATGTCGCTCTACAACATAGTTGACGCCCATGAGAACGGCTTTGATGAAAACCTCTATGTTGATCCCGCTACAAGAACAAAGGTTGAAGAAACCGGCGGCGCCAACTGCATCTTTGTTGATAAAAACGGCACCGTAGTCGTTCCGAAGAGCCCGTCAATTCTTCCGTCTATAACCAGACGTTCGCTTGTAACAGTTGCAAAAGATTACCTCGGCCTCAATGTTGAGGAAAGAGAAGTTTACCTCAGCGAGCTTTCCGATTTTGCAGAGATGGGTCTTTGCGGAACCGCTGCCGTTATATCTCCAGTAGGCAAGGTATACGACCACGGCAAGGAAATTTGCTTCCCGTCTGGTATGGACGAGATGGGACCGACCATCAAGAAGCTTTATGATACTCTCACCGGAATTCAGATGGGCAAGATTGAAGCTCCCGAAGGCTGGATAGTTGAAATCAAATAAGCTTATACAGATATAAAAATGCTGTGGAACATACGTTCCACAGCATTTTTTATATTTGCTCACGATTAGGTCACTGAATATAATCCTCAATATAGAGTTCGTCACGCTCATTACAAGAACGCGGCGTAGTTTTAAGCCCCGAATAGTCCGTATTTTCCGCATATCGTAAAAACAGCGAATAGCATGGCAAATCATAATAATCGCTCATCTCGTGAGATATAAAATAGCGATGCGAAATACGCGTGATTTCCGGATAGTCGTTCATAGAGCCGTCGCTCACATTTTGCTTCACGGTTAGATTTTCCGAAGTGTCACGGTATACCGCGGTAACATTTTGCAGCGACACGTTTTTGACGCGGTATATTTCACCCTTGTGCTTACAGCCGGTTACAGCCGAGGGCATTTCCGTATTTTGAGCCGAAACATTTTTAATAACCACGCCGTCAATTCCGCCCACGGTCTTTTTGTCATATTTAAGTCTGTCGCCGAGCCAGATTAAAACGGGAGAACTGATGCCGTCCATTGTGATGTTTTCCGCCGTCACATTTTGTATTACCGCTCCGTCGGCGGATTCAATCGCAATTCCAGAATATCCGCCCGTAATTCCATCCGGTAGGAAGAAATAACAGTTTTCAATGCCGACATCTTTCACATCGAACTCGGTTTCGGTGCCTATTTTAAAGCAGTTTGCAAAGCTTGACAAAACACAATTTGTGACATTTACGTTTTTTATCTCTTTTTCGGGGGATTTCAGCACCAAGGCGTCGTCGCCCGTAGCTATAAAGCAATGAGAGATATTTACAAAGCTGCTGCCGTAGACGTCGATTCCGTCCGTATTTGCCACGTGCATATTATTATCTATGACAACGTCTTTAATTTCGGCGTTCTCGCAGCCGTTTAAAACGCATGTCCACGAGGCGGAGTCGGAGAGCACAATATTATTTATATTTATATTTTTGCAATTTTTAAAAAGAACTACATTGCTGCGGTTCGTATCCGAGGCAAAACGAATTCTGCGCCTTGCCTCTATAACGCGTGTATACAGATTAAATTCTTTTAAAGCATAGAGCGGAGTTGCGTCCTCAGGAGATAAGGTATAGCTCTCGCCGCTGCCGCAAATCGTGCCGCCGCCCGTCAGAGTCACATTTTCGGCATTTTCGGCATAGATTACGGCACCCGACAAAGGCGTATCCGAATTTCTGTTTTCCTCGGAGGTCAGCGAAACGAGCTTAGTGCCGCTTTCCACAAACAGCGTGATGTTACTTTTCAGCGTAATTGTTCCGACGCGGTATTCTCCTTTGGGAATGAGCACCGTACCGCCGTTCGGCAGGGAATTTACGGCGGCGTTTATCGCCCTGCTGTTTTCTTCGCCCGAAGCGTCCTCTTTAACGGCGGGCACTGCCGCTTCGTTCGGCCGAGAACATTCTTTTATGTATTCGCCGTACGGTATATTCGCTATTTTTGTACCGGATTCGTTCATTTTAAATTCGGTGTCGGTTTTGCCGACGGTTTCTTTATTTTTATGAGTTTTCATATAATACCTCACGGAAAATACAAGCAGTATCGATATTGCCGCAAAACACAATACGGCAAGGATTTTTAAAATTATTCTTTTTGCGGATTTGATAAAACCATCTCCCGACGCTTTTTATTGTGATGTAAACAGTAGTAATTATATATTATTGTGCTTTGCTTTGCAATAAACCGATGAAATAAAAAGTCGAAGCCGCAAAACAGCAAAAGCGTCCGAAAAAAGAACGTAAAAAAGGGCTGTAAAAACGAGTTTTTACAGCCCTTAAAAATTTTATTCCGCCTCGCGTTTTTTCTCCTCTTTTTGATTTTTAACGGCTTTAAGCCTTGTAAAATCTTCACGCTCTTTTTCTTCGAGCGCTTCGGAGATGTACTTAATCGTACCCGTAAACTGAGGTATCATTATATTGTTTAACGCGTTGGCGCGTTTCTGCGTTTTCTTGACCGCATCCGCAAGACGGTAAATCGAAGCCTCCGTCTCGGCGAGCTTTACGGTCATTTTTTTTGCCTCGTTGAAGTTTATATAGGCTTCGTCGAGGTGCGAGTTTGTCGAATTAAATCCGTAATACGGCATCAGCTTGCTGCCTTCAAGCGATATTTTCGGTATCTCGACACCCATTACGCTGCGAAAGTCAAGGGAAAGACCGTTATCGACAGGTATGGTCCTTGCGAAATTACCGCATACGCCGAGAGTAATGTTGGCAAGCTTCAAGGACGAATAAGCCTTGTCGTATACCGAATTTATATTTGCCTCGACTTCCTTGGCTTCGCTTATGAGCTGCATCATCTCACGGACAAGAATGTTACGTTTTCTGTCCATCAGCTCATAGCCGAGCTTGGCTAAATCGAGAGATTTCTGCGTCGCCATCAAATTGGCTTTTGTCGGGAACACCTGTGCCATCGGCTTTTCCTCCTTTTCCGAATTTTAAAGGGCTCAGTTTTTGCCTTTATAGTACTTATCAAGAGTCTTATCGTCAACACGGTCGAGCATACGGCGCGGAAGCATTGAGAGAAGCTCCCAGCCGAGGTCGAGAGTCCGATCGATAGTACGGTTTTCGGTAAAGCTCTGATTTAAAAATCTGTTATCGAATTCCTTGCCGAACTTCATAAGCAATTTGTCGTCGGGCGACAACTCGTCTTCGCCTATTACCGACGCAAGGGATTTTGCGTCCTGAACCTTGGCGTATGTTGCAAGGAGCTGGTTTGAAAGAGCCGAATGGTCCTCTCTTGTAAATCCCTCGCCTATACCGTCCTTCATAAGACGCGACAGAGACGAAAGTACGTTGACCGGCGGATAAATGCCTTTATAGTCAAGGTCGCGGTCAAGAACTATCTGACCCTCGGTAATATAACCCGTAAGGTCGGGAATGGGGTGAGTAATATCGTCGTTGGGCATTGTAAGAATGGGTATCTGCGTAACAGAGCCCTCAACGCCCTCTATCATACCCGCGCGCTCATAAAGCGAGGCAAGATCCGAATAAAGGTATCCGGGGAAACCTTTACGGCTCGGAATTTCGCCCTTGGACGAGCTGAATTCACGAAGAGCCTCGGCGTATGACGTCATATCGGTCAAAATTACGAGTATGTGTTTATGAAGAGTAAATGCGAGATATTCCGCCGCGGTAAGAGCGCAGCGCGGAGTCATAATTCTCTCGATTATAGGGTCGTTTGAAAGGTTTAAAAACATAACAACCCTGTTCATTACATTCGCCTCTTCAAATGAAGTGCGGAAGTAATTTGCAACGTCGTTTTTAACGCCCATTGCCGCAAAGACTATTGCGAAGTCCTCGGTATCGGAAATTGTGGACTGACGTACTATCTGAACGGCAAGCTCGTTATGCTTCATACCGGAGCCTGAGAATATCGGCAATTTCTGACCGCGTATAAGCGTTGCGAGAGCGTCTATCGACGATATACCTGTCTGAATAAAGTTACGCGGATATTCACGCGATACGGGATTTATGGGAGCGCCGTTAACATCGCGCTTCTCTTCGGGATAAACCTCTCCGAGACCGTCTATGGGTCTGCCGAGTCCGTCGAACACTCTGCCGAGAATTTCGGGCGAAAGGGGTATTTCCATGGGTTTGCCGGTAAGGCTTGTGGAAGCATTCTGAAGAGAAATACCGCGCGTACCCTCGAACACCTGAACCGTGATATGCTCACCGTCTATCTTAACTATTCTTCCGGTGCGCTGTGTGCCGTCATCAAGCTTAAAATTAACTATTTCGTCAAACGAGGCATCCTTTACGCCGTCAAGCTCAACAAGTGAGCCGTTGATAGCGTCAAGTCTTAAATGTTGAATTATCATTGTGCTCACCTACCTTACTTCAGTATTCCGTCCATAACGGCGTCGGTTTCTTTGATGTAATCATCGAGCATTCCTATATTGCTGTTCGGTACATCGTATTTCATCTTTGTGAACTTATCAAACAGTCCCGTGGCTGTTATCTTTGAAAGAGGTATCTGCCTTGCGACTACTTCCTTTGCTCTGTGGTACAAATGGAGTATGACGTGCATCATCTTAAACTGCTTCTCAAGCGGAACGAAGGTGTCGTCGGCATGGAATGCATTTTGCTGAAGGAAACCGACTCTGATTACTCTTGCAATTTCAATTACAAGCTTCTGATCGTCGGGAAGCACGTCCGCACCTATCAGCTTTACTATCTCCATAAGTGAGTTTTCCTCAAGTAAAAGTGAGCAAAGCTCTTCGCGGTATTTCATAAAGTCGGGCGAAACATTATCTCTGTACCAGTTTGCAAGGTCGCCCGTATACTCGCTGTAAGAGAGGGTCCAGTTTATTGCCGGATAGTGTCTTGCATAAGCGAGCGATTTATCAAGCGCCCAGAAGCATCTTGTAAAACGCTTTGTATTTTGCGTTACGGGCTCCGAGAAATCCGAGCCCTGAGGCGATACCGCACCGATAAGCGTTATTGAACCCTCGGTGCCGTTGAGGTTTTCGGTATAACCCGAACGCTCATAGAATTCGGAAAGCCTCGACGGAAGATATGCCGGAAAGCCTTCGTCGGCGGGCATTTCCTCAAGTCGTCCGGAAATTTCTCTGAGCGCCTCAGCCCAACGTGAAGTTGAGTCTGCCATAAGCGCCGTATCATAGCCCATATCGCGGTAATACTCCGCTATTGTAATGCCTGTGTAAATTGAAGCCTCACGTGCCGCAACCGGCATATTTGAGGTGTTGGCTATAAGCATTGTTCTGTCAAGAAGCGGTCTGCCGGTCTTGGGGTCGGTAATATCCGAAAACTCGGTAAGTACCTGAGTCATCTCATTGCCGCGCTCGCCGCAGCCGACATAAATTATGATATCGGCGTCGCACCATTTGGCAAGCTGATGCTGAGTCATTGTTTTACCGGTACCGAAACCGCCGGGGATTGCCGCCGCACCGCCCTTGGCTATCGGGAAAACGGTGTCGATTACACGCTGACCCGTGACA
Source organism: Ruminococcaceae bacterium UBA6434 (assembly GCA_002437245.1). Classification (GTDB taxonomy): domain Bacteria; phylum Bacillota; class Clostridia; order Oscillospirales; family Acutalibacteraceae; genus Fimenecus. The sequence continues at coordinate 11,923 of DJOQ01000023.1, forward strand.
AGCGGTTTAGTGGCGGGGAGTCTCTTTTTAATGGGTCTCGGATTTCGTATGGGCCACTTCTGCAAAAGCGTAAGCTCTGTTATGTTGCCCTTTTCGTCCTTAATTTTTGCAACCGTATCGTTTACGGTGTATTCGCCGTCGGGCATTACCTCGGTAACGGTACCCGAAAGCAGAGGACTTAACATTATTTTATGCGTTATTACCGGCGTTTCCGGGCACTCGGCGTAAATATCGCCGCCGAAAATTGTGTCGCCGACTTTAACCTTTAAGGTTACTTTATATTTCTTTTCGGTGTCAAGCGGAGAGAACTGAGCGCCTTTGCCTATAAAAGCGCCGAATTTCTTTTCGATTGCGGGGAGGGGTCTTTCGATACCGTCGAATATGTTGCCGATTATTCCGGGGCCTAAGGTAACGCTCATGGGAAGCCCCGTTGAATATACCGGCTCACCGGGTTTAAGTCCCGTAGTCTCCTCGTATACCTGAATGGTGGTCATCTTTTTATCAAGGCCGATTACCTCGCCTATCAGCTTTTCTTTGCCGACGTAGACCATTTCCATCATACTCAAATCAGTCTCGCCTTTTATGGTAACGACAGGGCCGTTGATACCGAATATTACATTCTCTGACAAATATATCACTCCTCGATGGAAAGTCCCGAATGTTCAAGGAACCATTCTTTTTGCTCTTTGAGCTTTGTATCAAGAGTATCGTCGGCAAGGCAGTGCGTTTTCCGATCCGCCGCTCTCAAACCGCCGTAAACTATATCGTCGCTTTCGGTGACGACGCAACCGTTTTTAAATACCGCCTTGAGATCGTCGGAAAATACGAGATCCTCTTTACGTAAAAACAGCTCAACATCTCCGCCGTCAAAAGCCTCGGCAATCTCTTTTGCCGAAGAGATAAGCTTTTCACGGTAAGAATCGGTTTTTGTATACTCTTTTATTTTTTCGCCTGCCGCGTCAAACACCTTTTTGCAAAGTTCTGCGCGAAGATCAGTAAGTTCTTTTCTTGATTTTTCTTCACATTCGGAAACAGCGCTGTTACACTCTGCCTTTATGCGTGCGGTTTCGTATTCGGTATACGCCTTATAGCGATCCTCAGCCTCTTTTTGGAGAGCGCGCAAACGCTCGACGCGCAGACGGTCTGTCTCTTCGTCTATATTTTTGCACTCTTCGTCCGCAAGAGCCTTTATGGCAGATAAGAACGCCTCTGTCTTTTTGCTGTTGATTTCTTCCATGATCTCACCTCACTGTTCTTTAAATCTTAATACCGATGGCATCGCGGATATATTCGGTAATGGAATCACGGTTTCTGCCGTTTCCGTCGCCGTCGGGAATTGTAACAAGCAGCGGCCTGTTGCCCTGCTTTAATTTTTTCACCGTTTCGGGGCAAAGCTCGGCAACTCCTGCGGTTATAAGCAGTATGCCGATATCCTCTGCGGACAAAACCTCTTTAAAAGCTTTTTCGGCTTCATCGCGCGAAGTCACCCTCTTTGCTTCAATTCCGGCAAGACGCATACCGATCATAGCGTCGGTATTGTCGCTTATCAAGAAGAATTTCATAACAATTACCCTTTGTATCCGTAATCTTTTTTGGGAAGCCCCAAATATGCCTTTCGGCAATCAAAACAGCTCACAGTCTGTCTTTTTTCGGTCATAAGGCGACATACGAAAGCGCCGTGCCGCCGCGAACCGTTTTAGACTTTCTGGAGAATAAGGATTGAAATAACAACGCCGTAAAGCGCTATGGACTCACCGAGTGCAACGAATATGATTGATTTACCGAAGGACTTGGGATCCTCCGCGGTAGCGGCTATTGCAGCCGGTGCGCCTGCGGCAACGGCAATACCGCCGCCGATACCTGCAAGACCTGTTACAAGGCCTGCTGCCAAAAGTCCCATACCCTTTGAATTATCAACAGTCTCGGTAGCTGTTGTTGCTGTCGAAGCGTCGGCAGCCGAAGCGGTATTATCGTCTGCTGCGAATACGCTTACCGAAAGAGCCGCTATAAGGACCGTAAGCACTGCGAAGGTTGCAAGATTTACCGCAACTGAACGCTTAACGCTTCTGCCCTGATTTCTTTTTTTGATTATTGCATACGCTGTTGCAAGTATTGCCGCGGGTGCAAGGATGAGAAGTACATAGAAAAGAGTTGACATAATTTTATTCCTCCAACTTTTAATTTTGCGCGTTTAATTTTATCGGCTTGAAAGCCGTTCCGCCGCCCTCATAGAAACGGCTGAACATCTCGTAATATTCAAGACGAAGCGCCTGTATGCCGGTCAAAAGACCTTCAAGCGCAATGACAAGAACATTGCCGAGAATGATAACAAAGATGTTCTCATGTGCGCCGGCGAGTGAGAATACAACCATCATCATACCTGCATGGACAAGTACGAATGCGCCGACACGAAGGAATGATACCGTATTGCTCAAATACGAAAGCACATATTCGAGAAGTTCAAATACATTCTGAAGTATGAAGTCCCCGATGCTCTCCGGTTTCCAATCCGGTTTCTTATCGATAAGCCCTATCGGTATATCCTTTATCATAAGCAGAACCGCCGTTACAACAAGTATTACGGCGCATACCTTATTCGGTATGGGAGACGGGCCGCCCATAAAGCCCGAAGCGAGATTTACACCGGACAGATACATTAAAAGTCCCGTAAGCCCGTTTTGGCTGAACAGCGCTTCACCGAATTGTTTACGTTTTATGCATGCGTAAATATTAAGCAGCATTGCAACTATCATAAGCCCTATGCCTATGCCGATAGCTATCAAAAGAACCGTATTTACGCTCTCCATTACGGTCATCGGTTTGCCCTTCCAGCCGAAAGCGTGGTAAACGGGGTCGAGCATATGCTCATATCCGAACACGCTGCCAAACATAAAGCCGAAGAACATCGACGAAATTCCGCACGGAATAAGTATTTTGCCGAGCTTTATCTTTTTCTTTGCCCACATAAATATGCCTATGAGCATTAAAACGAAGCCCTGACCGAGATCGCCGAACATCATACCGAAAAGTATGGTATATGTTATAGCCACGAATCCCGTAATATCTATATCGTCATACGACGGTGTGCCGTACATATCAACATAAAATCTGTATGGATCAACAAAAGCCTTAAACAGCTTCGGCGTCTTTTTGAGTTTAACCGGAACCACGGTCTTGCCGTCATGCGGAGGATCGCTTATCTCGACCGAAATTTCATCGACATTTTTAAGTTCCTTTTTAAACTTCTTTTCGCTGCCCTCCGGTATGAACCCGGTAAACATAAAGTATTTATCGTTGTGCAGGGCATAAGAGCGAAGCTCATAAAGCGAATTCTGATATACGAGATTCGAATAAATCTTATTGCAGTGGTCATGCTCGGTCTGCCAAAGCTCACGGATTTTTTCGTCCGTCTCCTTTATCTGAGACTCGATTATCTCGATACTCTTTTTAATCTGCTCAAGGACTTCCTCAACGGTACCTGCCGCTCCGGGGACCTCAAACGGTTCAAACAAAAGGAAAGCGAATATACCGTCTATCTCGTTTACCTTGTCACTCGGCGCGAAATATGCGCCCCAGTAATCCGTTTTGTCTTCGGAGCAAGGGTAAAACATTACGTAAGGATTATCCTTAAATACCGTATTAAGCTTTTCATAGCTCTCTTTCGGCATATGACCGAAGCGTATCTTGACGAATTCGCATTGCGATACCTGGTCAAGGTCGATGCCGAGACCTTTAAAGTGCGAATATTTTTCAATACCGCCCTCGCAAACCGCCTTTTGGTCAAGCAGTGAGCTTCGCTGTTCGTAAAGCCCTATCACCTTTTTTTCAACGGCTTTAAGGTAAGACGCGTCCTTTTCGTCAACGTCCGAATCGCTTTCTTCTATGCTTTTAAATTCGAGATCAAATTTTGCAGCTTTCGCTATATCACGAAGTTCCGACAGCTCACCGGCATACGGATTGTCGTCAACAAACGGTACAAATCCCATTGACGAAGATATGTATTTCGCCGCGGAATCGGGATGAAAACACTCGCTCTCGCAAAGCTTTGCACTCAAGTCGTAAAGCTTTGTAAGGCTGCCGCTTATTTTGACAAGCTTCATCTTTTCGATAGCCATAGCCCTTACCGTCTCCTTTCGGTTTTTTTATAAGGTCAGTCAGGATACTTTAATCTTGACCGTTTCCGATTCTGTGTAAAACGCACCGTCTATCTCCTTGAGCTTTTGCTCCGTCTCGTCCTTTGTAGACAGCGGAAGCAAACCGCACAGGATATATGAGTTATTGTTTAAAAGTCCGTTCCTTAATATTTCAAATTTTTCGGACTCGTTCACGAGCGTACAGTAAAGTGAATTGCAAAGCTCGAAATGCAGCTTAAAGTAATACTCTTCAAGTGCCTCGGCCTCAAGTATCTGTCGGTTGAGAATTTCGATGTTTTTATCTATCTGCTCCTCAACCTTTTTGGCTTTGCCCGACGCCGACGGAATATTTATCGGCTCAAACAGCATAGATGCAAAAACGGAATCGACACGCTCAAAATCCGACTTCGGCACAAGATAAACGCCCCAGCAATCGGTCTCGCTCTCATATGATTTGAAAAATTCTATATACGGGTCGTTTTTATGTATTTCGAGAAGTCTTTTAAGGCAATCCTTCGGCATATGACCGAACCGCACCTTAACGAATTCGCACTCGGTGAGAGTCTGAATATCTACGGGAAGGCCGCTGAACAGGCGGATTCGTTTTTTACCCTCCTCGCACTCCTCCTTTTGCTCAAGCAGGAGCTGCTTATCACGTTTAAACTTCTTGTATTTATTGTATATCTCTTCGGTCTTTGAGTCAAAGTCCTGCGGCAAATCCTGCTTTTTTTCCGGTAAGGTGTATTTCCAGCCGGCATATTTAGCCACCGAAGCGAGCCGCTTTATCGGTTTTTCGTAAGGGTCGTCGCCCTCGACGCGCCTGAAATCAAGCGCGACCTCATTTTTGGTCACGGGCGCTTCGCTTTTGAAATTACCCGACAGCAGAACCGCCAAAACATCGCGGAGGCTGTCTTCGCCGCAAAGCACACGGACTTTTTTAAACTTCTCTTTCCTCATTACTTATCATCCGACTTTATCAGATATTTCATTATTTCCTCTGGCGGAAGCGAATACCTTATGCCCTCTATTATATGGGTTACGTTTTGCATTTCGTTTTCCGTTATCCCTACATAGCTTAAAAATACCGTTTCGGGATGTGTTGAATAGCGAAGCTGCTTTTCGTTTATGCGAAGCTGCATAATTGCGGTCTTGCGCTCAATTACCATATCGCCGTCGGGAAGATATTTGCCGTAGCGCGTCTTTTTGAGCAGTTCCAAAACCTCGTCCGGAGACGACGCCGCCAAAAGACCCGCAAGCTCTTTTTCACTGAATGAGGTAACTCCCGAGTTAAAGAAATTACCCGTATGTATATCGGAACCGCTGCCGTAATATTTTTTGAGCCTGTAAATGCTCTCAATGGTCTTCATATCCGACCTCATACGGAAGAAGTCAAGCAGTTCCTCGCGTTTTTTGCCTTTTTTGTATTTTTCGCATATTATCGACGAAGCCTCTGTGTACAAAAAATTATAAAGCACATTTTCAAGAAGCTGAACGGAGAACTCCGTTTTGCCGTTCATCGCCTTTTTTATTATGCTCTCATACCTTGTGCCGTGAAGCCCCGAAAGCAGCTCGTCAAAATTACGCGCTCTTTCTAAGGGGAGCATGGTAAGCTCCGAATGTTCTTTAAAGAAATTCGGAATAAACAAAAGGTATTCGCCTATATTGTCGCTGTCAAGATAATCGGCACAGGTTATTATGCAGTCAACGTCGTTTTTAAGGAGCAGTATCTCATAAAGATTTTGACCTATTGCCTTTTCAAAAGAACAAAGCGACGCTATACGCGAGAGCATATAGCGTTTTAAAACAGCCTCGAGGCGGGCACGGTGTATTTTGACATTTGGCACCGAAACAAACGCTTCGCTGTATGAAGTCCTGCTCTTGAGATAGTTGGCAGCCTCGTTGATGGTGCGGCAGTTTGCAAGATCAACATAATTTTCATTTGTCAGCGTGCCGGCGTACATTGCCCTCGCCTTGGCGAGAACGGCGTTTTGTGACAGATCGGAAAAGTTCATTTTCTGCCGCTCCTTTCGTTAATTTGTTTCTTTTTCAGCCTATAACGGCTTTAACGATGTCTTCGACCCACTTGTCGCAGTTTTCATCATAGATTTTTTTGAGCGTGTCGGACCGTTGTTTGGTCTGACTCTCAAGTTTAAGCGACGCACGGTTTACTTTTAGCTCAGCCTTTTCACGCGCCTTTTTTACGGCGTCCTCGGCGTTCTTTTTATGAGCGGCGTCTATTTCCTTTTTGCGGCGGGAAAGCTCCTCGGTGAGATTTTCACGGCGCTCTCTTGCCTTTTCGACGCTGAGCCTTGATGCCCTGTCTGCGTCTACAATACGTCTCAATGTATTTTCCACAAAAAAGCCTCCTTTTTGTCTTCAAAGACCTTTATTTACATCTGTATTTACATCTGTGTATTATACCACTAAATGAAGAAATTTCAACATCATTTTGTGCAAACAAAAAGATACTTTTGATAATAAATTAGTACATTTTATCTCGTCATTGTTCATAAAAAATACACAATTGTTTTTGCCATATATATGTGATATAATGCAAATATTAAATTTGTATTCAGAGAGGTGTATTAAAAGTGGATAATACTTGGTATAAAGAGGACGCCTTTTATCAGATATGGTGCCGCTCGTTTAAAGACGGAAACGGCGACGGCATAGGCGACCTTTACGGCGTTCTTGATAAGCTCGATTACATAAAGAGCCTCGGCGTGGACGGCATCTGGTTCTCGCCTATATATCCGTCTCCGAACGCGGACTACGGATACGATATTTCCGACTACAAAAATATATCGCCCGACTACGGCGACCTTGATTTGTTCAAAAAGGTTCTTGACGAAGCACACAAAAGAGGGCTCAAAGTTCTTATGGACCTTGTCGTTAACCACACCTCGGATGAGCACGAATGGTTCAAGGAGAGCAAAAAGGGCGACGACAATCCTTATCACGACTACTATTTCTGGCGCAAGGGCAAAGGCAAAAACGGAAAACGTCCGCCAAACAACTGGCTCTCCACATTTGAGGGCGGCGCCTGGGAATACGACAAAGACCTTGACGAATACTATCTGCACGTATTCGCAAAAAAACAGCCCGACCTCAATATGGATAATCCCAAGGTTCGCGAAGAAGTAAAGAGCATTATGCGTTTTTGGCTCGATATGGGCGTTGACGGATTCCGTGAGGACGTTATTACATTTATATCGAAAAAAGAGGGGCTGCCCAACGGTTTCCCGCTGCCGATAGCTACCGGTATAGAAAATTACAACAAGGGTCCGCATATTCACGAGTATCTCAAGGAGTTCCGCCACGACGTACTCAACAATTACGACTGCTTTGTTGTCGGTGAATCGCCGATGACCGGAGCAGACGACGCACTCAGCTTTACTGAGGGTCAGGATAAAGAGCTTGATATGATGATAAGCTTTGACCATATGCAGGCAGACTGCTTTATGACCGACACAATAGCGACGCCCTTTAACCTTAAAAAGATGAAATCGGCGTTTACACGCTGGCAGAAAAAGCTCTACGGCAGGGCGTGGAACGCGCTTTACCTTGAAAATCACGACCACCCGAGAATAATAAGCCGTTACGGCAACGAGAAATTCCGCAATGAAAGCGGCAAGATGCTCGCCACAATGTGTTATATGCAGAGCGGCACGCCGTTTATTTATCAGGGTCAGGAAATAGGTATGCTCAACAACCACCTTGACAGCATTGACAAATTCAAGGACGTTGTCACCTTTAACAATCAAAGGCTCTTTAAAAAGTTCGGCTTCTCGGACGAAAAATATCTTAAAATCGCAAATAAAACAAGCCGCGAAAACGCACGCACACCCGTTCAGTGGGACTCAAGCGAATACGGCGGCTTCTCTACGGCAGAGCCGTGGTTCGGCGTAAATCCCAATTACACCGAAATAAACGTGGCGCAGCAGGAAAAAGACCCCGATTCCATTCTCAACTATTACAGAAAGCTTTTAAAGGTAAGAAAGGAAAATCCGATAATCATTTACGGCGATTATGAGGAGCATTACCACGAAAGCAATGAGATTTACTGCTACGAACGCAACTTTAACGGTCAAAAAGCTCTTATAGTGTGCTCGTTTGCCGACCGCACCGTAACATTCCGTGCGCCCAAGGGCTTTGACCTTACAAAGGGCGAAGTGCTTATTTCAAACTACCACGACGCTCCCGCGAAAAAAGACATATGCGCTTTACGTCCGTATGAAGCGAGAGTATACCTCTATAAATAAACAAATTTAAACTTTTTTCGGGGCTGTAGGTTTGACAATGATGT
>DJOQ01000001.1 GCA_002437245.1 Ruminococcaceae bacterium UBA6434
ATATCGGAGTCTACATTGATTTTGCAGACAGCCATTTTAGCAGCCTCACGAAGCATATCCTCGGGGATACCGATAGCGTCGGGCATCTGTCCGCCGTATTCATTTATCATCTTGATATGGTCCTGATTTACAGAGCTTGCGCCGTGAAGTACTATCGGGAAACCGGGGAGCTTTTTGCCGACTTCTTCAAGAATGTCGAAACGGAGCTGCGGCTTCTGACCGGGCTTGAATTTGTATGCGCCGTGGCTTGTACCTATGGCTATGGCAAGTGAATCAACGCCTGTTCTCGTAACGAAGTCAAGAACCTGCTCGGGTCTTGTATAAGAAGCATCCTCGGCGCTTACGTTAACTGCGTCCTCAATACCAGCAAGAGTACCGAGCTCGCCCTCAACAACTACGCCGTGAGCGTGAGCATATTCAACTACCATCTTGGTGAGTGCGATATTCTCCTCATACGGAAGAGAAGAACCGTCTATCATAACCGAAGTAAATCCGCCGTCTATGCATGCCTTACAGGTTTCGAAATCGGGACCGTGGTCAAGGTGAAGAGCTATCGGAAGACCGGTCTCCTCTGCGGCAGCCTTTACCATAGCTACAAGATAGTTATGGGAAGCATATTTTCTTGCGCCTGCGGAAACCTGAAGAATTACGGGTGCATTGTCCTTTTTGCAAGCTCTTGTGATACCCTGAATAATCTCCATATTGTTGACGTTGAAAGCGCCTATTGCATAGCCGCCCTCATAAGCCTTTTTGAACATTTCTGTCGTTGTTACCAATGGCATTGAAAGTCACTCCTTGAGTTTTTATATTATTTGATTTATTGTTTTTTCAGCATTTCGGAATTCCCCGAAGTGCGAACATATTATAACTCACAGTATCAAATATGTCAAATCATAATCTTTAAAAGCAGCGGCGTTGCGGATTATCCGTCCTAATTAAAAACGGCAACACGCCGCCGCTGTAACAGGAGACGGCGCTTTCTCATATTATGGCAAAAGGAGGCGATAGCGTGAAAAGTATGCTTTTGCCGGGCGATATGCGCTCCGGACTGTTTCCCGAAAAAGATGACGGTACATATATATTTCTGTGCGGCGGCACGGGTCTTTTGCGCCGTGAGACTCTGCGCATTTTAAAGAACCGTTTTGCACGCGAATGCGACGAATTTTATTCGATATACGGCGGTAACGAGCTTTGCGCCCTTAACATACCGCAAAAAAATGCCGTAATTGCCGACAGTGTTTATTTTGGCTGTAACGGCGGCAATTACCCGAAACCGAATTTGATTTTTTTAAGTCTCGACGATTTTTCCGATATTCATCCGAAATTTGAAACGCCCGAAACAAATAAAAGCGAAAATGCATTTGCGGTTTTTAACGAAAGCTGTAAAAGATACCTGTGCGCCTCGGCAGCGGCAAAAAAAGTTCTCAATACCGAAGCCGAAAAAAGCCTTGACAAACGCCGTGTTGTCGATTACTCCGTAAGATTTTTAAAACGAAGCGGCATAGTAAAGACCGAAAAGAAAAGCTGCCCAAAGTTCTTAAGAGCAAGTGCGGTAACCCCGTGGGGTGTTGAATGTATCTGCGATGAATTTGAAAAGTGCGAAACGGTTTTTGTTATAAAAGACGAGTGCGGCGCACTGTCAAACGAGCTTATATCGGCAATGTGCGTCAGGCTCCGAAAATTCGGCGAAAGCTATCAGGTTTTTTTCTGTTCGCTAGGCGGTCTTTCGGAGCATCTTATCATACCGTCTCTTTCCGTCGGCTTTTTTACGGAAAACAGCTCGCACAAATACGATTTCCCGAACCGCCGAAATCTGTCCGCCGCACGGTTTTTGTTGCCGCAGTCCGAATTATTAAAATCAACGGCGATACCGTCGGCTCTTTTGGGTGAGTTTCTCGACGAGGCTGTTTTTTCGCTTTTTGAAGCGACGCGAAATATGTTTTCGACGGAAAAGAAATTGTCAGAGGGCAGAGAAAATACTTCTCTGCTGTGTGCCGAGAAGATACTCACAAACTTTTTCTGAAATTTCGTATGATATTAATATTTGACGGTTTAAAATTTTAAGACGCAAAGCACAAAATAAAACGGCTGAGTCTCGCCTCAGCCGTTTTACAAATCCGATTATTAAATTTACTCCCGAAACGGCGCAAATCAAGACTGAGCTTTTTTCTTTAGGGGGAGTTCCGAGCTTATTCGGAAAGATAAGCCTCGGCTTTCAGCAGAGTCGCCTTTACTCTGTATGAGGTTATTACGATTTTTATCCTGCGGGCTGTTTTCGCACGCTTTAAAAGACAAATTTTCTTGTAACCTATAACGGTGCCCTTATACAGCTTTTTCCATTTGCCGTTTTTCTCGTAATAAATCTTAAACGACTCTATCTGCTGACCTGTTGCTATATTTTCCTGAAGAACCAACTTGTCGAAATTTATGCTCTTTCCGAAGTCTATCACAAGCTCCGGCTCTTCGTCGTCCGACGCCGCCTGCCAATAAAGCGAGTCGTCGTCCTCTATTATATTTTTGGCAAGATGCTCGCTGTCGGTCTCGCTTGACGAAGTAGCTTTGGCGTTTGCCGCCAGGTTTTCGGGGAACTGACGTTTTAAAAGTCTGCCGAAGCTGTCGAGTGTAAGTTCGTCCGTCTTTGCTATCTTACCGCGTCTGTCTGGCGGAATATTGAGGAGCAAGGCGGCGTTTCCGCCTACCGATTTCACATAAATATCGTAGAGCTTCTTTAAGGATTTGACCTTTGTATCTTCGTTTTCGTGGTAAAACCAGCCGGGGCGAATTGAGACGTCCACTTCGGCAGGATACCATATAAAGGCGGTTTCGCCCTTTATCGCCTTGCGCGAACCGAGGTCAAGAGTCATTTCGTTATGCTTTTTGCGGAACTTCTCGTCGTCAACCTTTTGAGATTTTTCGGCGATATAGTCGTTTTTGGAGAGCCACGCCGGCACAACGCTCCACTCGGACGAACGGCACACGCCGGCTTCGTTGCCTATCCAGCGGACGTCGGGTCCGCTGACGCATATAACCGCGTTCGGCTGAAGCTCGCGGACGAGAGAATAGTAACCGTTCCAATCGTACCTCTGAACCTTGCCGTTGGGACCCTCTCCGCACGCGCCGTCAAGCCATACGCAAAAGATGTCGCCGTAGTTTGTGAGAAGCTCACGGAGCTGATTTTTATAATACGTGTTGTATTCGGCTCCGCTGCCGTAGGTCTTTTCGTGTCTGTCCCACGGGGACAGATATACGCCGAAGCCCAAAGAGTATTTGCGGCAAGCCTCGGCAACCTCCTTTACAATGTCGCCGTTTCCGCCTTTAAAAGGGCTGTTCTTAACGGAATATTCCGTGTACTCGGACGGCCAAAGGCAAAATCCGTCGTGATGCTTACAGGTTAAAATCAGGGCTTTCATACCCGCGCTTTTAACCGCCTTTGCCCATTGCTCGGCGTCAAAATCGGTGGGATTGAAAACCTCGGGCGGCGTTTTGCCGTCGCCCCACTCTTTTCCCGTAAACGTATTCATTCCGAAATGGCAAAAAGCGTAAAATTCGGTTTTCTGCCACTTTAACTGTCTTTCCTCCGGGACTATACCGGCAGCTGTTTCAAAATCCTGCATTAAGATATCCTTCCGATGATTATGATTTACCGAGAGTAACTATATGTATAGCACCTGTCGGGCAACCTGCGGCACACTTTCCGCAGCCGACGCATTTATTGTAATCCACGTGCGCCGTGTTGTTTTCGACCGTAACCGCGCCTACGGGGCAAACCTTTTGGCACTTCATACAGCCTATGCAGCCAACCTTGCACTCTTTTCTCGTAAACGCGCCCTTGTTGTGGTTTTTACATGTTACCGCGGCTTTTCTGTCGTACAGCGGCAAAAGCTCGATGAGTCCTTTGGGGCAGGTATTTACGCATTTTTTGCAAGCCTTACATAAAAGAGGGTCTACTCTCGCGACGCCGTCGCAAATGCTTATTGCGCCGTATTCGCAGACGTTTACGCAGTCGCCGTAGCCTATACAGCCGTAAACGCAGTCTTTGGGTCCGCCGAACAGCTGATTTGCCATTTTACAGCTTCTTTGACCCTCATAGTTAAGTTTTAACTTACTGTTTTCGTGAGTACCGTTGCAGTGAACGAACGCCGCCATGGGCTTTATGTCGCCTGCCTCTACGCCGAGCACCGCAGCTATATTTTTTGCAGTATCGGCTCCGCCCGGAGCGCAGAGATTAGTCGCTTTTGTCTTTCCCTCGGAAAGCGCCGCGGCATAACCGTCGCAGCCCGAAAAGCCGCACGCGCCGCAGTTGGCTCCGGGGAGACATTCTCTTATTTTTTCGGCTGTTTCGTCCTTGGGAACAGCCATAACTATGCTCGCCACGGCAAGACCGAGTCCGCATATCAGGCCTATGCCTGCAACAAGGATAACAGCTAATAAAATCGTGTTCATTTAAAAGCCTCCCTTATGCAAATATGCCTTCGACAAGGCCGGAAAAGCCGAGGAACGAAAGAGAAGTAAGGCTTGCGGCAACGAGTGTTATGGGCAAGCCCTGCAAAAACTTCGGTATATCCGCAGTTTCAAGCTTTTCTCTGACTCCTGCGAACATTACCATAGCCACAAGGAAGCCTACGCCCGAACCGAAAGAATTGACAAGTCCCTCGAGGAAGGTGTAGCCCTCGGTTATGTTGAGTATGGTAACGCCGAGCACGGCGCAGTTTGTTGTTATAAGAGGAAGATATATGCCGAGCGCCTTATAAAGCGACGGTATATATTTTTTTAATGTTATCTCGATAAGCTGAACAAGAGCGGCTATTACAAGAATAAACACTATTGTCTGGAGATAGCCGAGCCCGTGATTATCAAGAAATGTATTTAAGGGGTAAGTAACCGCCGAAGAGATAACCATTACGAAAATTACCGCAAGGCTCATACCGACGGCTGTATTGAGTTTTTTGGATACGCCGAGGAACGGGCATATACCGAGGAATTTTGAGAGTATGTAGTTGTTTGTAAGAATAGCGGTCAAAATTATGGATAAATATATTTTCATTATTCAGCCGCCTCCTTTTTCTCGTTTTCGCACTTGTCGCCGCTGTCTTTAAGACTGCACGAAGCCGCCATGGGGCAACTGCAGCACGAATGGAGCTCCGCTTTCGGTTTGCCTTTCTTTTCGGCAAGGCGGTTTGCACACGCCATAACCATACCGAACACGAAGAATCCGCCGGGAGCCAAAACAAATATTGTCATAGGCGGTATGGTTTCGGGAAGCACTTGGAAACCCAAAAGCTTGCCTGCGCCGAGAAGCTCTCTGATGCCGCCCATTATTATGAGCGCGCAGGTAAAGCCTATGCCCATACCGAGGCCGTCGGCAGCCGAACGTATAACGCTGTTTTTGCCTGCGAACGCCTCGGCTCTGCCGAGAATTATACAGTTAACGACTATAAGGGGCAAATACACGCCGAGCATATCGTTAAGCGCCGGCAAATAAGCCTTAACAAGCATTTGTACTATCGTTACAAAGCCGGCTATGACAACTATGTAGCAGGGAATTCTTACCTTTGACGGAATTACCTTGCGAAGTGCCGAAATTACTATGTTTGAGCAAACCAAAACTATGGCAGCCGAAATTCCCATACCTATGGCACTCTCAAGCGATGTGGTGGTGGCGAGTGTGGGACACGTTCCGAGAACAAGTCTTAAAACCGGGTTTTCCTTTAAAAGTCCCTTGGAAAATTCCTGAAATATCGTTTTCTTTTCAGCCAACTTTCTCGCCTCCTATCTGTGAATAAAGACTGAGCGCCGTGTTTACCGCCGACGTTACCGCCTTTGATGTTATCGTAGCTCCCGTAAGAGCCTGAATTTCGGTATCGGACGCACCGTTTTTGGAAACGCCTATCGTACCGGACTTTCCTATGTACTGATTTATAAAGCTCTCGTTTTTGGCATTCATACCGAGGCCTGCCGTCTCGCTTATAGAGAGTATTGACACACCCGTAACTTTTCCGCTTGTATCAATGCCCACCATAAGGTCAATGTCGCCGCCGTAACCCTTTGCCGAGGTTTTGAACACATAACCTACTGTGTCGCCGGAGGCAGTCCCCACATAATATGTGTAGTCATTGCCGTCGGCGCTCACCGTAAGAGCGTCCGAAAACTCGTCTGCCGAGGCTAAGACCTCTGCCTTTGTTTTATCCTCTGTCTCTTTTGACAGCTTTTGTATCTGCGGAGCCGTAAGCATATTTGTGACCGCCAGAAGAGCGGTGACCACAAGGCAAATCACAAAGAGTGAAACGGTAGGAACCAAAATGTCCTTTGCGGTGAATTTCTTTTTCATCACGCTGCCGCCTCCTTTTTCTCTTTTTTCTCCTTGAGAGTTCCGAAAGGCTTGGGAGTTGTGAGACGCTCAATATGCGGAACGAGAATGTTCATAAGAATTATCGAGAATGAAACGCCCTCGGGCAAATTTCCGAATATCCTTATGAGTGAGGTTACAATTCCGCATCCTACGGCAAATATTATTTTTCCCTTTGTGCTTATAGGCGAGGTACTGTAATCGGTAGCCATAAATATTGCACCGAGCAAAAGACCGCCCGACAAAAGCTGATATGCCGTAAAGGTAAGGCTTCCCTTGCCCGCTATCAGCATTATTACGGCAACCGTGCCGACAAAGCAGAGCGGAATTACGGGGGATATTACCTTACGTATTAAAAGATAGATAAATCCGAGAAGCAGCGCTACGGCGCACGTTTCGCCGAGGCAGCCCTCTCTTACGCCGAAGAACATATTTGTGAGCGTGGGAAGCCCTGCGGCATTTATTGCCGCGTCTATATCGCCTGCTTTATACACGCTTGTCATCTGTGAAAGAGGCGTTGCGGACGTAACAGCGTCCACAGAGATATTTCTCCACGCAAACGGAGCCGGATAGTCCGACATCGCATTTGCAAACGACGTCATAAGCACTATTCTGCCGGCAAGCGCGGGATTTACGAAGTTTTGACCTATGCCGCCGAAGAACTGTTTTGCGACGATAATTGCAACTGCGTCGCCGACTATTACCATCCAAATCGGCATTGTGGACGGCAAATTGAACGCCAAAAGAATACCCGTTACCACGGCGCTTAAATCGCCTATGGTATTATCTCTTTTCATAACCTTGCGCGCTATGTATTCAAACAGAACGCACGAGAGAATGCTTACCGCCGTAACGAGGAGCGAACGGAAACCGAACAGCACCACCGACATTATAAGCGCCGGCATAAGGGCTATAATTACGTCGAGCATTATGCTTCTTGTTGTATCGACTGAACGCTTGTGAGGCGACGGAGATACGGTAAGCATTATATTTTCTTCACTCATTTTTTCTGCGCCTCCGATCTTACGATTGATTTTGCGTCACGCATAAACTGAACAAGCGGTTTGCCGGCAGGGCACGTATACGCGCACGAACCGCACTCCATACAAACCATTGCGCCTGCCTTTAAAAGGCTCTTTACGTCCTTTTGAACCGCATACTTGTGTATTACCGTCGGCTGAAGATACATGGGGCATACCTTTGCGCATCTGCCGCAGTGTATGCAAGCCGTTTCTTCTTTAATGCTTCTGTCCTTATCGGTAAACGCCAAAATTGCGTTATTGCATTTTAATATCGGGTGGTGCGTATCGACTATCGAGGTGCCCATCATGGGTCCGCCGGTAATTATTTTAACCGGAGGCTCACGGAAGCCGCCGCACGCCTTGATTATATAATCTATCTCGGTGCCTATCGGAACGCGCACATTCTGCGGTGCGGTTATTGCGGAGCCGTCAACCGTAAGCGAGCGCGAAACAAGCGGTTTGCCCGATTTTACATAACGTGAAATAAATGCCGCGGAGGTTACATTCATAACAACGCAGCCTACGTCCGAGGGGAGCTTTCCGGGGGGAACTCGTCTGCCCGTTGCGGAAAGTATCATCATTTTTTCTGCACCCTGCGGATATTTGGAACGAAGCGGCATAACCTTGATTATGTCGTCGGGATCGTCTTTTTCGGCTATTCTTTCAAGAATTTTTATGGCGTCGGGCTTATTGTCCTCAACGGCTATTATAACTCTCTTGAAATTCAGCAAGTTCTTTAAAAGGTGTACTCCGCTCATTACGTCCCACGAATTGTCGAGACATTCGCGGTAGTCAACCGTTATATACGGTTCACATTCCGCCGCGTTTATTATGAGTGTGTCAACGCTGCCGTCCTGCGGGAAATTGAGCTTTACGTGAGTCGGGAAGCCCGCTCCGCCGAGTCCTACCGCGCCGGAAGCTCTGACCGCCTTTATCAGGTCATCGTGATTTTCTACCTTAGGCGGAGTAAATTCCGCCTCTTCCATAAGCCCGTCGTTTTCGATAATTACAGCCTGAGATACAAGCCCTGTGGCGGTGCGTATTTCTTTTACAGCCGTAACCTTACCCGATACGGACGCGTGCACGGGTGCGCTCACGTACTTATCGGTATCACCTACCACCTGACCCACCAGAACTCTGTCGCCGACCTTGACGGTTGGCGTGCACGGTGCGCCAATGTGCTGGCTCATCGGAAGCGTGACCGTTTCCGGAGCCGGAATGCGTTTTGCCTGCATATCCTTGGTATGCTTCTCATGCGAGACATTTACGCCGCCTCTGACTTTTTTTACCGGTTTTATTATTTCAGAGTGCATTCATCTTCCTCCCTTGACATCTTTATCTATATTATGGAGCTTCGGCATAACCGCCTTCAGTATGCTGCCCGTGACGGCGCCCGTAACGAGAGCCGACAAAAGAAGCACGGGGGCATATCCTGCAACGGAAGTTCCAGAGACCATAACCGCGGCAACCGAAAACTGCCCCGCGTTATGAGCCAAAGCCGATAAAATACCTATTTCTATATATCCGACATTTTTTGAAAAACGGAATAACAAATACATTACGAGAGTGCTCAGCACTCCGCCGGCAAGCGACATAAAAAACGCCGTGGCACCGCGCGTAAGAAAAACAAACAGCGATTTTAAAAGAGCCACCGAAAGTGCCGGTAAAAGCCCGAGTTCGGACGCGGCAAACATAACGGCTATATTTGAAAATCCCGCCTTTGCCCCTGGCGGCATAAACGCCGCCGTCGGTATCAGCCCCTCAAGAAAAGAGAGGGTTATTGCCACAGCCGCGGTTATACCCGTAAATGCTGCCTTATATGATTTTGTATTCGTTATCTTCATATCAGTATGTAATCACATCTATATTTTCGGAAGCGCCTTTTACGCTTACAACCGTTTTAAGCGGCACGCACACGGCACTTTCCCCCGAGCGGCTCAGCTTTCCAGTTCTCACACATATCTTATCTTTACACGGGGCGCTTTCAACCCATATTTCGCCGTTTTCGGCAGCTATTACCATACCGTTGTCGAGAGTGAACTCGCGCTTTTCCGTAACCTCGTCGAGAGGCAGCGACAAAACCGTTGCACCGTCCGACATGACAACGGCGGTGAGCGAGGTTTTTGCCCTCGTATATTTATACGCCGTCAGCGCCGCAATTACTATAACCGTAAAAATTATAAGCGCCGCGCCGTGCTTTCCCAAAAGCTTTCTTTCCATATCAGACAAGAGAGTAATCGCTGTTTGTTATTTTTACATACGGCTTTATGCCGTCCGTCGCAAAAACGGTTTTATCCTTATAAACAAACACCGCGTCCGCATTGTACTTTTCAAGTATCGGCAGAGACTCTTCCTTTCCGAGAATAAAGCAGAGCGTTGACAGGGCGTCGCTCAAAAGCCCCGTGGGAGCCTTTACCGTAACGCTTGTAAGCTCCGTTTGCACCGGATAGCCGGTGGTCAAATCCAAAATGTGAAAATATGTTTTTCCGTCCTCGGCGGTAAACCTTTTTTCGTAATCGCCGGAGGTGGATATGAAGGCATCGGTAAGCGACAGTACCGCAAAATAATCGTTTTCCGATTTGTACGGGTCGCGTATTCCGACAGACCACGTCTTGCTTTTTTGCGGCAAACCGTATGTTGCAACGCTGCCGCCGACGGAAATTACGGCGCCTGTTATTTTTCCGCCCTGCGAATTTATTTCGTTTATCCTGTTTATCGCTTCGTCAAGGGCTATTCCCTTGCCGGCAGAGCCGAGATTGAGCTTTGCGCCGTCCAGGATATAAACCGTGTTGCCGTCGCCGAAAATCAGCTTGTCGTCACCGCATTTTTCCTTTGCGGATAAAATTTCATCTTCGCTCGGGAGACGAAAATCGTCCGTATCAAAGCCCCAAAGCTCCGTCAGCGCACCCGACAAAACGGCAGCCCTTTCGTGAGACGCCGAATACACCGAAGCAACGCTTTTAAGCTCGTCGTAAGTCTCTTTGCTCACCGTTTCTCCGCGCTCACCCGAGGCATTTACTCTGTATATATCGCTGCCCTCATAATTTTTTGAAATGCGCTCGTCCGTTTTTACCACTTCAGCCAAAAGGTTTGCGTTTTCCAAAGCCGAAGCGTCTTTTCCGTACAGCTTTATACCGACAAGAGAGCCCATGGAAAATCCCGTCTGCTCCGCCGATTTTGTATTTGCCGAACACGAAGACAGCTCAAACAGCAAAACAAGGCAAAACACAGCGGCAATAAGTTTTTTTAACGACCTTGCCAAGCTTGTTTCACCTCACAGATATCTGATGTGACGACACTACAATTAAATATACAATATTTCGCGGATTAGTTCAAGCAAAGTTTGAAAATTAACAAAGTTTGCGTTGTAAAACTTTTCCTTTTGTCTTAAGCAGACAAAATTTTCGGGGAAACAAAGCACAAAGCAATGTTCCCCCGAAAAAAATCACGGATATTTTTATGACAATTCAAACTGACCGGTATACAACTGGTAATATTTGCCGTGCTGTTTAATCAGGTCGTCATGACTTCCGCGCTCTATTATTTTACCGTGCTCAAGCACCATTATGGCGTCCGCATTGCGTACCGTGGATAACCTGTGAGCTATTACGAAGGTGGTTCTGCCCTTCATCAGCTTATCCATACCCTTTTCTATAAGGTGCTCGGTGCGGGTATCTATGGAACTTGTAGCCTCGTCGAGTACGAGTACGGGCGGATCCGCTACAGCCGCTCTCGCAATCGCAAGGAGCTGTCTTTGACCTTGGCTCAGGTTTGCACCGTCGCCTGTTATAACCGTATCGTAACCGTCGGGAAGTCTCGTTATAAACGAATCGGCGTTGGCGAGCTTTGCGGCGTTCACAACCTCTTCGTGAGTAGCGTCAAGCTTGCCGTAGCGTATATTGTCTTCAATTGTACCCGTAAACAGATGTGTGTCCTGAAGCACCATCGAGAGCGAGGAGCGAAGATCGCTCTTGCATATCTTTTGGATATTTATTCCGTCATAACGGATTTTGCCCTTTTGTATTTCGTAAAAACGGTTGAGCAAATTGGTTATTGTGGTTTTGCCTGCGCCCGTGGAGCCGACAAACGCAATTTTCTGACCCGGTTTCGCATAGAGCGAAATATCATCGAGAACCGTCTTTTTGCCGTCATAGCTGAAGTACACGTCCTCAAACACAACGTCGCCCTCTAGCTTCTGATAGGTTACGGTGTTGTCGCCGCTGTGCGGATGCTTCCATGCCCAAAGCCCCGTATGCTCTTTGCACTCGGTTAAATTTCCGTTCTCGTCATATTTTGCATTTACGAGCTTTACATAACCGTTATCCTCTTCCGGCTTACTGTCGATAACATCAAATATGCGCTCTGCACCTGCCAAAGCCGCAAGTATATTATTTACCTGCTGAGAGAGGTTTGCTATGGGCTGTGAAAACGATCTTGAATACTGTAAAAACGAGCTTATTGTACCGATTGTGGTAAAGCCGCCTATGCAGAGAAGTCCGCCTGCCATGGCAATTACGGCATAATTGATATTTGAGAGGTTACCCATTATGGGCATCAAAACGCTCGCAAAGGTATTTGCGTTGGTTGAAGAATGTTTAAGTGCATTGTTAAGCACGGCAAATTCCTCTTTGACGTTTTCCTCGTGATTAAAGACCTTTATGACCTTTTGACCCTCTATTGTCTCTTCGATGTAGCCGTTTGCCGCTCCGAGGTCCTTTTGCTGCTTCTTGAAGTACAGCGCGCTCTTGCCGCCTATAACCTTGATTACAATCAGCATGATTATAAGCATCAGGATTACAAGAAGCGTGAGCTGCCAGCTGAGGTACAGCATCATGACAAAGGTTGCGATAACGCTGATAACCGAGGAAATCACCTGCACAAAACCGTTGCTCAGGAAATTTCGGACGGTATCGACGTCGTTTGTATAGCGGCTCATAAGGTCGCCGTGGGTATGAGTGTCAAAATAGCTTATCGGCAAATCCTGCATCTTATCGAATAGGTCGCGCCTTATCGTGTTTACCGTACCCTGCGACACCTGTATCATAAGTCTTGCATACACGTAAGTGGCTGCCGAGCTGAATACGAACAGCAGTGCCATTTTCAGAAGCGTTTTTGCTATGGCGCCGATATCGGGCGCCATGGTTCCGTTTGTCATGGGAACAAGATAGTTATCTATAATTATTTTTATGAAATATGAGGACGCAATCATTCCGACAGAGCTTAAAAGAACAAAGATTACAACAAGAATCAGAAGCCCTTTTGACTTGCCGAGGTAAGAGCCGAGCTTTGAAACTGTCTTACCGAGATTTTTCGGCTTTTGGAAGCCGCCCTGTCCCCTTTGAGGTTTCGGCATCAGTTCTCGCCTCCTTCGTCTTTATTACCCTTCTGCTGAGAAGTATATACTTCGCGGTATATTTCGCTTCGCTCCATAAGCTCCGAATGTGAGCCTATATCGGTTATCTTACCGTCGTCGAGAACTATGATTTTGTCGGCGTCCTCAACAGAGCTTATTCTCTGGGCAATTATTATCTTTGTGGTATTCGGTATATCATTTCTGAACGCCTCGCGGATTTTGGAGTCCGTAAACGTGTCTACCGCACTCGTGGAGTCGTCAAGAATGAGTATTTTGGGTTTCTTTAAGAGAGCACGCGCAATGCAAAGGCGCTGTTTCTGACCGCCCGATACATTGACGCCGCCCTGACCGAGGTCGGTATTGTAGCCGTCCGGGAAACTCATTACGAAGTCGTGAGCCTGAGCTGCCTTACAGGCGTCTATTACCTCCTGCTCGGTGGCGTTTTCATCGCCCCAACGGAGGTTATCCATAATAGTGCCCGAGAAAAGAACGTTTTTCTGAAGCACCATACTTACCGCCTCGCGTAGCTCAAACAGTTTGTATTTTTTTACGTTTTCGCCGCCTACAAGAACCTCGCCGTCCGTTACGTCGTAAAGTCTCGGTATAAGGCTTACGAGCGTTGTCTTGGCGCTTCCCGTTCCGCCTATAACGCCGACGGTTTCGCCGGGATTTATCTTGAAGTTTGCACCGTCTATGACATTCTTTTTACCGTCGGCTCTGTATTTGAAGCTTACGTTTCTGAATTCTACGGAACCGTCCTTAACCTTAAGGTTCGGCATAGCGTCGTCGTCATTTATGTCGGGCTTTTCTTCGAGCACCTCGGCTATACGTGCCGCGGCGGCTCTTGACATAACATACTGCACCAATATCATGGCTATCATTATGACAGACATAAGTATCATCATAACGTAGGTCGTGAGAGTGCTGAATTTTCCTATCTCCATATTACCCTTTAATATGAGCTTTGAGCTGATGTAGGTAATTGTGAGTATGGTGCCGAACATCAAAAACATCATCAGCGGCTGCGCCATTACCATCATTTTTTCGGCGCTTACGGACGCTTCCATAAGGTCGTCGTTTGCCTTTTTAAATTTTTTCTTTTCGTAATCTTCGCGGACAAACGCCTTTACTACGCGCATTGCGATAAGGTTTTCCTGAACCGAAGCATTGAGCCCGTCGAACATATGAAACACCTTTTTAAAGCGCTTTATTGCAACAGGTCCGAATATTGCAAGGAAAATTATAATTATCGGAATAACTACGAGGAAGGTGTTTGATACCGTTTTGCTTATTTTAAAGCTCATTGTGAGCGCGATTATAAACATAAGCGGCGCTCTGAAAAAGATTCGCAGCATCATCATATACATATTCTGTATCTGAGTAACATCGGTAGTCATTCGCGTTACGAGAGAAGCCGTGCTGAACTTATCGATATTCGAGAACGAGAAATTCTGAATACTCTCATACATAGCCGTGCGAAGATTTGTACCGAAGCCCATACTTGCAACAGACGCGAGTCTTGCCGCAGTGGCTCCGCAGAAGAGCGAGCCTACCGCCATAAGTACCATTTTAAGACCTATTTCGATAATATACTTTTTGTCGCCGTTCGGTATACCTACGTCGATTATATACGACATATAAAACGGCAGCATAAGCTCAAGCACTACTTCGCCGAGCATCAGTATGGGACAGATTATAGACTGCCAAGTATACTGCTTTGCGTATTTCATAAGTTTACGCATTGCCGTCGCCTCCTTTTTCGTGTGGTCTCATCATCATTTCCAAAATAGCTTTTTCGCTCGGAACATCGTCCGAAATATTGTCAATAAGACGGTCGAGAAAATTGTTGAGAAGTGAAAGTTCTTCTTTTGAAAAGCCGTCGAACATTCTCTTATCAAGCTTATCAAACTGGCTGTGTATATATTCGGTGCGCTGTATACCCTTTTCGGTTAGAGCTATCCTGTTGCAGCGCAGGTCGTTTTCATCCGAAATTTTTGTGATAAGCCCGCTTTTTTGCATTCTTTTTACGGATACGGCAACCGAGGACGGCGAAACATTTATGCCGTCGGAGAGTTCCTTTTGCGTGCATTTACCGTGCTCGGTAAGATAATCAAGCACCGGCGGCTGACCGAAATACACACCGCTGTCACGAAGCATTTTATGCATGGCGTAGCGCTTATAACAGTCAAGTCTGTTCATCTTAAAGACCAATTCTTTAAGTTCTGAAGCCAAAGCTTTTCCTCCTCGTATAATAAAGTAGT